>NZ_JBICKJ010000018.1:0-219573 GCF_043104125.1 Pseudomonas sp. xss_4
AGCAAGATCAAAAGCCAAAGCAAGATCAAGATCAAGATCAAGATCAAGATCAAGATCAAGATCAAGATCAAGATCGAGTATGAGTTTTATTGCTGGCTGTTGTTTGCCATTTCGTTTATGTACATATCCGGTGTAGGAGCGGCCTAGTGCCGCGATGGGCCGCGCAGCGGCCCCAGTATTTAAATCACAACAAACAAACTCCAAACTCGGGCCACAGCGCGCCCCATCGCGGCCGGTCCGGCGCTCCGGCCAGGCCGCTCTTACAAGAAATGGTAGGTAGTTTAAAGTTTTTTGAACGCAGCTACACCACTATGAAAGAGACTGATCTATAAGGTGCAACGTGATACCCAATTTCCATTCTCGCCAATAGGTGACCCACCTGAAAGACGTCCCTCCATCAATCCGCTAGCACCCAGATCCAACACAGGACCGCTGCTCCCCCGTATCGATGCTGACCACCACCGACATACCCGGCCGCAGCCGCGCAGCTTCTGGCTGCCCCGCATCCACCGTGATACGCACCGGTATCCGCTGGGCGATCTTGACGAAGTTGCCGGTCGCGTTGTCCGCCTGAAGCAACGCAAACTCCGAACCCGTAGCAGGGGAGATCTGTTCGATGTGCCCGTACAGCTTCAAATGGTTCAAGGCATCCACCGTGAAACTGGCCGGCTGACCGATGCGCACGTCGGCCATCTGCGTTTCTTTCATGTTGGCGATGATCCACAACGTATCGGGCACCAGCGCCATCAGCTGGGCACCTGAGTTGACATAGGCGCCCAGGCGCGTGCCGATCTGCCCCAGCTGCCCGTCCCTGGGCGCAGTGACGCGGGTGTTGTCCAAGTCGATACGGGCCAGGGCCACGGCTGCCTTGGCATTCTCGACCGCAGCCAGCAGCGCCGCGCGGTTGACGATCACCGACTCACGATCCTGCCGAGCAATCTCAAGCGCGGCCTTGGCCTGCGCAAGGCTCGCCGCCGCTGCCGCTTCGCTGGCGCGGGTAACATCCAGTTCGCGTCGTGACACTGACCCATCGCTCACCAGCGCCTGGTTACGCGACAGATCGGCCTTGGCTTTGGTCAACTGCGCGGCGGCGTCATTGATGGCAGCCTGGCGCTGGGCGATGGTCGCTTCGGCGCTCTTGCGCTGCTGGGCATTGTTGGCCAGCGCCGCTTCCTGTTGCTGCTGCTGGGCAATCGCCTGGGCCAGACGCTGGGTGTAGATGCGATCATCGAGCCTGACCAGCAACTGGCCTGCCTTGACGTACTGAAAATCCTGTACGGGCACCTCGACGATATAGCCGCTCAACTGCGGACCTATGATCGTGACCTGCCCGCGCACCATGGCGTTTTCGGTACTTTCGATGGCGCTGCTGAAAGGGGGCAGGCGCCAGGCATAAAGCACCACCAGCACGCCGACCAAGGCAACACAGCCGAATGTGATGGCAGAGAGTATGCGCACCTTGCGGGTGCGTCCAGGTGAGGTCGGCTCGCTGGGTGGCGGTGTGCCTTCCGGCGCTTCGGCGATGGCGGTCGTGGTGGTGGTGCGGGATTCTTCGGTCATCGTGTCGGTGCGCCAAGGGATGGGTCGGTCAGGCGGGCCTGACGTTTGCTGTACCAGAGCCAGGTGCCGCGTATGCAGATCCAGATCATGGTGAGAATAGCGATAGCGCCAATGAGCATGAAGACATCGTTGTAGGCCAGCACATTGGCTTCTCGGGTGGCCGCGCTGGCCAGTTGGCGCATGCCCACTTCAGTACGCAGGGCAGGGTCGGCGATCAGGCGCCCGACGCTTGCACCACCACTTTGAACCCGGGCGGTGACCAGCGGTTCCACGCTGCCCAAGTGGTCCATGAGGTGGCTTGAGTGAAATTTTTCCCGCCAGATCTGGAACGTGCCCAGCAGCGCTGCGCCAATCAGGCCACCGAGGTTGTTGCAGATGCCGAACAGCACCGAGAAGCTCACCAGGTTCTGCGGATTGGCCCGCACATGGCCGATGCCCAGGGCCATGGAGGGGCCCAGGAAGAACGTACTGCCGAACGCCAATAGAAACTGGCTCAAGTACATCTGCGCAGGGCGGGTCAGGTTGCTCGACCTGCTGTCCATGAAGGCCCCTATCGCCATGGCCAGCAGGGAGATCAGCAACGGTAGGATCAGGTGGTTGGGATTGATGGTCAGGGCGCTGGTCGCCAGCCCGGCGACCGCGCCGAGCAGCATGATCCAGTACAGCGAACGCATCTGTTCGCTGGACATGTTGAGCATCTGCAGAAAGCCGACTGCGCCGGTGGATTGTTCGGAGGTGACCATACGGATGAGGATCACGCACAGCCCCAGGCGGATGATGGCGCCGCTGCCCAGCCACCGCGTCATCAGCAAGGGGTTCTCGCGGTTGTGCTCGATCGCCAGTCCACTGAGGATCAGGACGATCGAGCCTGCCAGCGCCATGCCGATCCATGGCGCATCCAGCCACCAGTCGATGCGACCAAGCGATAAGGCAGCGCAAAGCAGCGCCGTGCCGCTGGCCATCAGGGCGAAGGTAAGAAAATCCAAGGGCTCGAAGGTCTTGAAGCGGTCACCAGGTGGCAGTTTGAGCAGAAGTACGCAGCCCAGGGCTGTCAGCGCCAGCCCCAGTTCGAACAAGTAAAGCCCCCGCCATTCGGCGATCAGTAGCAGGTCTTCTGAAAATATCCGTGCCAGCGGCAAGGCCAGCTGGGAAGCACCAAGGCCCAGGACCATGGCCTTGAGCCGCCACTGCGCAGGAAAGGCCTGGATCATGTAGTACAGGCCGAGCGAGGTCAGCGCGGCGCCCACCATGCCGTGGGCGGCCCGCACGGCAATGGCCGAGTTGAGGTCGTTGACCAGCAGGTGAGCGAAGGTCACCAAGACATAGAGCACCAGGAACACTTCGGTGAAGGCACGCAAGCCAAATTGCTGGCGAAACTTGACCAGCAACAGGTTCATGGACACGTTGGTCATCACATAGGCCGCTGGCAGCCAGGCCATTTCCGCCGTGGTCGCGCCCAGTGCACCTTGCAGAAACACAAGGTTTGCGGTCACCAGCGCGTTGCCAAGCCCGCCGGTGATGGCGACCAGCAAACCGACCAGGCCATAGGCCAGGCGCTTGGCTGGGCTGTGCAGGGGCGTAGACGGCGAACCTGGCAGGGTCGGTTTCTCGTGGGGCAACCACTGGCGGGGTGCGTACTTGTCCATGAACCAGCCTATCTAAGGTGTTGAAAGCGGCAGTTGCTTGGCCGCATGCGCTCGCGTCGATGTCATCCAGCGCTGCTACAAAGCCCGTGCCAGGAAGGGGGCTGTACGGCTGTGCTCAGTCGTGGCTACCTGTTCGGGCGTGCCGCTGGCGACCACCTTGCCGCCGGCATCGCCCGCACCAGGGCCGATGTCGATCACCCAATCGCACTGGGCGACCACGCGCATGTCATGTTCGACCACCACCACGCTGTGGCCGTTGTCCACCAGGCGATTGAGCTGCACCAGCAAGCGGTCGACATCTTGTGGATGCAGGCCGTTGGTGGGCTCATCGAGCACATACAAGGTGGCGCCGCGCGCCTGGCGTTGCAGCTCGGTGGCCAGCTTGATCCGCTGCGCTTCGCCCCCTGACAACTCCGTTGCCGGCTGGCCCAGGCGCAGATAGCCCAAGCCTATGTCTTGCAGCACCTGAAGCGAACGCCGCGCCGAGAGTTGATCCTCAAACACGCTCAACGCCTGTTCCACGGTCAGGTGCAGCACCTCGGCGATATTCATGCCACGCCAGACAACCGCGAGGGTCTCTGGATTGTAGCGGGCCCCGTGGCAGGTCGGGCAAGGCGCGAACACGCTTGGCATGAACAGCAACTCGACACTGACAAACCCTTCGCCTTCGCACGTAGGGCATCGGCCCTTGGCCACGTTGAAGGAGAAACGCCCGGCATCGAAACCCTGGGCCTTGGCCTGTTCGGTACTGGCGAACAATTTGCGTACATGATCGAACAGACCGGTGTAGGTGGCCAAGTTGGAGCGAGGCGTGCGGCCGATTGGTTTCTGGTCTACCTGCACCAGCCGCTTGATGTGCTCAAGGCCTGCGCTGACGCGGCCCGTGCTCACCTGCTCTGGCTCATCTTCCAAGTCCGCCTCCTGAGTATCCTGTGAAGCCTCGACGTGGCCCAGGTGTGCGCCCACCAACTCCAGCAGGGCCTGGCTGACCAGGCTCGATTTGCCGGAGCCCGAGATGCCGGTCACCGCCGTGAAGCAGCCCAGCGGGAACGCTGCGCTGAGGTTGTCGAGGTTGTTACGGGTTATGCCTTCCAGGTGTAGCCATGCCTGGGGCTCGCGTAATGGGCGCGGTGTCTTGTCCTGTACCTGGAACAGATAGCGGGCCGTACACGATTGCTCGACCTGGGCCAGGTCAGCCGGCGGTCCGCTGTAGAGAACCTCACCTCCGTGCTCCCCGGCGGCCGGTCCCACGTCCACCAGCCAGTCCGCACGGCGCATGGTGTCCAGGTCGTGTTCGACCACGTACACCGAATTGCCCGCCTGCTTGAGGCGCTGCAGGGCTTCGAACAAGGCTTCACTGTCGGCGGGGTGCAGGCCGGCGGAGGGCTCGTCCAGCACATAGACCACGCCAAAGAGCTGCGAATTGAGCTGCGTGGCCAGGCGCAGGCGTTGCAGCTCGCCCGATGACAGGGTAGGGGTGCTGCGCTCGAGCGCCAGGTAACCCAGGCCGAGCTCGAGCAGCGTGTCGATGCGCACCAGCAGCTCACTGGCGATGCGTTGCGCGGCCAGGCGTTTTTCAACGGTCAGGTCATCGTCCTGGATCAGGTACTCGGCTGCCGCCACCTTGCGCAGTACCTCGGCCAGGGCCTGCAGGGGCAGTTGCGACAGCGCTGCGATGTCCAAACCTGCAAAGGTCACACTCAATGCCTCGGGCTTGAGCCGTTTGCCCTGACACGTGGGGCAAGGACTTGGGCGCATGTAGCGGGACACGCGCTTGCGCATCTGCGCGCTTTGCGAGTGCATGAAGGTATGCAGCACATAGCGCCGGGCGCCGGTGAACGTGCCTTGGTAGCTGGGCTCTGCCTTGCGCTTGAGGGCAGCGCGTGCCTGGGCAGGCGTAAGGCCCGCGTAGACCGGCACGGTGGGTGTTTCTTCGGTGTAGAGAATCCAGTCACGCTGCTTCTGGGGCAGATCGCGCCAGGGTACATCCACGTCATAGCCCAGGGTGACCAGAATGTCCCGCAGGTTCTGCCCTTGCCAGGCCATGGGCCAGGCAGCCACTGCCCGTTCCCGGATGCTCAGCGAGGGGTCGGGGACCATGGTCGCCTCGGTGACCTCGTAGACCCGGCCGAGCCCATGGCACGCGGGACAGGCGCCTTGAGGCGTGTTGGCCGAGAAATCCTCGGCATACAGCATGGGCTGGTTGGCAGGGTACTGGCCTGCGCGCGAGTACAGCATGCGGATGGAGCTCGATAGCATGGTGACACTGCCCACCGAAGACCGCGCACTCGGGCTGCCACGCTGTTGCTGCAGCGCCACCGCTGGCGGCAAGCCTTCGATGGCGTCTACGTCGGGCACACCCACTTGATCGATCAGGCGCCGAGCGTAAGGCGCCACCGACTCGAAATAGCGGCGCTGGGCCTCGGCATACAGTGTTGAGAAAGCCAAGGACGACTTGCCGGAACCGGACACGCCGGTAAACACCACCAATGCGTCGCGCGGTACATCGACATCGACATTCTTCAGGTTGTGCTCGCGCGCACCCCGTACACGAATGAAACCGCTGAAGGCGGGTGTGTCGCTTGGCATGTGGCTGTCCTTGCTTGGCAGTTGGGTCGGGAAGACATAGCAGGCAATCGATCACGTGTGTGGCCTGCGGTCGAATGGGGATCGCACGCTGTAGGACGCTTCAAGCGGCCAGGGAGTTCTACCGGGCAGCCTGCGAGCTGAGCGGAGCGTGGCCATCGACCTGGACGCACACCTGTCGGTCGCCCACCGTTTTGCAGGGCCAATGATCATTGATGTAAGCATCCGGGGTGAAACACACCCGGTCATCGTTGACCCAGAACATGTGGCCGCTCGATCCGGATAGACGCAATTGGGCGCACGGCCGATAGTCCTTGATCATGAGCGTTGCCGTGGTCACTGCAATCATCACCGGGGCCGCGATGCATATCGCCATGAGCGTGACCTGGAAGGAGCGGAGCTGGAAACGGTCAAGCCGGGACGCCCGCGGCGGGTCGAACTTGCGGCCGGTAAAAAGGCCGATAATGGCGGCGAGGACCACGATGGGCGTCAACGGAATCACACCGATCATGAAGAACGCCTTGAACGAAGTCTCGACTACCGGGGCGTTGCGGTACAGGCGGCCAAAGACCGGCAGCACATCCATCCAGATGGCATACATCGCCAGGCTGCACACTGCGACCATGCCCAATCCCAGCCCCAGGGCTACGCAGCGAAACAGAAGCGGGCTGCGCAGGTGAAGTTCAGCCTGCTGTTTCATTGCTTCCCGCCGGCGCCCTGTCTGTGCCCAATAACGCCCACAGGCGCGCATCTTCGAAGTTATCGATGACCAGGCGCGCACCTGCCTCGATCAAACGTTGTGGCGTCTGGGTGGTGGCAAGGCCGACTGTGAAGATCCCGGCAGCGCTGGCTGCCCGAACACCCGGCAGCGAGTCTTCGAACGCCAACGCCTGGTCGGCATGGGCCTGCAGCCGCTGCAGGCCGGTCAGGTAGGGAAGCGGGTCGGGTTTGGGCTTGGCCAGTTCATCGGCAATCACCACGTGGTCGAACCTGTCGCTCAACTTCAGGCCTGCGAGCATGTGTTCGGCATTGAGCCGTGGGGCGTTGGTTACCACGCACATGCCTACGCCGTGGGTGCTGGCGTGATCGAGCAGACGAATCAGCCCAGGCAGCGGCTCGAGCTTTGGCGACATTTCACGGAAAAGCGCTTCCTTGCGCTCGGCCAGTGCCTGGCACTGCGAGGCACTGGCGCCTTCGAACAACTCTGCGAACAGTTCGCAATTGGCCCGGCCACTGATCTGGGCATCAAACTGGTCCTGGCTCAGTTCGCGGCCATCGTACTCATGCAGTAGCTGGCGAAAAGCCTGTAAATGGAGGGTATCGGTGTCTGTGAGGGTGCCATCAAGGTCGAACAGCAAAGCATTGAACATCAGGATTTCCCAGTCAGGTACGGGGTGGCCAGACGATGATAACCAATGACGACGACGAAGGGGGCTGGTCAGCGTGCTCCGGAAAGAGTACAAATGTGCTCCATGGACACTCTAACCCCTAAGCGCCGCGCCATTTTCGATTTCATTCGCGAGCGCATCACCGAACAAGGCCAACCGCCTAGCCTGGCCGATATCGCCACGCGCTTTGGTTTTGCCTCACGCAGCGTGGCCCGCAAGCACATCACCGCGCTGTGCCAGGCAGGCTACATCGACGTCACCCCCAATCAGGCCCGCAGTATTCGCCTGGCAAGGCCGTTACGCCGGCCTGAAATGCTGGAACTGCCGGTCCTCGGGCAGGTCGCTGCCGGTGCGCCGATCGGGCCAGACCTGGACATCCACGAGCAATTGCTGCTCGACCCCAGCCTGTTTCGCTGCACCCCCGATTACCTGCTCAAGGTGCGTGGGGACTCGATGATAGGTGACGGCATCCTCGACGGTGACCTGGTCGGCATTCGCCAGCAGGGCGATGCGCGGGACGGGCAGATCGTGGTCGCTCGGCTGGACGGCGAGGTGACTATCAAGCGCCTCCAGCGCCTGGGCGAGGGCTATCGGCTGCTGCCGCGCAACCCGGCTTACGCGCCGATTGACGTAGGGCCGGACCAGGATCTCTTCATCGAAGGCATCTTCTGTGGCCTGGTGCGGCGCGACTGATGGGCGCGGTCGTCGATCTGGACAGGCTGCTCGACCAGCGTCGGGTGTGGCGCGGCCGTCAAGCCCAGGCCCGGCCACTGGGCCTGCAACCGACCGGGCATGCCAGCCTGGACGAACGCCTGCCCGAAGGCGGCTGGCCGGCAGCGGCCCTCAGCGAATTGTTGCTCGCCCACCCTGGCAGCGGCGAACTGCAACTGCTCTGGCCCACGCTGGCGCGCCTGAGCGGCGAGGGCGGACGCGTGGTGTTGGTATCACCTCCCTTCATCCCTTTTGCACCAGCCTGGCAGGCGGCGGGCATCGACTTGCGCTGGCTGTTCCAGGTCGACGCGGGCACCACCGATACCCTGTGGGCCGCCGAGCAGTGCCTGCGTTCGGGCAGTTGTGCCGCTGTGGTGTGCTGGCCGGAACGCGCCGACGACCGCGCCTTGCGCCGCTTGCAGGTCGCGGCGGAAACCGGGCAGGCCCTGGCGTTCGCCTGCCGCGGGCAAGCGGCCCTGCACAATCCGTCGCCTGCGGCATTGCGCCTGGCCATCGACGTACGCCCACCCCAGTGGCGGGTGATCAAATGCCGTGGCGGCATGCCGCCGGCCCAACCGATCGCGTGTTCAAGGCAGGGATGATGGATCATGTTGTGGGCCTGCATTCTATTTCCGCAGCTGGCGCTGGACAGCCTGCTGCGCGAGCGCGACGACCGTGACGCACCCCTGGTGCTGCTGGGTGGTCCCAGTCAGCGCCGGGTCCTGCAGTCGGTCAACCCAGCGGCCGCCGCCCTGGGGCTTCGCGCTGGTCAAACCCTGACGGCAGCACGTGCCCTGGCTGACGGCTTCACCTGCCTTGAAGTCGACCCCAGGCGCATCGATGCGTTGCAGCAGTTGCTGGCCGCCTGGGCCTACCGTTTCAGTGCCCAGGTCAGCTTGCACTACCCGCGAACTTTGTTGCTGGAGGTAGGGTCCAGCCTGCAGTTGTTCGGGCCGTGGCCAGTATTGCAGGCGCGCCTGCGCCAGGAACTGTCTGCGCTGGGCCTGCGTCAGCGCATCGTCCTGGCCAGCAACCCGGTGGCTGCGCGCATGCTGGCCAATGCTCACGACGGGTTGGCGTTGGAAGATGCCGCTTCGACCCGTGCAGCGTTGGCCGAAATGCCCATCGACCGGATCGGTCTGCGACCGGAGGATGCCCAGGCCTTTAGCCGCATGGGATTGCGCCAGCTCAATCATGTGCTGGCGCTGCCGCGTGATGCACTGGCCAGGCGCTTTGCTCCCCAGGTGCAGTTGCACCTGGATCAGTTGCTGGGCATGCGCAACCTGGGCCTTGCGTTCTTCGAACCGCCCGATCGTTTCGACGCGCGGTTGGAGCTGAACTTCGATGTGGAGTCGCATCAGGCGCTGTTGTTCCCATTACGTCGCCTGCTGACCGACCTGGCCGCGTTCCTGGCGGGGCGCGACTGTGGTGTCCAGCGTTTCAAGGTGTACATGGAGCACGCGCAGGGCTCTGACACCCAGCTCGACGTTGGATTGTTGGCTGCAGAACGCGACCCGGCCATGTTGCTGGAACTGGCCCGTGGCAGGCTGGAATCGGTGCGCCTGAAGGCGCCGGTGCGTAACCTGCGCCTGGTGGCCGAGGATTTGCCACCGTTCGTACCTCAACACAAAGCGTTGTTCGACCCGCGTGCCCAGCAGGCGCAACCGTGGGAACAACTGCGCGAACGCTTGCGTGCACGCCTGGGTGACCAGGCCGTGACGGGGCTCAGTGCCTTGGCGGACCATCGTCCTGAACAAGCATGGCAGGCCAATGAAATCGGCCAGTGGTCCAGCCTGTGCGTTGCACCCGGAAGCCGTCCTGGCTGGCTGCTGGCAACCCCCACGGTGCTCGAAGAGCAGGCGTACCAGGTTCAGGGGCAGGCCGAGCGCATCGAGTCCGGTTGGTGGGACGGCGGGGACGTGCGCCGTGATTACTATCGCATCGAAACCCGTGAGGGCCTGCGTGGGTGGGCCTACCGCGACCTCGGCCAAGGCGGCCCGCTGTGGCTGCAGGGCTGGTTCTGATGAGCGGCGTTGGCTACGCCGAGTTGCATTGCCTGAGCAACTTCAGTTTCCAGCGCGGGGCTTCAAGCGCCGATGAGTTGTTCCGCCGGGCTCGCGAGCAAGGCTACCAAGCCCTGGCCATTACCGATGAATGCACGTTGGCTGGCATCGTGCGCGCATGGCAAGCGGCGAAAGAGCAGGGTGTACGGCTGATCGTCGGCAGCGAAGTGCAACTGCAGGACGGGCCTAAGCTGGTGCTGCTGGTGCAAGACCTGCAGGGCTACCAGAACCTTTGCGCCTTGATCACCCGTGCGCGGCGTCGGGCGTCCAAGGGGAACTACCAGCTATTTCGCGAGGACCTGCCTGCGCACAGCTCGGGCCTGTTGGCATTATGGGTGCCTGACGATATTGCCGATCAGGCGGTGGGCGAGTGGTTGAGGGAAGTCTTCGAGCACCGCCTATGGCTGGCCGTGCATCTTCACCGCGGTGTCGATGACGACCAGCGCCTGGCGCGTCTGCGCGCATTGGCGACGGCCTTGGGTGTACAGGCGGTGGCGTGCGGGGACGTTCACATGCATGTGCGCGGTCGGCGCGCCCTGCAAGACTGCATGACGGCCATTGGCCGACGGTGTCAAGTGGCTGAGGCAGGGCGCTTTCTGTACGCCAACGGCGAACGTCATTTGCGTACCCCTGCCCAATTGGCCGAGTTGTATCCTGCCGACTTGCTGGCCCAGACCTTGGTGATAGCCGAGCATTGCCGTTTCGACCTCGCCGAGCTGCGCTACCGCTATCCCGAAGAACTGGTGCCCGCTGGGCATACCCCTGCCAGTTGGTTGCGTCAGCTGTGCGAGCAAGGGTTGCCGCTGCGCTGGCCCCAGGGCCCGAGCACCCAAGTCCGCCAAGCCCTCGATCGAGAGCTGGCCTTGATCAGCGAGCTGGGCTACGAGAGTTATTTCCTCACCGTCCACGACATCGTGGCCTTTGCCCGTGAGCAGCACATCCTGTGCCAGGGGCGCGGCTCTGCAGCCAACTCGGTGGTGTGCTTCGTGCTGGGGATCACCGAGCTGGACCCCATGAAGCATCGCTTGCTGTTCGAGCGCTTTTTGTCACGCGAGCGCAACGAGCCGCCGGATATCGATGTGGACTTCGAGCACGATCGGCGCGAGGAAGTCATCCAGTATGTATTCAGACGCTATGGTCGACACCGCGCGGCGTTGACAGCGGTGGTCAACACCTACCACGCCAGTGGGGCGGTACGCGATGTGGCTCGCGCATTGGGGCTGCCAGCCGACCAGGTGGACGCCCTGGCCAAGTGCTGCGGCCGCTGGAGCGACCGCATCCCCGATGAGCAGCTTTTGATGGAGGCGGGGTTCGATGCAGGCAGCCCGGTGCTGCGGCGCATCCTGGTGCTGGCTGGTGAGCTGATCGGTTTTCCCCGGCACTTGTCGCAACACCCAGGTGGCTTCGTCATCTCGCAACAACCCCTCGATCAGCTGGTGCCCGTGGAAAACGCGGCCATGGCCGAGCGTACCGTGATCCAGTGGGACAAGGATGACCTGGACATGGTCGGCCTGCTCAAGGTCGATGTGCTGGCACTGGGCATGCTCAGTGCACTGCGTCGCTGCTTTGCGCTGGTACAGCAGCACCGTGGGCGACACTTGACCCTGGCCACCGTCCCTGCCGAAGACCCGGCCACGTACGCCATGATCAGCCGCGCCGAGACCATGGGCGTGTTCCAGATCGAATCCAGGGCGCAAATGGCCATGTTGCCGCGCCTGCAGCCCAGAACCTTCTACGACCTGGTCATCGAGGTCGCCATCGTGCGTCCCGGTCCCATTCAGGGCGACATGGTCCATCCCTACTTGCGCAGGCGCCTGAAGCAGGAACCGGTGACGTACCCATCGCCCAAGCTCAAGGCGGTGTTCGAGCGCACCCTTGGCGTGCCGCTGTTTCAGGAGCAGGTGATGGAGTTGGCCATGGTCGCGGCGGACTACAGCCCCGGTGAGGCCGACCAACTACGCCGCAGCATGGCCGCGTGGAAACGCCACGGCGGGCTGGAGCCGCACCGCGAGCGGTTGCTCGACGGCATGCAGCGCAATGGCTACGAACTGGCGTTCGCCGAACGCATCTTCGAACAGATCAAAGGCTTTGGCAGCTACGGATTCCCCGAATCCCACGCCGCCAGTTTTGCACTGCTGTGTTATGCCAGCAGTTGGTTGAAGTGCCACGAGCCGGCCATCTTCACCTGCGCGCTGGTCAACAGCTGGCCGATGGGGTTCTACAGCCCCGACCAACTGCTCCAGGAGGCTCGCCGCCAGGGCATTGAGGTGAGGCCGGTGGACGTGTGTCACAGCCAGTGGGACTGCACGCTCGAGCCAGGGCCTGGGGGTGAACTGGCAATCCGCATGGGCTTGCGCTTGGTCCGCGGCCTGGCCGAAGCCGATGTGCGCCGGCTCGAACAGGCAAGGGCCATGCAGCCTTGGCGAGACGTCGAGGACCTGTGCCTGCGCTCGGCCCTGGATGAGCGCGCCCGGGCTCGTCTGGCGGATGCAGGCGCCCTGGTCGCGCTGGCCAGGCACCGGCACCAGGCACGCTGGGAAGTGGCGGCGGTACAGGCGCAGCTGCCTTTGTTCGCCGACGTGCAGGCGGCCCCCGAGCAGCCGGTCGAGCTGCCGGCGCCTACCGTCGGCGAGGATTTGGTAGCCGACTATCACGCCATGGGCACGACCTTGGGGCCGCACCCATTGACCTTGCTGCGGTCCCGTCTGCGGGCACTGGGGTGTCGCAGTTCCGGTGAGCTTCAAGGTGTCGAACACGGCGACGCCATCGCCATGGCCGGGCTGGTGGTGGGCAGGCAGCGGCCACAGACCGCCAGTGGTGTGACCTTCGTCACGCTCGAGGATGAGTTCGGCATGGTCAACGTGGTGGTGTGGCGGGACCTGGCCGAACGGCAGCGGCGTGCACTGGTCGGCGCCCGGCTGATGAAGGTCAGTGGCCGCCTGGAACAGGAAAATGGCGTGCGCCACCTGGTGGCCCGACGCCTGGAGGATGTGAGCGTGCTGCTGCAGGGGCTGGACGTACGCAGCCGGGATTTCCACTGACCCCCTGCAGCACGGCCTCGCTTACACCATCGCCAAGCGCTGCTTGCGGGTAGGGGCCTCGAATGCCTGGTCGATGGTGTTCAGGTCATCGGCGGTCAAGTTCAAACGCGTTGCCTCGGCATTGAGCCTGACATGCTCGGGCCTCACAGCTTTTGGAATGGCGATGACGCCGTTGTGGCGCGTGACCCAGGCCAGGCAGACCTGGGCCGGGGTAGCTCCATGGTCGTTGGCGATTTGCTTGAGCACGGGGTGTTGCAGCAAACGTCCTGCCTGGGCCAGGGGGCAATAGGCCATGATAGGCAATCCATGCTGCACCGACCAGGGCAGCAGGTCGAATTCGATCCCTCGTTGCGCAGGGTTGTAGAGCACCTGGTTGGTGGCACAATCGGCGTTGTCCAATTCGCGAAGGTCATCCACGTCGAAGTTGGACACGCCCCAACGCTTGATCTTGCCAGCCTCGCGCAGCCGCTCGAAAGCGTCCACGGTTTCGTGCAACGGGTACTGGCCGCGCCAGTGCAGCAGGTACAGATCGATGCAGTCGGTACCCAGGCGCTTGAGGCTGCGCTCGCAGGCAGCCTGTGTGCCGCGCTGGCTGGCGTTGTGCGGGTACACCTTGCTCACCAGAAATACCTCGTCCCGACGCCCGGCGATGGCCTGGCCCACCACCTGTTCTGCACCACCCTCGGCATACATCTCGGCGGTGTCGATCAGGCGCATGCCCAGGTCGATGCCTTGTTGCAAGGCGGCGACTTCGGCCGCCCGACGGCTCGGGTCTTCGCCCATGTACCACGTACCCTGGCCGATGCTCGGCACGTTGGCGCCTGCCAATTTCACGTCACGCATGTTACCTCCGGTGGGTGGGTATTATTCAGTAGAACATCCAGCAGCGCCTGGGCTGCCGTGGACAACGTGTGCTCGCGCAGGGCTATCACGCCAATGCGCCGTTCGACGGCAGGCTCGACCAGGGGGATACAGCGGGCCCCCAGCTCCTGCATCTGGGTAATGCACAGCGCCGGTACCGCGCTGACGCCTAGACCGCTCGCGACCATGCGGCCAACGGTTGCAAGCTGATGACTTTCGAAAGCCACAGCCAGTTTGCCGTGCTGCACCGCCACGTTCTGCTCGAGCAACAGGCGCACGGCAGAAGGACGCTGCAGCGCCACGAAATCCTCGGCAAGAAGCTGCGCCCAACTGATTTGCGCAAGCCGGGCCAAGGGCGAGTCAGCCGGCACGACTGCAACGAACCGGTCGAGGTACAGCGGGTGAAAGTGCAAGCCCTCGACATTGTCTGGCTCAAAGCCGATGCCCAGTTCGACGCGCCGATGCCTGACCAGTTCCTGTACCTGTTCATTGATGACGTCGTGCACGGTCACGTTGACCTTGGGGTAGCACTGACGGAAAAGCTTGAGGGCCCCTGGTAACAGGTTGCCGGCAAAGGAGGGCATTGCCGCGATGGCAACCCGGCCCAGTTGCAGGGTGAAGCGCTGGCGCAGCATTTCCTCGGTGTCGTCCCAGTCAGCCAGCAGGCGACGGGCCAGCGGCAGCAGTACCTCGCCTTCTGCCGTCAGGCTGACGCTACGTGTGGTGCGGCTGAGCAGGGCACCGCCCAGGTTCTCCTCCAGCGCCTTGATGGTCAGACTCAGTGCGGGCTGTGAGATGTGCAGGTGCTCGCCGGCCTGGGCAAAGCTCTGGAACTTGGCCACGGCGACGAAGGCGCGCAGTTGCTTCACATTCATGGGAATCGCCTATGCTTTGATTTGAAGTGCTTATCAATCGATCAAAAAAACAAAATTAACAAATCAGTGAACAGGGGAGAAGATACCCCCACACGCTTACCGACGCCCCGTCGGCTCAACAACTACAAAAGGCGAACCAGCATGGCCGGATTGGACAAACGCGTAGCTACGTACGAACAGGCCCTGGAAGGGCTGACCGACGGCATGACGGTATTGGCCGGGGGGTTCGGCCTGTGCGGCATACCTGAAAACCTGATCGCCGAGATCAAGCGTCGCGGCGTCAAGGGCCTGACCGTGGTCTCCAACAACTGCGGCGTCGATGGCTTCGGGCTTGGCGTGCTGCTCGAAGACCACCAGATTCGCAAGATGGTCGCTTCCTACGTGGGGGAAAACGCCGAATTCGAGCGCCAGCTGCTTAGCGGGGAGCTTGAGGTCGAGCTCACGCCCCAGGGCACCCTGGCCGAAAAAATGCGCGCTGGCGGAGCGGGCATTCCTGCATTCTTCACTGCCACCGGTTATGGCACCCCGGTCGCCGAGGGTAAGGAGGTGCGGGAATTCAATGGTCGCAAGTACATCCTAGAAGAAGCCATCACCGGGGACTTTGCCATCGTCAAAGGCTGGAAGGCTGACCATTACGGCAACGTGATCTATCGCAACACTGCCCAGAATTTCAACCCTCTGGCCGCCACAGCCGGCAAGATCACCGTGGTCGAAGTCGAGGAAATCGTCGAGCCTGGCGTGCTGCTGCCCAGTGAAATCCATACCCCAGGCATCTTCGTGGACCGCGTCATCGTCGGCACCTTCGAGAAGCGCATCGAAAAACGCACCGTCAAGGCCTGAGCGCCCCTACAGAACAACAAAGAGATCCTGACCATGGCACTGACCCGCGAACAGATGGCCCAACGCGTTGCACGTGAACTCAAGGACGGCTACTACGTCAACTTGGGTATCGGTATTCCCACCTTGGTCGCCAATTATGTGCCGGCCGACATGGACGTGATGCTCCAGTCCGAAAACGGCCTGTTGGGCATGGGGGAATTCCCCACCGAAGCGACCCTTGATGCTGACATGATCAACGCGGGCAAACAGACTGTCACCGCCCGCATTGGCGCCTCGATCTTCGACTCGGCGCAGTCGTTCGCCATGATCCGCGGCGGTCACGTCGACCTGACCGTGCTCGGTGCCTTCGAAGTGGACGTGCAGGGGAACATCGCTTCCTGGATGATCCCGGGCAAGCTGGTCAAGGGCATGGGGGGCGCCATGGACCTTGTGGCCGGTGCGGAAAACATCATCGTCACCATGACCCACGCCTCCAAGGACGGAGAGTCCAAGCTGCTGCCCCAGTGCAGCCTGCCGTTGACCGGCGCGGGTTGCATCCGCAAGGTGCTCACCGACCTGGCTTACCTTGAGATTGAGGACGGTGCATTCATCCTGCGCGAAACCGCGCCCGGTGTGAGCGTCGAAGAAATCGTCGCCAAGACGGCCGGCAAGCTCATCGTGGCCGATGATGTGAAGGAAATGACCTTCTAACCCCACATGCAATCTCACCCTGCTGCGACGAACCCGCTCGTCCAGGTTGCCGCCTTCACCACGGTACCTGGCGGGCGGGTTGGTTGGCGCAGGGTTCGCGCGTTTATGCGCGGCCTTTCATCTACCTATAAAACCAATAAAAGGACGCTTCCGTGGCCGCTGAACTACAAGACAGCCGCTCTGCACGCTTTGCCCTGCGCTGTTCCAACTGGGCCGAGCGCTGGTTCCCCGACTCCTGGGTATTCGCCGCCTTGGCAGTGCTGCTGGTGTGCCTGGGCGCGTTGGCCATGGGCGCCAAGCCCCTGGACACCGCCAAGGCCTTCGGGGATGGATTCTGGAGCCTGATTCCGTTCACCATGCAAATGGCATTCGTGGTCATCGGCGGCTATGTGGTCGCCAGTTCGCCGCCTGCCGCGCGGTTGATCGATCGTTTGGCCCGCATTCCGCGCAACGGTCGCTCGGCCGTTGCGTGGGTAGCCCTGATCTCGATGCTGGCGTCACTGCTCAACTGGGGCTTGTCCCTGGTCTTCGGTGGTCTGCTGGTGCGCGCGTTGGCGCGTCGTACCGACCTCAAGATGGACTACAGGGCTGCCGGTGCGGCGGCCTACCTGGGATTGGGTGCCGTTTGGGCGCTGGGGCTGTCCTCTTCGGCGGCTCAGTTGCAGGCCAATCCGGCCAGCCTTCCGCCCTCGATCCTGTCGATCACCGGCGTCATTCCATTCACCGAAACCATCTTCCTGTGGCAGTCAGGCGTGATGTTGGCGGCATTGGTCGTGGTATCGCTGGTCATCGCCTATGCCACGGCGCCGGGTCCCAACAGCGCGCGCAGCGCCGAGGCCTGTGGCGTGGACCCAAGCTTCAGCGCCCCGCCGGCACCGGCGCGTACACGCCCCGGCGAGTGGCTGGAGCACAGCCCAGTGCTGATTTTGTTGCTCGTTGCACTCGCCGCAGGCTGGCTGTATCAGGAGTTCGCGAGTAAACCCGCCATTACGGCCATCTCTGGCCTGAACACCTACAACCTGCTGTTCATCATGCTCGGCGCACTGCTGCACTGGCGGCCGCGCAGCTTCCTCGACGCGGTGGCCCGTGCCGTGCCCACCACCACCGGCGTGCTGATCCAGTTCCCGTTGTACGGCTCCATTGCCGCGATCCTCACCCAGGTCAAAGGGGTCGACGAACAGACGCTTGCCCATCACATCTCGCTGTTCTTCACCCAAATTGCCACCCACGATACCTATGCCCTGTTGATGGGTGTTTATTCGGCAGTACTGGGCTTCTTCATCCCGTCAGGCGGCGGCAAGTGGATCATCGAGGCGCCCTACGTGATGCTGGTGGCCAACGACCTGCAGTACCACCTCGGCTGGGCCGTGCAGATCTACAACGCAGCCGAAGCGTTGCCCAACCTGATCAACCCGTTCTACATGTTGCCGTTGCTAGGGGTGCTTGGCCTGAAGGCGCGCGACCTGATCGGGTTTTCCTTCGTGCAGCTGCTCGTGCACGTCCCCCTGGTGCTGTTCCTGCTGTGGGCCTTGGGCACCACGCTGCAATACACGCCACCGGTCATGCCGTAGCGGCTGCTGATGACCACAGCACTGCGTCTTGTTTTAGGGTGAGGTGCAGGGCTGTGGTCAAGGTGCTTTCTGTAAGCCGCCCCTTGGCGCGCGAATAGCAACAGGCTCCCACCCCCTTGAATTCACCAAGCCACATTCCCACCACCTGCACAACTCAAGCGACGTTTTTTTGACTTGTTTGGACTAAGCCCATTGAGATTTATTATGGTGTCGGTTCATTGACGTAATGTCAGAGTGCCCATAAGCTCAAGTCAATACCGCAACACACCCCGCATCATCGCGCCACTTACTCATTGATTATCCTGGTTAAAAGGACGGCGTATGCGCACGACTCTGATTGTGAAATCGTTCTTTTTGTTGGTGCTGCTAAGCGGTGCCGCCCGCGCGGCTGATTCGTATATCAACCAGAGCAGTATCATTCCTGTTGCAACCGCGGGTTGGTTCTTCGCATTTGCAGTCGTGGGTTTTGTCGCCGTGGCCAATCGAAGAAAGATTTGAAAGACCGCTGTTATAGTCACTCAGGTAAGACCGCTTGAGTTGGCTTGTGAATTCGTCAAGCGTTGCTATATTGCCATTACCCTCTCGAAGTCTGGTCAACAGGGTTCGACGTGCCGCCTAGCGGCCGGCAGAGCGTGGCGCTTGCGGTGGTAACTGCGAAGTGGAGCGAGAGTTGGTGTGTTGTTCTCTTCAGTGCTCTAGTCGGGCCATTTGGCCGGAGGGACCCTCATGGTGCGTTCATTGTTCGCCGTCGTTGGCCTTGTTGCAATGTGGTCGGGTCAGTGCGCTGCCGCGCCCTCGGAATCGGCCTATCGCCTCAATCCCGGCGATGTGGTGATGGTCTCGGTCTGGCAGGAGGACAGCCTCAAGCAGGAGGCAACCGTGCTCCCCGATGGCAGCATCACGTTCCCACTGGCGGGCCGCATAGATGTTGCAGGGCTGGATGTGGCCTCGGTTGAAAAACAAGTGGCCAGCAAACTTGAAAAGTTCCTGCCCGACCCGAACGTCAGCGTGGTGGTCAAGAGTAACGCGGGCAACTTGGTGTATGTCCAAGGCAAGGTCATAAAGCCCGGCCCTGTGCAAATGTCAGGCCCCACGGCCGTGCTGCAGGCGTTGAGCATGTCGGGTGGGTTGGACAAGTTTGCCGATGAAAGCGAAATAATGGTCGTGCGTGGCACCGGCACGTCCCAACGAATCTTGCCCGTGCGATACAAGGACCTGGTGACGGGCCGCGACATGTCTACAAATTTCCAACTTCAGGCCGGTGACACACTGGTCGTTCCTTGATCATGCCTTTTAATAAGTAGACTTGATGCCTCTTCCAAGAACAACACGCATTGCCGCGGCAATTGTGGTCTTGCCGCTTGCGCACTCAACCCAGGCCGCTACCTGGCAGTCGACGATGGTGGTACCGACTTCGGTCGAACACGACAACAACCCGCTGTTGCTATCGTCGGGCGAGAAAGGGGTGACACGTACCCTGATCGCACCTGACTACACCCTGATCGGCAGTTTCGGCCCAGATGAACTCCGGTTGGGTCTGGGCCTGGACATTCTGCGCTCATCCGACACCAACGTCGTCGATGACCGCGAAGACCCGGACATCAGCCTGGGCTGGCAACGCACCACCGAACGAGGGCAGTTCGGGCTCCTAGCACGCTACAACGAAACCTCGACGCTGTCGGGGACCGTACTCGATACGGGCGTAGTCACCACCGATGGCACGCAGAAGCTGTACACCTTGACGGGTAACTGGCGCCAGGCGATCACCGAACGCAGTACCCTGAGCAACGAAACGACCTATAACCGCGCCCGTTACGATATCAACAGCCTCACTGGCTACGACGAGCTGGCCAATACCCTGACCTGGACTTATGCCTGGAGCGAGCGCGCCGACGTTTATACCCGCTTCGGTGCTCGGCGTTATGAACCCGATGACGACCTGACCGCCACGGCCTCCAACAGCTACAGCCCGGCGGTGGGCATCAAGTACCAGTTCTCCGAGTCACTGAGCGCCGATGCACACCTGGGCGTCAACAAGGTGTCGGGCAGCCAAGGGGGCCGGCGCGGGGAGGGCGGCGTGGCGCTGCTGTACACCGGGGCACGCAGCGATGCCAGCCTGACGGTCGAGCGCAGCACCGTGGCCAGTGCCCAAGGCGGCTTCGCCCAGCTCGATCAGGTGCGTGGGGTCTGGAGCTATGCCCTCGACCCGTTGACCCGGGTAGGCGCCGACGCCGCCTGGCAGGACAGTAAGGGCCAGATACCCAATACCTTGCAGATCTACAGCCTCTGGGCCAGCCGCCAATTGTCCCCCTATTGGGACGTGCGCCTGGCGCTGACCTACAAGGAGCGCAAGCAGGACCTTGACGGCGATGCGACCGCCACGATCGTTGGCTTGACCCTGACATACCGCTATCCCGACATCTGAACCGCTTGCAGGTGGCCCCATGAAGTCCGATTACGAGCTCTCCCTCAGAGATTACATCGCCATTATCAAGGACCGGGCCGTGGTGTTGGGGGTCAGCGCAGCCGTCATCCTGGCCGCCACCGTCGCCGTGGCGTTGATGGTGCCACCGATCTACCAGTCCACCGGCACGATCCTGGTGGAGTCCCAGCAGATCTCACCCGAACTGGTGTCAACCAACACCACCAGCTTTGCCGACGAGCGCATCGAGGTTATTCGCCAGCGGGTGATGACGCGGGAAAACCTACTGCGCATCATCGACAAGTACGGACTGTTTGCTGACAAGCGCTTGAGCGAAAGCGACAAGATCGACCAGATGCGCAACGCCATCGCGGTCCAGACGTTGACCACGTTCGTGCGTGGACGCGGCGAGGCGACGGTGGCCTTCAACGTGTCCTTCGAACATCGTCAACCAGAGCTGACCAAAGAAGTCGCCGATGAACTGGTGACACTGTTTCTCAATGAGAACCTCAAGCAGCGCACGGAGCGGGCCAACGAGACCACCGAGTTTCTGACCCAGGAGGCGAACAAGCTGGGGGCAGAGCTGGCCAGCCTGGAGAACCAGTTGGCCGACTTCAAGCAGGCCCATGCCAACGCGTTGCCTGAGCATCAGACGCTGCGCATGAACATGCTTTCGCGGGCAGAGCTCGAGTTCCGCGAGGTAGACCGCGACTACAAGGCGGCCCAGGAGGAACTGCGCTACCTGGAGCTTGAGCTGTCCGCCGCCAATGCCGGCCTTGGTACCAAAACCGGGGAGGGCGCGCGTCCAGCCGGCGCGGATCAGCCTCAGGACCTGGCCAGCCTGAAGGCCGAATACGCCCGCTTGTTGACCCGCTACAAGGAAGCGCACCCCGACGTGGCCGCGGTCAAACGCAAGATTCAAGCGCTGGAGGCCAGTGGCCAGACCGGTAGCGTGGCCTCGACGGTGAGCCTGGATGCGGCACGCGTAAGGGCCAAGATGAGCGCCGCACAGGTGCGTATTGCCTCGTTGGCCGAGCAGAAGCGCGAATTGACCCGCAAGATGGAAGGGTACGAAGCCGAGATTCTCGAAGCGCCGCAGGTTGAGCGCGGCCTGGTGACGCTGATGCGCGACCATGACAACGCGCGCAAGAAATACGAGGAGATCCGGGCCAAGGAAATGGGCGCCAAGATCACCGAGAGCCTCGAGCAGGAAAACAAGGCCGAGCGTTTCGTACTGCTCGAACCGCCCTTGATGCCCGAAAAGCCTATCAAGCCCAACCGCAAGAAAATCGCGGCACTGGGGCTGGTGCTGGCGCCGGCAGGTGGTGGGGCGCTGGTCATGTTGCTGGAGATGCTCAACCAGCGGGTGCGGGGCGTGGGCGCCCTTGAGAACCTGCTGGGCAGGCGCGTACTGGTGGCGCTGCCTTACATCGACACCCGCGCCGACGTGGCCAGGCGCAAGCGCTGGCGCAACGGCCTGATTCTGGCAGCGTTGTGTCTGGTGGCTATCCTGGTAGGGCTGGTACACCTCTTCTACATGCCGCTGGATGTGCTGTTGCTCAAGCTCACTTCCAGGTTTGCATAGGAAAGCAGTGATGGACAGGAATACACCGGCTTATGGCAATACCCTTGACCCGGTCACTCCAGGTACGCCCCAGGCCGTGACCCCGGCACCGGGCACCGCGCTTGCCGAAGTCCCGGGGCAGTTCGACTACGTCAATACCAAGGTGGTGGCGCTCAAGGCCGACCACTTGGAACGTCATCGCATCGTTGCCTACAACAAGAACTCCAGCATGAACGGGCCCATTGACCTGCTGCGCACCCAGGTGCTCAGGACCATGGAGGAAAATGGCTGGCGCACCCTGGCCATTACGTCCCCCACCCCCGAAGCGGGCAAGACGGTACTGGCTATCAACCTGGCCATGAGCATTGCCCACTACACCACCCGCACGGCCTTGCTGGTGGATTTCGACCTGCGGCGCCCCCGCGTCGGCAGAAGCCTGGGGCTACCCATGGACTGCTCGTTGAACGAGTTTCTCGATGACCAGGCGCCATTGCAGGATTGCCTGGTGAACCCGACATTGCCTCGCTTCGTCGTACTGCCGACGCGGGTGCCGGTCCCCATGTCGACTGAAGTATTGTGCTCACCCAAGGTCACCCACCTGGTCAGCGACCTGCGCAATCGCTATGCCTCGCGTATCTGCATCTTCGACTTGCCACCGCTGCTGAGCTCCGACGATGCGATCACCGTGCTGCCCACGTTCGACTGCGTGCTGTTGGTGGTGGCCAACGGCATGAACACCAAAAAAGAGATCGAGGACTGCCTGCACCATCTGGGCACGGCGAACCTGATTGGCACCGTCCTGAACAAGGCCGACGAAAAACCGCAGCCCTACTACTGAGCGTGTTCAGGAGCGTCACCACGCAGCCCCTGTCAGACGCTCAACGCCACGACATCGCAGGCCACGGGTACTGTCGCTCCCATTGCCAGGCGTGGGCCACGATCACTTCCAGCTCCGCGTGCACAGGCCGCCAACCCAGCACCTGCATGGCCTTGCTGGCATCGGCCACCAGTCGAGGCGGGTCGCCTGCGCGGCGCGGTGCATCTAGCGCGGTGATGGGGCGGCCCGTCACGGTCCTGGCAGCATCAATGACCTCCTGCACCGAGAACCCTTGGCCATTGCCCAGGTTGAACACTGCACGCTCACCGCCTCCTAGCAGGTAGTCCACGGCCAGTGCATGGGCGCAGGCCAGATCAGTCACATGGACGTAATCGCGGATGCACGTGCCGTCGGGGGTGGGGTAGTCCCGGCCGAACACCGTGACTGCCTCGCGCCGGCCCGAGGCGGCCTGGAGGATGAGCGGGATCAGGTGTGTCTCCGGCTCATGGCGCTCGCCGAGCAACCCGGCCGGGTCGGCGCCTGCGGCATTGAAATAGCGCAGGCACACCGACTTGAGCCCATAGGCCCGATCGAAGTCCTCAAGAATCTGTTCCACCATCCACTTGCTCAGCCCATACGGGTTGATCGGCGACTTGGGATGGGCCTCGTCGATGGGCACGTACTGCGGATCCCCGTACACAGCCGCCGTGGAGGAGAAAATCAGGCACTTGATACCTGCGTTGACCATCGCCTGCAGCAGCGACAGGGTAGCGGCGACGTTGTTCTGGTAATACTTGCCCGGTGCGCTGACCGATTCGCCGACCTGGATGAATGAGGCAAAATGAAACACCGCGTCGAACGTGCACATGCCGAACAGCACGTTTAGCGCAGCTTCATCGGCGATATCCAATCGGGCCCACTGAATGCCCGGCCCTGGCGATACCAGGTCCGCTACAACCACTGAATGCCCGGCAGCCAACAGATAGCCGACCATGTGCGAGCCAATGTAGCCCGAGCCCCCTACCACCAGGTACCTCATCCACACCTCCACGAAGCCGCTGTCGACAGACACCGTGAACCGTCCCTGGAACATGCAGGCGGGATGCTCGGCTAACAGGTGACCTGAGCGTAGATGGCCATCTGCCCTATTTCAAGAACAGCCAATTGGACATGTAGGTGCCGTCCAGGATGATGTGATAACGCCCATCTCGGTAGCTGGCGGGCAGGGGTTTGAGCTGCGCCTGGGCATCGCGGGCGAACAGTTTCAACCCAGCAGGCGCCTTGATGCTCAGCTCGGCCTTGAGCGGCTCGACATGAAAGCGCGTGTTTTGCTCAGGCTGGGGCACCGCTCGCGTGCCCAGGGACACCAGCATGCTGCGCGACTGGCCTAGCACGACCCCGTCGAGGCTTTGCACGGCGACACTGGCGTAGGGCGTGCTTGCCTGCACCTGGACATCAGCCAACGTGATCGTGCGCCCGCCCAGCCAGCCCGTCACCGCTTGGGTGAGCGGCGTGTCGATGGTGTAGAGGCCCGACTGCCAGTTGCGCTTGAGCTCGCCGGTATCGCTCACCGACTCAGTCGCGTCTGCCGGCAGCAACGCCTGGGCAGGGTCGTGCAACACGGTAGCTCCGTCAGCGATGGCAGCAGGTTTGAGCCAGGGCAACTCGGGCGTGGCAGGCAAGGCGATCTGCAGCTGGCCCAGACCTACCGCCGTACGCAGCAGCGCCGAAGTACGCGGGGTGATCTCCTGATTGAACAAGGTATCGGGGCTGGGCGCGAATACGTAGTGGGTACTGGCGGGTTGAACGTCCCCGCGCCGATACATCAGCGCCGCAGCCGGCAGGGTGGCAAGCAATGCCGGATCATTGTAGGCATGCCAGTTGTCTGCCGTGCGCCAGCCGGGGTTGAACGCCTGTTGACTGTAGGCGTACTGCAGCATGGCGTCCCATCCCTGGTGGCTGGCGGTGCCGGCGATATACAGCGGCAGAGAGTGCCGGTCAGGCAACGGGAATGGCTCGGCGTTCCATTCGCTGACCGTCAACGGCTTGCCCACGACCTGGGCGGCGGCCAGCCAGTCGATCAAACCATCACTGGTCAGCGGGTTCTTCTCCAGCTGGCCGCTGGCACCGTAGCTGTGGGCATCGATGACATCACCCACCGTGAGGGCGGGCAGGGCACTCAGCCCATTGCCTCCCCAGGTGCTGGTGGTGGCGATCGGCACTCTGACCCCCAAGGCGCGCAGGTGCGCGATCATGTCGGCATTGAAGCGCTGCTCAAGGTCATTGAGAAACAGCTTGGAGGGGCCAGGCTGCCAGGCCCGCCAGGTCAGGTCCGCAGGCAGGTCGTGCTGGCTGGCGAACGCCTTGGCAGCGGCCATGTAACGCTGACTGTGGCGGGGCACGTCCTTGTCCGGGAGCAGGGCGTTGCCGTAGTGCTGGGTGATGTCGTTCTCGTTGGTGAGCAGGATAGCCGCGATGGCGGGGTCATCTTTGTAAGCCAGCCCTGTCAGGGGATTTACATGGCCCAGGTACTGAGTGGCAAAGCGTTTCATCGCCTGCTGGATGCTGGCGTTGACGTAGGCGTAGCCCTTCAGGTCGACCCGCGCTTCGCCCTTGGCCAGTTCGCCAAAGTCATCGATACCGTCCTGGGTGGTCAGGGCGCGTTGCACGTGCAGGTCCAGCCAGATGTAGATGCCCTCGGCCTTCAGCGCCTTGATCCAGAGGTCAAGCTTGCGCATGGACTCGGCGTCCACCTGTTGGGTGTTGCGTACCAGCGTACCGTCACCAAATACATTGGGGCTCACCCAGGGCGAGTCGTGATGGTGCAGCCGTACAAGGTTGAAGCCCAGCGCCGACAGGCGTTTGGCCTGCTGGACAATCTCCTCGTCAGGGCTCTTGAACAGGGCGTAGGCCGACAGGTTGGTGCCCCAGAACCGCACGGGCGTGCTGTCCTCGAACACCAGCTGTTCACCAGACGCCTTGACGAAGCCGTGTTTGCCGGCGGGTTTTTGCTGCGCATTGAGAAACGACAGGTCCACCGGTGATGTGCGCCAGTCCAACTGGTCCAGTGGCCAGGTCTTTGGGTCCACCAGGCCGAAGCGCTCGGTTGGCGTGGGCGCCAGTGCGATGTCCCCCGTAACGTTCAGCGTGGCCTTGAGCTGTTGCTTGCCGGGGGCGATGTCGTCTTTGTAGAAGAAGGCGCGCAGCTCCGAGGGGTTGCCGCGCTCGAAGTAGACCTTGGCCAAGGGTGGGTCGAAACGCATCTCTACACGCCGGCCCTGTTCGGCACCGCCCCAGGACCACCCGCGGTTACCGGCCAGCAGTTGCGGGGCACCCATGGCCCCTGCGGTCTGCGCCGGGTCGAACTGGAACACCATGCCGCCGCCTATCACATCGCGCTGGCGGCTATGGGCATCAAGGTCGAAGTCCCACGCCAGGGTTTGCGGTTGCACCTGGGTGATTGCCGCCTTGAGCTCGAAATCCAGATCCTTGTTCTGCCCCTGCAAGGTGTAGCGTGCCGGGCCATCGACGCTCAGGGCCGTCTGGAAACCCGTCCAGCTCCAATCCTGCCCCCAGAAGTCGAACTTGGCGCTCATCACCGGCCCGCCGCCCTGTGTCACCACCGGCAGGCCGTTCTGCTCATCGATGCTGACCTGCCACGCCTCGGCCTGAACGTTGATGGGCAAGGCCAGGGCGCACAGGGCGGTCAGGCTCAGCAGGGCACGCATGGCAGGCAGGGTCATGAAAGGCTCCTGGGTTGCGCAGAGGGGATGTCGTAAGCGGGCGTAGCGAGCGCGTGCTGCCGGCGGACCATGTGGGTGTAGGCCACAGCCAGTCCGGCGATGGACCAGTACACCACCGGGATGAAGGTGATGCTGCTGACGGTGAAGATGATCACCAGGATGCCGATCAATGTCGCCAGCAACACCCGGCCAAGCTGGCGACGTTCGTCATCCTTGTCGTCGAAGCTGCGCATGGCCTTGTAGAGGCCGCGCAGCACCACGGCAAAAAAGGCCACGAACAATCCAAGCCCGACCAAGCCGACGTGCAGGGCCAAATTGATGTAGGAATTGACGATATCGATGATGCCTTCTCCCTGGATCATCGACTGCATTTCGGGCGTGTTGCGAAAATCGAACGAGCCGAACAACGGATTGCGCTGAATGACGATCCAGGCATTGTCCATGAGCCGCTCGCGGTAGGTGATGTTCTCTTTTTCAAGGTTGCCAATGAACGGCAGCAGGTCCAGCACTTTATCGCCACCGGGTATCACGCCCAGCAGCGGCAGTGCGAGCACCCCCGCCGTAGCCAGCAGGGCCAGGCGCCGCACGGCACCCCTGCCCAGTGCCACGAACACCACCACGATCACCGCAGCGCCGATCCAGGGCCCGCGTGAGAGCGGCGCGAACAGACCGGCAGCCAGCAACAACGCGCCCATCCAGCGGTGCAACGGACGGCGCAGGTAACCTTGCACGAACAGGAACAGACCAATGGCGACGCTCATCACATAACCCAGCACGATGGCCTGGCCCGTGGTAACGCTGGCCCGCAGGGCCCCGCCGCGGCTCAGGTAGCCTGACAGGCTCCAGGGCACACCCATGGCGTCGATCAGGGCGCTGTACAGCAACCAGTGGCGTACGTACTCGGCGACCCCGATCAACGCCAGCAGGAAACCGACCAGCACGAAGGCCAGCATGGCGTCCTTGAAGTCGCTGACCTGGCGCAACCCACGGCTGGCCACGTAGTAGGGCAGGAACACATCGACATACAGGTACAGCGTCTGGCGCAGGGTGTCGGTGGGCGTGGTTTCGCGCAAGTAGAGCACACTCATCAACACCAGGCTCGCTGCCAGCAGGCGATCTGGCCAGGTGCGGCCGAAGCGCAGCGTGTCCGGCTGCCGACGCAGGGTCAGTGCGGCCGGTAGCAGCACGCACAGCGTCAACAGGCGGATGTGGTTGAGGTCGACCAGGTAGTTGACCACGCCGAACCCCGGTACCTGCGCCGCCGCCGGTGGGATCAGGAACAGCAGCAGGTAGAACAGCGCCATGGGGTTATGCTCACGGCGCCCGGCCAGGTACAGGATAAGCCCGCCTGCCGCCAGGTACAGCCAGAAGCTGTGGGAGACGAACGCCAGTACCGTCAGCAAAAACCACAGGTTGCGCCGGCGCTTGAAATCGCGCAGCGGGATCAGGTCGGTGGCAGGACGCCGAGCCAGCACGAATACCACGCTGGCCAGGAACAGGATGACGATCAACGCGCGAAAATGTTCAGGCATCAGCTATTTACACCTTCCTTTCGGTGGGCCACGGCTAGCATCATGGCTAATTGAAACTATAGTGACTTTTAGCCATTCAGTCAGAGATTGAACCCATGCCGTCGATTGAGGTGTCAGCCACCCCGAGCCTGCGCTCGCGGGCCTTGCGGGCGGGTTCATGGAACCTGGTCTCGCAAGTGGCTTCCCAACTGATGCGCCTGGGCGGCAACCTGATCATGGCGCGTATCCTGGTCCCGGAGATGTTCGGGGTCATGGTCATCGCCACCACGGTTTCGGTACTGCTTCACTTGCTCTCCGATGTTGGCCTGCGCCAGAACATCATCCAGAGCCACCGGGGTGACGACCCCGTTTTCCTCAACACGGCCTGGACCGTGCAGATCATTCGCGGCTTCATCCTGTTCGCCTTGACCTTGCTTCTGGCCCTGGGCGCGTGGCTGGCGCAGGTGGCTGAGCTATGGCCTGCGGACGCGACGTATGCAGCACCCGTGTTGCCGGCGGTACTGGCCATCACCGGCCTGTCTGCCGTGATCTGGGGTTTTCAGTCCACCAAGATAGACGTGGCAGTGCGAACCTTCCAACAAAAGCGCGTGGTGCTGGTCGACCTGGCGTCCCAAGTCGCGGGTCTGCTGGTAATGCTTGTGGTGGGCTACCTGACCCATTCCATCTGGGCGCTGGTCAGCGCTGGCCTGGTGTCTGCCCTGGCCTGGACGGTACTGGGCCACACTGCGCTGGAGGGCCCTGGCAACCGCCTGCACTGGGACCGCGCCGCCCTGAACGAGCTGATCGTGTTCGGGCGCTGGATCCTGCTGTCGTCGATGGTCGGGGTGCTGGCCATGTATGGTGACCGTATCTGGTTCGGTGCCAGCATGACGGCAGCGCAGCTGGGGGTGTACTCCATCGCCGTGTTGATCCTCGGTGCGGTACAGATGGCCATCATGAAGGTGGTCGGCGCCGTGGCGCTTCCAGCGTTCAGCGAGGCGGCGCGTGCTGACGATCGCGAACGTCTGGTGGCCCTTTATCACCGTTTCCGGCTGTTGGTGGACCTGCTGGTGCTGTTCATCTGCGGGGGGTTTCTGACCGCCAGCCCGCTGCTGATTGGCTGGATGTACGACGAGCGGTACCGTGAAGCAGGGCCGATGCTCGCAATTCTCTCGCTGTCCTTCCTCACATTGCGCTATACATTGGCCCATCAGGTCTGGATCGCCTTGGGGCTGACCAAGTACCAGGCCATGGACAACATCATCCGCCTGGTGTCGTTGTGGGGGTTGCTGCCGGTACTGCTGTATTTCGGTGGGGTGGACTGGGCGATCTGGGGCGTTGCCCTGCACACGCTGCCGACCCTGGTGTTAATCGTTTACGTGAACAGCAAACTGGGTATGTTCAGCCTCAAGCGCGAGCTTGCAGTGCTGCCGGCCCTTGTGGCCGGGGCGCTGTGCGGGGCTGGGCTAACCGCTTTGTTCGAGTGGATCTGAGCGCTACCTGTCGGAATTTTGTGAGGATGGCCAGGTGATCATGGGCAAGCAGAGCGTGTGTGCGTCACAGGTGGATCGCAGGGAGTTTCTCAAGGGGTGCGCGGTGGTAGGGGCGACAGGCGCCGTGCTGGGTCCGATGACGGCGGTCGCCGGCCAAACGCTGCCACGGCACACCGCTGACACCAGCGAGGCGTTCGTGGTCATCAATGGCTGGGTATTGCCGTCCCAGTATTTCAAGAGCCCGTCGGCATGATCACCGATTTTCAGGAACACAAGACGCTGCGCGACAGCTACGACGTGTGCATCATCGGCGCCGGCCCGGCCGGCATCACGCTTGGGTTGCGCCTGGCGGCGGCTGGCTGGAGCGTGCTGCTGGCAGAGGGGGGTGGCCATGACTATGCACCTCGCTCTCAGGAGCTGTACGCCTGCACCTCCAGTGGGCTGCAACTGTATGCCGAGCAGACCCGGCTGCGTTACCTGGGCGGTACTTCAAACCATTGGGCAGGCCGCTGCCGACCCTTTACCCCGTCCGATTTTTCCATCGCTCCGCCAGGCGACCTGCCAGGCTGGCCCATTGCCTACGCCGAAATCGCGCGCTACCTGCCCGCCGCCATGGACATCGTCGATTTGCCCGCCGGTGCGGACTTTCACGCCATCAACACGGGCCTGGACGGCGACGAGTTCGAACCGGACCGCTTCCTGCTCAGTACCCCAACCCGATTTGCCCAAAAGTACGCCACCGCCCTGGAACAAACCCCAGGGCTGGACGTGTTAATCAATTGCAACTGCGTAGACCTGGAATTCGACCCCGCCTCTGGTCGGCTGGCAGCGGTGCTGCTGTCAGACTACGCCGGCAACCGCCAGCGTCAGGTCGCGCGGCATTTCATCCTCGCCGCAGGCGCCATCGAGAACGCGCGGCAACTGCTCAACAGCACCTCCCTGGCAGCGGCCGGGGTGATCAGCAAGGACGGCTTGGTAGGCCGGTGTTTCATGGAGCACCTGAACATCGACATGGGCACGTTCATCCTCAAGTCGGGGCTTGATCCCGATCCGCGCGAGTACTACACCACCGACGCCTTCATCGAGCATTTCAAGATCGGCAAGGGCAATGTGCGCGCGGCCCTGCTGGCCGATGTGCAAACCTACGGCCGTACCGCCGAGGTCAAGTACTTTTTGGAAACCTTGGCCTGTGACATGGGCGTGGCCAGCAAGGTGGCCTTCGTCGCCAGCTTCAGCTGCCCAGGCGATGGCATCATCAGCACCATGATCGAACAGTTCCCAAGCCTGCACAGCCGGATCTCCTTGCTCGACGAGAAGGATGCGCTGGGCGTGGCCAAGGTCAACGTCAACTGGGTACTCGACGAGCAGGACCGGCACACGATCAAGTGCATCGGCACCGAGCTTGCGACCCAGTGGGCCAAGCAGAACCTGGGGTTCGTCAAACTCAACGACTTCGTCTACGACACCTCGGTACCGCTCAGGCTGTCGCCGCACGCCCACCACATGGGCACCACGCGCATGGCCGCCGACGCCCGTCATGGCGTGGTGGACCGCGACTGCAAGGTGTTCGGCACCGACAACCTGTATGCAGCCGGCAGCAGCATCTTCGCCACCGGCGGTGCCTCCAACCCGACCATGCCACTGTTGCAATTCGCCGTGCGCCTGGCCGAACACCTCGATGCCCGCATGAGCGCCCAGAGGAGCGCCGCGGCGTGATCCACCCGCTTTAGGAAAAGGGGTGCGGCGGTCAGCACACACAAGAATGAGACCGGCGGCGCCCAGGGATAACTCAGGTTGCATCGATTGCGAGGCCAGGCAGCATGATGGGATGGATACGCAGAGCCGTAATGCAGTATGCCCACCGCACGGGACGGGCGCGCGGTTTGTACAAGAAGATGTGCAACCCTGCGGGGCTGGAATGGGGCGCCTACCTGGCCCGCTGGGGCGGTTTTCACTCCGTGGGCACCAACGTCTACATCAACCAGGGTTGCAACGTGACCGATCCATCGCTGGTGCGCATCGGCAACAGCGTGGGCTTGTCCGATTGCACCCTCATCGGCCATGACGGCGTCGTGCTACTGATCGAGCACCGCTTCGGCAAGCACCTGGACTCGGTCGGCTTCATCGACATCAAGGACAACTGTTTCATCGGTCACGGCGCAATCATCATGCCGCGCGTGACCATCGGCCCGGACTCCGTCGTGGCCGCCGGGGCCGTGGTGACCAAGGACGTGCCGCCTGGCACTGTCTACGGGGGTAACCCCGCGGCCTTCATCTGCACCACCGACGCGCTGATCAAACGGGTGGAAGCCCGCTGCGAAGCCTATCCCTGGATCGACATCGTCAAGCAGCGCAAGGGCGCCTTCGACCCACAGGTGGAGCCCATGCTGATGGCCCAGCGGCGCCAGTACTTCTTCGGGGACAGCGACAATGGCTAAGCCGGTGGATGTGATGGTGGTCAATTTCAACACGGCCGGTTTGCTGCAGCCCATGTTCGACGCCCTGCGCAGCGCCGACAGCGAGCATCTGGTGCGCTACTTGGTGGTGGACAACGCCTCGGCCGACGACTCACTTGCACGCCTGACCCAGGTCTGCCCTCAGGCAGTGGTGCTGAGCAACCCGAAGAACGTAGGGTTTGGTCGTGCCAACAACCAGTTGCTGGCGCACCTGCAAGGCCAGTACGCCCTGCTGCTCAACACTGATGCTTTCATGGCCCAGGACGCGCTGCACAAAACGCTGGACTACATGCAGGCGCATCCGGAATGTGGCGTGCTCGGTGTTCGGCTCGAAGGTCGCGATGGCAGCCTGCAACCGAGCTGCCGGTATTTTCCGACGCCGCTCAACGTGTTTCTCGCCCGCACCGGGCTCGAACGCTTTGTCCCCGGCGTACAGCGCGTCGACGACATGAGCTGGGACCATGGCTCGGTGCGCGAATGCGATTGGCTGCCTGGATGTTTCTACTTGGTGCGCCGCGAAGTCCTTGACCAGGTGGGGCTGTTCGACCCCCGTTTCTTTCTGTATTACGAAGAGGTCGACCACTGCAAGCGCGTCAAGGCCGCGGGCTGGAAGGTGGTGTTCTACCCGTACACCACGGTGGTGCATATCGGTGGCGAGAGCTCCAAGTCGGTGGCCCAGCTCGAAGCCGCGAGCCGGCAGATATCCGCTTATCAGATCGAAAGCGAGCTGCTGTACTTTCGCAAGCACCACGGCCGCGCGGGCCTTGCCCTGCATATGGGGCTGGTGAGCCTGGGTGACGTGATACTGGCGCTCAAGGCGATGATCAAGCGGCGCGGGCGTGAGGCCTTGAAGGCCTGCTGGCTGCACAGCCGCACCACGTGGGCATTGCTGTTCAAAACCCGCTACGCCACCCAGCCGACAAGGTAGCGCGCCATGTTCGAGAATATTCGTGCCGATCTGCGGGCCCACGGTGGCGACTGGGGAGCCCAGGGGTTCTGGGTGATGTTGGTCTACCGGTTTGGCCGCTGGCGCTATGGCGTAAAGCCTGCGCCACTGCGCAAGCTCTGTTCGCTGGTCTACAAGGTGTTGTTCAAGCTGGTACAGATCCTGACCGGGGTCGAACTGCCTTGCGAGGCGTTGGTGGGTCGCAATTTCGTCATCGATCACTTCGGCGGCATCATCGTCAGCGGCTACGCCCGGTTCGGTGACGACTGTCGCATTCGCAACGGCGTGGTGGTGGGGCTCAAGCAGGTCGATCGGCCTGTGGCGCCCGTGTTCGGTAACAATGTGGACATTGGTACCGGCGCCAAGATTCTGGGCGATATACGCATTGGCAACAATGTGGTGATTGGCGCTAATGCCGTCGTGCTGGTCGATGTGCCGGACAACAGCATTGCCGTGGGCGTGCCGGCGGTGGTCAAGCCCAGGCGCAGCCCTGCGACGCAGGTGATGCCGTGAGCGCACACCTGGAGAGCATTGGCGTCGTGGTGATTGGCCGCAACGAAGGCCAGCGCCTGGCGCGCTGCCTGCGCGCGCTGGTGACCCGTGTCGATACGGTGGTGTACGTGGATTCCGGCTCCACCGATGGCTCGGTTCAGCTCGCGCATCAGTTGGGTGTACACGTCCTGGCCCTGGACTTGTGTATCCCATTCACTGCCGCCCGCGCGCGCAACGAAGGCTTCGCCAGGCTGCACCAGTTGCAGCCCGGTCTGGACATGGTGCAGTTCGTTGATGGCGACTGCGAGATCGACGCCCAGTGGCTGCCCACTGCCCACGCCTTCTTGCAACAGCACGCAGAGGTTGCGGTGGTTTGCGGGCGGCGGCGTGAGCGCTTTGCCCAGCACAGCGTCTACAACCAGTTGTGCGACCTGGAGTGGGACACCCCGGTTGGCCAAGCCGAGGCTTGTGGCGGTGACGCATTGATGCGTGCCCAGGTATTCGCCAGCGTAGGCGGCTTCCGGGCAGGGCTGATTGCCGGCGAGGAGCCGGAGCTGTGTGTACGTTTGCGAGCCGCGGGCTGGAAAATATGGCGCCTGGACGCCGAAATGACCCTGCACGATGCAGCCATGACGCGCTTCGGCCAATGGTGGCGACGCAGCATGCGCGCCGGCTACGCCTATGCCGAAGGCGCCTGGTTGCATGGTGCTGCACCCGAGCGGCACTGGGTGCGTGAGTCCCGCCGTGCCTGGGTCTGGGGGCTGGGGATCCCGCTGCTGACACTGGCGGCATGCCTGCTGTTCGGGGTAGGGGGGCTGGCGCTCTTGCTGCTGTACCCACTGCAAGTCCTGCGGTTGGCCAGGCGCGGCGGCCTGGCGCCCCGGCAACGCAGGTTGCAGGCCATGTTTCTGGTACTGGGCAAGTTCCCAGAGGCAGTGGGGCAACTGAAATTCTGGCGCCAGCGGCTGTTGCCCGGCAAATCAGCGCTGATCGAGTACAAGTGAGATGACCCCATGATGCTTGTCCGCCTCGTGAGCAGCCTATCGACGTTGCAACCCGGTTTCACCCCGCGGGCCGTGAAGAGCAAGTGCGCGCTGGCCGTGCTCATGGTGAGCCATCGCCACGCGCTCGAGCGCTTCATGGGGCGCATGAGGACTGCACTGGGCCCCCAGTGGCGGCAGCGCGTAGGGGACGACGCGCTGGGCATGGTGCAATGGCCCTACATCAGCAGCGGCTGGAACGTGGCCCAACGGCTCGATGCCGTGGCCTCGCATTTCGAAGTGGTGACTGCTAAAGCGCCGGTGCTGCTGGTCACAAGCCGCGATGAGCGCCGCGTGTTGTGCGACCTGGGGGACCATTCACCGGCCTGCAGCCTGGTGCTGGACCGGCCGATCTGGTTCAAGCGCGAAGGCGAGTTGGTCCTGAACCTGTTTCAGGGCGACCTGCGGGTCGCGTCACTGGCCTTCACCCTGTGTAATGACGGGAACAGGTTGACGCTTTTCATCGGCGCGGTGCAAGGCATCCACAAAGGCATCGACAGTGAAACGTCCCTGGCCATCTACCGCGACCTGACCAAGCATTTCGAAGGCCTGCGCCCGCGCAGCCTGGTGCTCGAAGCGCTCAAGTGCCTGGCGCGCTCGCTCTCGGTCGATCGCATACTGGCCGTCAGCGACGGCTGCAGGCACCACCGTCATCGCTATTTTGGCGCCGACACCGCCCGTGAACTGGCGGCCGACTACGATGCTATCTGGCAGGACCACGGCGGCCAGCCGGCACCCTGCAACGGTTTTTTCGAGCTACCCCTGGTGGCTGCACAGCGCGCCGAATCGGACATTCCCGCCAAGAAACGGGCGATGTACCGCCGCCGGCAAGCTTTGCTCGACAGTGTTTTCACGCGCATGCACAAGGCTTTGGCAGGCGCTGCCGGCAACCATGAACTACAAGAACTACAAGGGGATGCATGCGCTGGGCATGCATCGGCAGTGGACGCTCCGCCCCTGACAGAAGGCCGTACATAAGGCTTGTCGGGCGTGGTGTGTCATCAAGCGGGTTTGGATCTGGATTCGTATGCGTATTGCTTACTTCGTCAATCAGTACCCGAAGGTGAGTCACAGTTTCATACGGCGCGAAATCCTGGCGATTGAACGCCTGGGCATTACGGTTCAGCGCATTGCCCTGCGCGGATGGGACGCCCAGTTGCAGGACCCTGAGGATGTCTGCGAGAAAGCCAAAACGGTGTATGTGCTGCAGCATGGGCTGGCGGGTTTGCTCAAACCGCTCTGGCGCGTGCTGCGGGCACAACCACGGCGTTTCTGCCAAACCCTGAGCCTGGCCTTGCGCATGGGATACAGGGCGGACCGCGCCTGGCCGTATCACCTGGTATACCTGGCTGAAGCCTGCCAGGTACTGCTCTGGCTGCAGCAAAGCGGAGCCTCCCACGTTCATGCCCACTTTGGCACCAACTCCGCTGAAGTCGTCATGCTTGTCCACGCACTGGGTGGGCCGCCGTTCAGTTTCACCGTCCACGGACCGGAGGAGTTCGACAAGCCGCAGTTCCTGCACCTGGGCGACAAGGTCGACCGTGCAGCGTTCGTAGCGGCTGTCAGTGCCTACGGACGCAGCCAGCTATATCGCTGGGTGGCCCACGCCAACTGGCCGAAGGTCAAGGTGGTGCATTGCGGTCTGGAACGCGCGTTTCATGAGGTGCCCAGCGTGGCGATACCCCAGGCCCCGAGACTGGTTTGCGTGGGCCGCCTGTGCGAGCAGAAAGGCCAGTTACTGCTGCTGGAGGCCGCGTCCCGGCTGGCGGCGCGTTCCATCGCCTTCGAACTGGTGCTGGCCGGTGATGGCGAGATGCGCGGCGAGATAGAGCGGTTGATCGCCCATCATGGCTTGCAGCAACAGGTGTGCATCACCGGCTGGATCGGCAGTGAGCAGGTGCGCGAGCACATGCTTGCGGCGCGTGCCTTGGTGCTGCCCAGCTTCGCCGAAGGGTTGCCCGTGGTCTTGATGGAGGCCATGGCGCTGCGTCGTCCTGTGCTGAGCACCTATGTGGCAGGTATCCCCGAACTGGTGCGCCCTGGCGAGAACGGCTGGCTGGTGCCAGCGGGGGACGTCGAACAATTGACCGAAGCCATGGCTGACTGCCTCCGGCAGCCGGTCGAGACGCTGCAGCGGATGGGCGCAGCCGGCCATGCGCGGGTGTTGGAGCGGCATGATGTGGACACTGAGGCGGCCCGGCTGGCCGAGTATTTCAAGGCAACGGCATGATCACTGTATTGACGTTCTTACTGGGGGGGCTGGCGCTCCTAGTCTCGGTTCCGGTGCTGGTGCTGCTGGGGCAGGTGTTGCTGGCCTACCTTCCCGCTCGTGCGCAACCCGTCGCTGCCCGGGCGCGCCCGCAGGTTGCCGTGCTGGTCCCGGCCCATGACGAGGCCAGCATCATCGCCGCCACGCTCGCGAGCCTGGTGCCGCAACTGCAAGCCGGTGACCGCCTGCTGGTCGTGGCCGACAACTGCAGCGACGACACAGCGCGACGGGCCGAGGAGGGCGGTGCTGAAGTGGTTGTGCGTCAGGATGCCTTGCGCCGGGGTAAAGGCTATGCGCTGGACTTCGGTATGCGTCACCTGGCCGCCGACCCGCCCCAGGTGGTGATCATCGTCGATGCCGATTGCCGTGCTGAGCAAGGGGCGCTCGAACAACTGGCCCTTCGCTGCGCGCAGAGCGGCCGGCCGGTGCAGGCGCTGTACCTCATGAAGGCGCCGGCAGGTGCCGGTCTCAAGGTGCAGGTGGCCGAGTTCGCCTGGCGGGTCAAGAACCTGGTCCGGCCCCGTGGCTGGGCACGGGTGGGCTTGCCCTGCCAGCTCATGGGCTCGGGCATGGCGTTCCCGTGGCAGGACTTGGCCGCCGTGGACCTGGCCAACGGGCATCTGGTCGAAGACGTGAAATTGGGCCTTGACCTCTGCCAGCGGGGCACGCCGCCGTTGTTCTGCCCGCAGGCGCTGGTCACCAGTCAGTTCCCGACCAGTGAGCAAGGCCTTAACAGCCAGCGCACGCGTTGGGAGCACGGGCACCTGGGGCTGATGCTGGCCGATGCGCCCCGTCGCGCCTGGGCTGCCTTCAGCCAGCGCAACGTGGCCTTGGCCGGTTTGACGCTGGACGTGCTGGTGCCTCCGCTGGCCCTGCTGGTCCTGATGTTGCTGGGGCTCAACGCCCTTACCTGGGTGGCCTACGCCGTAGCAGACGTGGCGACACCTGCCTGGATGGCGCTGAGTGCGTTGCTGCTACTGGCGCTTGCCGTGCTGCTGGCCTGGGCACGATTCTGCCGCGACGTGATCCCGTTCTCGGTGCTGCTGTATGCGCCGTTCTACGCCTTGCGCAAGGTGCCGGTTTACGTGGGCTTTCTGATCAAGCGCCAGGTGGAGTGGGTGCGCTCCCGCCGGGAGGACGATTGATGGCCGCAAAGCAGTGGCCAGCACGGTGGCACGCGGTGATCGACCAGCTGCAGGTGGTCGAGGATAGCGAGGCTGCTGAGCGCCTGCTGCACGCCTTGGGTGCCCCTGTAGCCCCGACCGTGCTGGGCTTCGTCAATGCCCATGCCATGAACCTGGTCGTTCGCGATGACGCCTATGGCGAGGCGCTGCTGGGCGCCGATGTGCTGCTGCGCGATGGCTCGGGCATGGCGATGCTGTACCGTCAGCTCGGGTTGGCGCCAGGGTTGAACATGAACGGGACGGATTTCATTCCTCGGCTGGTGCACGCCTACGCAGGCCGCCGCGTGGCCTTCTGGGGCACCCGCCAGCCTTATCTGGGGCAGGCTGTTCAGTGCTGCGTTGCCACCTATGGCGTCACGCCGGTTTCGGTGCATGACGGCTTCGCCGACGTGTCGACGTACCTGCACCTGGCGACCGAGCATCGGCCGGATCTGATCCTGCTAGGCATGGGCATGCCCAAGCAGGAGGCCGTGGCGGCTGCGCTCAAAGGCACGGGCCTTGTGTGCACGATCGTTTGCGGCGGCGCCGTGTTGGACTTCATGGGCGGCAAGGTCCATCGCGCACCGGCCTGGGTCAGGCGGCTGGGTGCAGAGTGGCTGTACCGCTTGCTGTGCGAGCCCCGGCGGCTGTTCATGCGCTACGTGGTGGGCAACCCGCTGTTCCTGTTACGCGCCCGGCGGTTCGCCCGGGCAGGGCGAGCGCTGCATCCTGGCGGCTGACGACATGGCGCGGTCGCCCGAAGTTACCGCGCAGCCAAGGACGGGCTGCTACAGTGATATCACCGCTACAGACACCCGCGCGCGCCTGCTGCTGTACCGGTTTCGCCAACGCTGTCCTTCAGTATCAAAGGGCGATTACAGGCCCTGGCCATGTACCCATCGATGAGGTCTGAAATGGTGTTCGAACCCCGAAGCAGCCGGTCTTTGCTTCAGCGCAGAAGCAGCGTCAGCAACGCCGTGCAAGCCGGTCTGGATGGCGTGGCGGTGACCGGCATTGCCTGGTACCTGATCTACGACCAGTTCGGCTACATCACGTCCGACTACGTCATCATGTTGCTGTTGCTGATCGGGGCACTGGCGGTCATCTACGATCACTACGCCATCTATCGCACCAACGTCGGGCTGTCGATCAAGGCGTTCCGGCTGTTCAAGGCATGGTCGGCAACGTTCTGCTTTCTGGTGGTCATGGCCTTTCTGACCAAGCAGAGCGAAACCTATTCACGGCTGTTGGTGGTGGAATTGTTCGTTATCGGCTACATCGCCCAGCTGTTTCTGCATGTTGCCGTGCGTGAACTGCAAAAACGCTTTACCGCCCACGCTCGCCTTGAGAACGCCCTGATCATCGGCGACGGTGACCTGGCTAATTTCCTCTATCAGAAAATCAGCAGCAACCCCTGGTTCGGGGAGCGGGTGGTAGGCTGCGTGTTGACCGCAGAAGCCGCGCCGCACGGCGACGACGTCGAGCACGGCAAGCAGCGCCTGCCGGTGCTGGGGCATATCAGCGATTTGGACGGCATCGTCGCCCAGCATGGCATCCGCACGGTCTACCTGGTGACGCCACTGGGAGGCTCGCAAGTCATCAGCGACGTCTATTTCAAACTGCTCGACAAGTGCATCGCAGTGAACTGGGTGCCCGACATTTTCTCCCTGCGCCTGATCAACCATAGCGTGCGCGAAATCGCCGGTATTCCTGTCCTGACCCTGTCTGAAACCCCGTTGACCGGCATGAGCCTGTTCCTGAAGAACCTCGAGGATCGTGTCCTGGCGGCACTGATTCTGCTGTGTGCATCGCCGGTGTTGCTGGCTGTGGCCCTGGCGATCAAGCTCGACAGCCCAGGCCCGGTGTTCTTTCGCCAGGAACGCACGGGCTGGACCGGGGAATCGTTTCGGATCTGGAAATTTCGCAGCATGCATGTTCACCAGCCCGAAGCCGGGCAGATCAAGCAGGCACAGAAAAACGACCCGCGCCTGACCCGGGTCGGCGCCTTCATCCGGCGCACCAGCCTCGATGAGCTGCCGCAGTTGTTCAATGTACTGACGGGCGAGATGTCATTGGTTGGCCCCAGGCCCCATGCATTGCAGCATGACACCTTGTACTCCCAGGACATCGTCGACTATTTCGCGCGCCACAACATCAAGCCAGGCATGACCGGCCTTGCCCAGGTGCGGGGCTTCAGGGGTGAAACTAAGGACATCGAGCAGATGATCCAGCGTGTCGATTCGGACATCGAGTACATCAACAACTGGTCCCTGTGGTTGGATTTCGTGATCCTGGTGCGCACCCTAAACGCCTTCACCGGCAAGCAGGCGTACTAGCGACCCAAGCCAGACAGGCTGGGTGTTTTGCGCTACAGATCTTGCGGTGCGCCAGTCAGGGGATGCAATTCTCGAAACGCCTGCGCTTCTGCCACCAGCCAGTCGTGTACCGCACGTGCGCCGGGCTGGTTCAACCCGCCAGGCGGGTAGTGCACCACGTAGCGCTTGTGGTTGGGGATGGCGACCCCGAATGGCACGATCAGCGCGCCACGCTCCAGTTCGTCGTTGAGCAGGGTACGCCGGGCAATGGCCACGCCAAGGCCCGCAATGGCCGCCTCGATGGTCAGGTGGTTGCGGTTGAAGGTGTGGCCACGCCGTACGGCTTGCGCAGGCGCACCGATGCCTTCCAGGTAGAACTCCCATTCGGCATATTCCGAGCTGCCTCGCCAGGCCGTGATGTCGTGCAGCAACGGGTAGTGCACCAAGTCCGCTGGCCCGTGCAGCGGGGGACGCCCACGCAGCAGGGCTGGGGAGCAGACCGGGAAGATCTGCTCGGCCAGAAGCGGCGTCGACAGCATGCCGGGGTAGCTGCCGTCGTTGAGGTCGATCGCCAGGTCAAAATCCCCAGGCGTCAGGGCCTGTGCGCTGTCCTCGGCCACCAGCCGCAGCTCGATGTCGGGGTAGCGTTGCTGGAAACGTGACAGCCGCGGGGTCAGCCACTTGGCCAGGAACGAGGGGATCGAGCGCACCCGTACGGTGCCGCGTATTTCACCTGCATCCAGGCGCACCAGTTCTGCCTCGATGCTGCCATAGGCGTCCGCCACCGTCTGAGCCAGGCGCTGGCCTTCGGCGCTCAGTTCCACGCCACGGGCGCGGCGCAGGAACAGCCGATAACCCAGGCGCTCCTCCAGTTGGCGCATCTGCTGGCTTACGGCCCCGGGGGTGATATGCAGCTCCTCGGCGCAGCGGGTGAACGACAGGTGACGGGCGGCACAGGCGAACACGTGCAGCCAGACGAAGGATTGCCCTGTCAGTTGGCGTCTCATGGTTTAGTCCTGCTAAAGGCTGGCTTAGGAAGTTTCGTTGGTCATTTGTAGCACAGGGGCGCAGTATCTCGCGAAACGGGCCTGTGCGCCTGAGGTTTTCAAGTGTTGGGCGTTTTGGCAGCAGCAACCGCCCGTCAGGTATTAGCATGGCTATCAGTGTTTTCGACCTTTTCAAAATCGGTATCGGCCCATCCAGTTCGCATACGGTCGGCCCCATGCGCGCCGCCGCCACGTTTGCCCAAGCGCTGCGCGAGCAAGGCTTGCTCAACAGCACCCAGCGTGTCGAAGTACGCCTGTATGGTTCGCTGTCCGCCACTGGCGTGGGCCATGCCACTGATCGAGCCTGCCTGCTGGGCCTGATGGGACAATGGCCAGACCGCATCGACCCTGCCAGCATCGATGCGCGCATCGGCCAAGTGTTGCAAGAGCATTGCCTGATGCTCGACGGTAGCCATCCTGTGGCGTTCGACTACGCCCGCGACCTGCTGCTGCTCGATGAAAACCTGCCCTATCACCCCAACGCCATGCGCCTGGAGGCGTTCGACCAGCATGCCAGCCTGCTGCACCAGACCTACTATTCGGTAGGCGGCGGGTTCATTGTCGAGGAGGCCGAGCTGACCGCGCCGGTGGGCCTGTCGCCAACCGTCACGCTGCCTTACGAGTTCGACAGCGCAGCCGAGCTGCTGGCGCTGTGTAGCCAGCATGGCCTGAGCGTTGCGCAGTTGATGATGGCTAACGAATGCGCGTGGCGGCCCCAGGCGCAGGTGCGCGACGGGCTGTTGCGCATCTGGGCGGCCATGCGCGAGTGCGTCGACAATGGGCTGCGCAACGAGGGCGTATTGCCGGGCGGCTTGCAGGTCAAGCGCCGGGCGGCCAAGCTGCACCGCAGCTTGCAGGAGCAGGGCAAGCCCAACGTCATCGGCTCTACCTTGAGCGCCATGGAGTGGGTCAACCTGTTCGCCTTGGCGGTCAATGAAGAGAATGCCGCCGGTGGGCGCATGGTCACCGCACCCACCAATGGCGCGGCCGGCATCATCCCGGCCGTGTTGCACTACTTCATGAAATTCAACCCCGGCGCCTGCGATGACGACGTGGTGGATTTCCTCCTGGCGGCTGCGGCCGTGGGCATCCTGTGCAAGAAGAATGCGTCAATTTCCGGTGCCGAGGTGGGCTGCCAGGGCGAGGTGGGCTCAGCGTGCTCGATGGCAGCCGCAGGCCTGGCGCAGCTGCTGGGCGCTACGCCCCCGCAGCTGGAAAATGCCGCTGAAATTGCGCTGGAGCACAACCTGGGCCTGACCTGTGACCCGGTCGGCGGCCTCGTTCAGGTGCCCTGCATCGAGCGCAATGCCATCGCCGCGGTCAAGGCGATCAACGCTGTGCAGATGGCGCTGCGCGGTGACGGGGAACACTTCATTTCCCTGGACCGCGTCATCCGCACCATGCGCGACACCGGTGCGGACATGCACGCCAACTACAAGGAAACTTCTCGCGGCGGCCTGGCCGTTGCGTTCGTGGAGTGTTGAGCACCCTGCGCTTCAGCGCAGGGCAGTCGAACCCGGGCTGCTGTGCATGGCCTGTTTGAACAGGCCCTTGAGTTGTTCGTTGCCCGCGTCAATCAAGTGGTTGTCATCGAAGTACAGCGGCCTGCCGTCCTTTGAACCCATGCACTTGCCGTCCGGGCAGAGGTAGGGCACCGGGTCAACGATACCTGCGTGGCAGCGTTCGGCCGCCGTCTCGATGGCTTCCAGGGCCAGGCGGTTGCGGGCCTGGTAATCGCTCACAGGCGTGACGATGTCGCTGTTCATGCCCAGAAGCCGGTGCTGCAGGGTCAGGCCCTTGTAGACACTGAACGGCATTTCCGGCACCGGCTTGACGATGTACACCGGGCGATTTTGTGCCAGCATGCACACCGTTTGGGTGTAGGTCTGGATGAACTGCTGCTCGAATTGCGGGCCGCTTTGGTGCTTGTCGCCGTTGAAGTAGACGCTATAGCCACTGTGCCGGCGCTGGTCGGTATACAGCGCTGCGCGGCTGAACAGGAACAAGGGTACGCCAGGGTAGTCCGTGGCCAGTTGGGCGAACTTGTCGGCGTTGAAGGCTTTGCAGTGCTGCTCGACGTCCTTGTCGCCCATTTCGAAGTCGATCAGGGTAGGGCAGCCGGCCCGTGCCCAGCCCATCGCCGCGCCGGGGTTTTCCAGCATCAAGGCCGCAGCGGTGGATTGGGCATGGCTGTCGCCCAGCAGAAGGGCCGAGATATCGCCGGTGCCCAATACGCACTGTGCGGCCCCATACGGGTTGGTGTCGCAGTGCTGTGCGTACAGCTTGCTGTCGTACTCCGGCTTGCCGTCATCGTGGGCCCAGCGCAGTTGCGGGTTGTGCTTGATTGCCGAGGCCACGGCCCCTGCCGCCGCCACCCACACCAGGCCCATGCCTGCGTAACGGGCAAGGCCCAGTACCGGGCGCTTGAGGGCGCGTGTCCTGCTTTCGATCAACCCATAGGACGCCGCGCCCAGCGCAACCGACAACAGCACCGCACAGGTCACCGCGCGCCAGTCTTGCAGCAGCCCGCAGGTATAGAGCAACACCACCAATGGCCAATGCCAGAGGTAGATCGAATAAGACGTCTTGCCCAGAAATGCCAGTGCCCGGTTGCGTGCGAACAGGCTGTTGGCATTGGCGTGGATCACCAGCAGGGTGCCGATCACCGGTATCAGGGCCAGGTAACCCGGCCAGGTAGCGTCGTGGGGCAGCAGTGCCAGGGCGCCTGCAATCAGTGCAAGGCCCAGGGCTTCGCACAGTGCCGCCGCCCTGGGCGAAAGCGCGAGCGGATACAGGAACACCAGAGCACCGGCGAGCATTTCCCAGGCTCGGGTAGGCAGCAGGAAGAACGATGCGACCGGATGGCCTGGGCTGTAGAGCGCCGAGAACACCAGCGAGGCGGCACCAAGCGCCAACACAAGCCGCTTGAAGGTAGGCGGTGCGCACACGTTGTGCAGGCCCATCACGATCACGGGATAGATCAAGTAGAACTGCCACTCCACCGACAGCGACCAGGTGTGCAGCAGCCAGTTTTCCTGAAGCGGTGCATCGAAATAACTGCCGTCACGGGCGAAATAATGGTTGGACGTGAACAGCAGGCTTTCCTTGCTGGTGCGCAGCAACTCCCGGTAGTCGTCCGTTGCCAGAAAGAAATACCCGAACACGGCCAGGGCGATGCACAACCCCAGCAGGGCCGGAATGATTCGCCTGGCCCTGGCCGCGTAGAAACCGATTAGCGAGAACTGCTGCTTGTCCAGGCCGCTCACGATGATCCGGGTCATCAGGTAGCCCGAAATCACGAAGAACACATCCACGCCGAGAAACCCGGCCGAGAACCCCGGGATCTTGAAGTGGTACAGCACGACCGATATGACGGCCAACGCCCGCAGGGCGTTGATGTTCTTGTGAAACAGCATGGGAGGGGTCCTGATCTGGCCTGGGCCGGGTGGCCCGCTTCCTTTTGGCATGGTCGGCGCGACCATGCATTTCGAGGGGCGCAGACTACCACATGGCCCATGGCCTGTACCTGAACGTCTTCACCCCAGGGCCTCGCGCAGCCGGTACCACAACATGCCAAGGGCCAGCAGGGGCGAGCGCAGCGCTCTGCCGCCGGGGAACGTGAGGTGGGGCACGGCGCTGAACACATCCAGCCCCTTGCTTTGCCCCAGCGCGATGCTCTGGGCAAGCAGCCTGGCCGTCCAGTGTGTGACGTTCAGCCCATGGCCCGAATAACCCTGGGCGTAGTAGACGTTGGGATGATCACGCAGTCGCCCGACCTGTGGGAAGCGGTTGGCCGTGATGCCGATCATGCCGCCCCATTGATAGTCGATGCGCACTTCGCCCAACTGCGGGAACACCCGGTGCACCTTGGGCCGCATGTACGCGGCGATATCGCGGGGATCGCGCCCGGAGTAGTGGCAGGCACCGCCGAACAGCAAGCGCCGGTCGACGGTCAGGCGATAGTAATCCAGCCCCACTTTCTGGTCACACAGGGCCATGTCTTGGGGAATGAGCGACATTGCGACCGTTTCCTCCAGTGGCTCGGTCACGACCACGTAGCTACCCGCTGGCAGCACCTTGCCGCTGAGCCTGGGCTCCAGGCCCTCAAGGTGGGCATTGCAACCCAGTACCAGGCTGGCAGCGCGTACCTTGCCGTGCGCGGTGTGCACCGTTACGGTGGAGCCATGGTCAATGCGCAGCACCGGGCTCTGTTCAAAGATCTGCACCCCCAGGGACTGCGCCGCTCGGGCTTCGCCCTGCACCAGATCCAATGGGTGCAGGTGCCCTGAGCCCATGTCCACCATGCCGCCTGCATAACGGTCGCTGCCAACCACTTCGCGCAGGCGCTCTGCCGGCACCCGGTAGGTGTGAGGCTGGTAGCCCAAGGCCGCCAGCTCCTGCTGCTCGGCGGCAAAGGCAGCGAACTGGGCGGGGGTATTGGCCAGCTCGCAGAAGCCCCAGCGCAGGTCGCATGCTATGCCGTGGCGGGCGATGCGCTCAGCCACCAAGGTCACCGAGTCGATGCCTGCCTGCTTCAGATACCTCACGCCGTCCTCGCCCACGTACCGAGCGAAGCCGTTGACATCATGGCCGATGCCACGGATCAGCTGGCCGCCATTGCGCCCGCTGGCACCCCAACCCACGCGCCGGCCTTCGAGCAGCACCACCGACAGGCCGCGCTCGGCGAGTTCCAGTGCGGTGTTGACCCCTGTCAGGCCGCCGCCGACGACGCACACATCGGCATCGACTTCGCCGTCGAGGTACGGATAGCGGGTTGTATCACGGGCAGTGGCCGCATAGTAGGACGCGGCATGTTCGGCAGATAAAGGCATGGGTAAGGCTCACTCAGCGATTGGACTTGGTCTTGGTCCAGGCGCGCGTCATCAGGCGCATGATCTTCGGGCTTTGTGTCGTGGAGATGTACAACTTGTCCAGCACCTGCTGGGGTGGGTAGACCTCGGGGTTGTTCACCAACGCCGGGTCCATGAATGCCTTGGCATCGGGGTTGGCATTGGCATAACCGACCGTCGCACTGACCTTGGCGATCACCTGTGGGTCGAGCAGGTAGTTGATGAAGGCCAGGGCCTGCTCGGGGTTGTTGGCATCCTTGGGGATGGCCAGCAGGTCGAACCACAGGTTGCTGCCCTCCTTGGGAATGCTGTAGGCGATCTTCACACCATTGTTGGCCTCTGCCGCGCGGTTGGCAGCCTGGAACACGTCGCCCGAATAGCCAAAGGCGATGCAAATATTGCCGTTGGCCAGGTCCGAGACGTACTTGGAGGAATGGAAGTAGGTGATATAGGGCCGCAGGGCCAGCAGGCGCGCCTCGGCCTTGGGATAGTCCGCTGTGTTCTCGCTGCGCGGGTCCATGCCCAGGTAGTTGAGCATGGCCGGGAACAGCTCATCGGGCGAGTCCATGAAGGCCACGCCGCACTGCTTGAGTTTCTTGAGGTTTTCGGGCTCGAACAGCACCGCCCAGGAGTCCACCCGATCGATGCCCAAGGCTGCCTTGACCTTGTCCACGTTGTAGCCGATGCCGTTGGTCCCCCATAGGTAGGGCACTGCATAGCGGTTACCGGGATCGTTCTGCTCCAGCAACTTGAGCAGCTTGGGGTCCAGGTGCTGCCAGTTGGTCAGCTTGCTGCGATCGAGCGGCAGGAAGGCGCCGGCCTGAGCCTGGCGTGCCAGGAAGTGGTTGGACGGCACCACCACGTCATAGCCGGTGCGACCTGCCAGCAGCTTGCCTTCGAGGGTCTCATTGGAGTCGAACACGTCGTACACCACCTTGATACCGGTGCTGGCCTGAAAGTCCGCCAGCGTCGTGTCACCGATATAGTCGGTCCAGTTGTACACGCTGACCGTCGGCGCTGCCTGGCTGGTGGCCGCGAACAACAGGGTGAATGCAGAAGGGATCAGGGCTTTCAGGTAATGCATGACGACACCTCGTTGGCATTGTTGTGGGTGTGCGGTGCTAAGGGGCCGCGCTGCGGCCCCTGCAGGATCAGACGCTCAGCATCAGGAACTCGCGCTCCCATGAGCTGATGACGCGCTTGTAGTTCTCATGCTCGGCGCGCTTGACCGCCACGTAGCCCTGCACGAATGACTTGCCCAGGTACTGTTGCACGGTCTGGCAGTCTTCCATGTGCTGCAGCGCATCCTCGATGGTGATCGGCAAGCGCAGGTTGCGCCGTTCGTAAGCCCGGCCCTGGACCGGCGCGCTGGGGTCGATCTGCTCGACCATGCCCAGATAGCCGCACAGCAGGCTGGCGGCGATGGCCAGGTAAGGGTTGGCATCTGCGCCCGGCAAGCGGTTTTCCACGCGCATCGACTCGGGCGTGGACGTGGGAACGCGCAGGCCCGCGGTGCGGTTCTCTTCGCCCCACTCGACGTTGACCGGGGCGGAGGTGTCCGGCAAGAACCGGCGGAACGAGTTGACGTTGGGGGCGAACATCGGCAGCAACTTGGGTATGTACCGTTGCAGACCGCCGATGTGGTGCAGGAACAACTGGCTCATGCTCCCGTCATCGTTGGCGAACACCGGCTTGCCCGTGGCCACGTCGAGCACGCTTTGGTGCAGGTGCATGGCACTGCCGGGTTCATCGGTGATGGGCTTGGCCATGAACGTGGCCGCCACGTTGTGCTTGAGGGCCGCTTCGCGCATGGTGCGCTTGAACACCGTGATCTGGTCGGCCAGGTCAAGCGCGTCACCGTGGCGGAAATTGATCTCCATCTGCGCCGGGCCGTCTTCATGGATCAGGGTGTCCAGGTCCAGCCCCTGCAGTTCGCACCAGTCGTAGACGTCCTCGAACAAGGGGTCGAACTCGTTGGCCGCGTCAATGGAGAACGACTGGCGCCCACTCTCGGCACGCCCGGAGCGGCCCAGCGGCACCTGCAATGGCAGGTCCGGGTCTTCGCAGCGCTGGGTGAGGTAGAACTCCATCTCAGGGGCTACGATGGGTTGCCAGCCTTTATCGGCATACAGTTGCAGCACTTTCTTGAGAACGTTTCTAGGTGACAGCTCGATCGGGTTGCCCTGTTTGTCGAAAGTGTCATGGATCACGATGGCGGTCGGCTCGATGGCCCAGGGAATTTGGTACACCGCACTGGGGTCAGGCCGGCAGATCATGTCGATGTCGGCCGCATCGAGCAGGCTGTAATAGATGTCATCGTCGACATAGTCGCCGGTGACGGTCTGCAACAGTACGCTCTCGGGCAGGCGCATGCCCCGTTCGTGCAGGAACTTGGCGGTAGGGGCGATTTTGCCGCGGGCGATGCCGGTCAAGTCGCTGATGACGCATTCGACCTCGGTGATGCGGTGCTCTTTCAGCCAGGCGGACAGCTGATCGAAGGGGGCGTTCATACGGACCTCTTGAGGTTATCGGTGAGTGCGCGGCATCACAGGTGAACAGGCATTGGCTTCCCAGTCGACGCGCTGGCGACTATCTTGGTCGCAGTCCCGGCTACGATCTATCCACTTTCTACGCTGTCGAATGCACCATAAGAGTGCACAAAGGATGTCGCGTGAATACCGCAGATGCCTTGCAGGTCCAGGCTTACCACACTCACGATGTTACCGAGCAGATCCGCGTCACACCTGGGTGGCAGCAGCACTACCGGCAAATGTCGCCGGGTCATTTCAGCGGCGAGCTGCGCTGTCTGGGACTGGACGGGCTGCAGGTGTACGAAGAGCGGCTCAACACCCGGGTGGAACAATTCTTTCGACCGCCTTCGGGCTCGCTGACCTTCTGCTTCGACCGAAGCGAGAACAACCTGTACCTGCTCAATGAGCATACCCGCAACATCTGGATCACCCCCGAGCACTACCAGGAAGTGGCCGTGGTGTTCGAGCAGGCCTTCCTGCTCAGCCATGGGCTTAACCTCGAACGCCTTGATGGCCTGTTCATGGTGCCGCTGGGCAGCGGGCAAACGGCGCTGTTCGGCAGTTGGCTCAGCGCCACGCTCACCCACCTGGGGCAGTCACAGGGCTGTGTGCAGGGGCAAGCCCTGGCCGAGCAACTGCTGCAGGATTGCCTGTTCATTCTGGATAACGCCTGCCAGCGCCTGCAGGGCGTGGCATTGGGGCAGCGGGGGGAGGCAAGGGCCATCATGCGCCGTGTCAGTGACTGGGCCGCCGATTGCCCCGAGCAGACCCTGAACCTAGTCGAGCTGGCCAGCGTTGCAGGCGTTTCGCTGCGCCAATTGCAACAGGCATTCAAGGCCTTCACAGGGATGACCCCTGCGCACTGGTTGCGGCTAAGACGCCTGAACGGCGCCCGGCGGGATCTGCTCAATGGGGCCAGCGGCACGGTGGCCGAAGTAGCGATGCGGTGGTCATTCTGGCATTTAGGAAGGTTTTCAAACAGTTACAGGCATTTGTTCAAGGAACTTCCCAGCGACACGCTGCGGCGCGCCAAGGGTTGAGCAGCCCCCGCATTACGGCAGGACGGTCCTCGGGTGTTTGGTGCCTGCATCAGGGCGATAAAGTTGCTATCGTGCCGCCCTTATAAACACCTGAGGTGCCGATGTTCTACCTGCCTTTGCCCAGTGACCAGGCCGACAACCTCGCCGCCGGCACCTGTGCCGATCCACTTGTCTCTGCCAGTGTGCTGCAAGCGGCTGCCGTGCTGTTTGTCCAGCGTCTGGCCAGTCAACGGACGCCGCTCACGGCCGACGCCCAGGAGCGGCGCTTCGCCGAGGTGCTGCGCATTGCCCAGCAGGTCGAGCAGGCAGCGCCCGGGCGTTTTCAGGCGCAGGTGCAGCAGCAATTCGACCGCGAAGTGTTCGCCATGGGCCTGGGCATGCTGGGCGAAAATGGTGTTGCGCTGTTGTCGCCTGAGGTTGCTCATGCGCCGGACGAGTTGCTGGACGATCAGGGGCAGTGGAACTACCAGTTCGCCGATCTGTACCGGCAGCGCGTCACGCCCCTGCATGCCGTACACCTGCCGTCGCTGGCCAGCGATCTTAGGCTCAGTGATCAGCAAAACCGTCTGTTGCGTGAGTTTCTCAGCGGGGTGGACGAATCGGTGGCTGTGCAGGGTTTTGCAGGCACCGGCAAGACCTTTCTGATTCATCAGTTCGCCAGGTTGCTCGATCCGCAGCGCACCTTGCTGCTGGCCCTGACCGAGGGGCAGCTGCGGGCGCTGCAGGCGCGGGTAAAGGATGCAAAGGCCTACACGGCCATGACATTCGGGCAACTGGCCGATGAGCTTTTAAACCGCGACCTGACCCGCACCGGCTGGCGATTGCGTGACCCGTACCGCACCCGGCAGTCCTGGCGACCGCAGGAGGCGCAGATCGTGCGCTGGCTCGGCTTGCCCGACGTCGGGCCGCTGGCCGCCGTCGACGTGGTGGGCGTGTGCGTACGCGCGGTGCGCGCCTTTTGTCACAGTGGCGACGCGCAGATTGACTTGCACCATTTGCCGTCGTCCGTACCGGGTATCACGCCGCTGGACCAGCACGTGCTGCTCGAAACGGCGCGCCTTTACTGGCAGGCGCTGATCCGCCCCCCGGCCAGGGATATTCAGTTGCCGCTGCGCGATTATCACCGGGTCAAATTGCTTGCCCTGACCGGCTACCTGATCGATGCGCGATATACCCACGTCATCGTGGACGAAGCCCACGAATTGTCAGCGCCCATGCTCGAGGTGCTCGACCGTAGCCCACAATCGGTGATTGCGCTGGGTGACGAGTTGCAGAACCTCAATGGCCTTAGCGCCCATCATGGTGGGTTCATTCGTCAACGCTACATCGACCATTCATTGCGGGTCGGGCCGGCCATGGACAATGTGCTCAACCCGTTGATTCAAGCGCATCCGGCTGCCATCCAGGCCGCGTTCAGCGGCAGTGCCGAGCATTACACACGCGTCAGTTTCTTCGACAGCGTGACCGTGCCCCAGCAGCCCACGGCCTTGATCGTCGAGGACGAATGGGGCCTGTTCGGTTGGTTCCAGCGCCTGACGCATCTTGGCGTTGCGTTCGTGATGCTGCACGGGGCACGCAAGGACTTCGAGCTGTTTGTCGAAGACTGCATCGAGCTGTACCGCCACGGTACACGGCCGCGGCACCCGATGCTGTTCCGGTACGCCAGCTGGCAGGCGCTGGCCGAGCACAAAGGGGACGACAAGGCGTTCATCGCTGTGGCTTCGATGCTGGGCAAGGGATATACCTCGCAGCATTTTGCCAAGGCCAAGAGCCGCTACCGCTGGGACAAAGCGCCCAAGCTGTTCCTGGGGCGGGTCAGGGATGTGAGGAACATGGAGTTCGCGCGGGTGATGGTGTCGCCAGAGCTGATGGTGCCGCAACAGGTGCCAGGCAACCGCAACGAGCGCGCCCGGCTGCTGGCGGGGTTGTATACGGCGTGTTCCAGGGCTCGGCACGAGCTGATCGTGCCAGGTGGGATGCTCGATTGGGTGAAGGATCAGGGGCGCGGCTGATGGCAGGTGGAGCGTGGGATCAGTGCTGCACGCGTGATCTGCGGTGATGGGTGTATGGGGCCTTGTAGGGCAGGGGGCCAGTCTAGGCGTTATAAAGCCGGGGCCGCTGCGCGGCCCATCGCGGGGGAGCGTCAGTTTTTGTGTGCAGGCCGGTAGCGGCCTGCCGTCCGGCAGGCCCTGATTTTCACCAGGTTGGCCTGATGCACCGATCCTCGTACAAAATTGCGAATTGATTCATCGCACTTGCCAAGCGTGCGCTGCTGAGCCCCAGTTTCCCGTGAAGTTTCTCAGCCCCAGCCAGATCAGGTGGGTAGCTGCTTCATCGTTCGGGAAATGACCCCAAACGCCGGGGGCATCCTCGATAGCTTCCGCAGCTGTCAGGCATCACCGAACTGCTCTGGCAGCTCTTTAGAGATTTGGGACAGGTCACGCAGGCATATGTTTTGGTTGATATACACGCACCTCTCGCTAATGTGATGCCCGAACATAAAATTTCCGACACCCAGGTTGTACGAAATTGCCGATTAAGTGTGATGGGATGAAAATAATACTCGCCTAGTGCATGACAGGAAATCGTTTCACTGTTGATATTTCATTGATATGGATCAGCTCATCGATAGTGCTAGGGCTGCATTTTTTGAATGCAGCTTTGGTGATTCGGCATGCCGGCTCGGAGGTTGTGGGCATTTAAGCCATGAGGTGTAGGAACATTCCCTATTTTTAAAAGGGGCTAGCGCAGCAAGAAAATATGCATCATGTTTGTCAGTGAAGCACTTCCGGGTAGTGCTGCTGGTCAAACGTTATCTCGAAATTCACTCAATTATATTTGATCCGTTTTGTTGGGGTTGGGTGGCGCTTTTCAGAGAGCGCTGGTCCCTCCAGGAATCCCGGTTTGCAGGAGGCGGCATGGCTTCAAATAGTTTTCAAAATGAGGTGCCAAAGGCACGAGTCAATATCAAGCTAGATCTGCATACAGGCGGCGCCCAGCGCAAGGTGGAACTTCCGCTGAAGCTCATGCTGATGGGGGACTACAGCAACGGCAAGGAGCAGCGTCCGCTGTCAGAGCGGCCGAAAGTCAATATCAACAAAAATAATTTCGACAGTGTGCTGTCTGACCTCTCTCCGAGTCTCAAGCTTGTTGTTGAAGATAAGCTGTCGGGCGACGGCGGCGAGACACCGGTCGAACTGAGTTTTCAGCGCATGAAGGACTTCGAGCCAGAGCAGGTTGCTCGGCAGATCCCGCAGTTGCGTGCACTGTTGGCGATGCGAAACCTGCTGCGTGAGTTGAAGGCCAATCTTCTGGACAACGCAACGTTCCGAGCTGAACTGGAGCGGATTCTCAAAGATGAAGCGCTAAGTGACGAGCTGCTTAAGGAACTCGCTGCCCTTGCACCGCAAAGCAAGCGCTAGAAAACCATCATCTCGACAGACGGGAAGCTAATAAATGTCCGAAGAACAATTTTCTGCGCAATCGCGTGGCGCCACTGTGCAGGTGGAAGAGAGCCAGAGCGTCTATCACGCGCTGTTTGAAAAAATAAATCTTGAGCCGCTTGGTCAGATGGGCGGTATCGAGGTGTTCCAAAGTGTCGATGCATTGTCAGAAGCGACAGCTAATGAGCGCGTGACTGCATCGGTGAGCGTTTTTCTGGACCGCCTCAAGCAAGTCTCTCCGAAGGTGGAGAAACTGGACAGGGCTCTGTTAGATGAGCACATCGCCTCGATTGATGCTCAGATCAGCAGCCAGCTGGATGCGGTCATGCATCATCCGGATTTTCAGCGGGTCGAATCAATCTGGCGTGGCGCGAAGTCGTTGATTGATCAAACGGATTTTCGTCAGAACGTTCGGATAGAGCTGCTGGATATCAGCAAAGAGCATTTGATGCAGGACTTTGAGGACGCGCCTGAGATCGCTCAAAGCGGAATGTATCTGCATACCTATACTCAGGAATACGATACGCCTGGCGGTGAGCCTATCGCGGCGGCGGTTTCGAATTACGAATTTGGACGAGGGGCGCAAGATATCGCGCTGTTGCGCAATGTTTCGAAAGTGGCAGCCGCGGCGCACATGCCCTTCTTGTGCTCGGTTGGCCCGGCGTTCTTCGGCAAGGATACTATGGAGGAAGTTGCTGCGATCAAGGATATCGGCACCTACATGGAGCGCGCTGAATACATTAAATGGCATGCCTTTGCGCAAAGCGATGACGCCCGATACGTGGGGCTGACGATGCCCCGTGTGTTGGGGCGCCTGCCTTATGGGCCTGACACGAACCCGGTGCGACTTTTTAATTATGTGGAGCAGGTTAAGGGGCCGGACCACAGCAAATACCTGTGGGTGAGTTCGACATTTGCATTTGCAGCCAACATGGTCAAAAGCTTTATCGCCAATGGCTGGTGCGTTCAGATACGAGGGCCGCAGTCCGGTGGGGCTGTCAAGAACTTGCCGATCCATTTATACGACATGGGGACGGGTAGTCAAGTTAAGATCCCTTCGGAAGTGATGATTCCGGAGACCCGAGAGTTTGAGTTTGCCAATCTGGGCTTAATTCCGCTCTCCTATTACAAGAATCGTGACTACGCGTGTTTCTTCTCAGCCAACTCAGCGCACAAGCCGGCTATCTATGACACAGCGGAGGCCACGGCCAATAGCCGTATCAATTCACGATTGCCGTATGTGTTCTTGCTTTCACGTATTGCTCATTATTTGAAACTGATCCAGCGGGAGAATATCGGCACCACCAAAGACCGACGCCTGTTGGAATTGGAACTCAATAGGTGGGTCAGTGGCTTGGTCACCGAGATGACCGATCCTGGCGATGACCTGCAAGCCTCTCACCCGCTGAGACAAGCAAAAGTGGTTGTCGAAGACATTGATGACAACCCGGGCTTCTTCAGGGTCAAGTTATTTGCTGTGCCGCATTTCCAGGTTGAGGGTATGGACATCAACCTCTCCTTGGTTTCGCAGATGCCCAAAGCAAAATCTTGATTGCGGTTGCAGGAGTGTATGACGTGAAGATCGATCGGCCTTTATGGGCGTCTGGAGTGGTGTTGTCTGCGCAGCAATTTCAGCAGCAGGCCCGCTTTGAATCGTGGACAAATCAGAGTATTGCTTCACTGGCCCTGGTTCACCCCTGGGGCATCCGCCATGTGGCGTTTGATGCAGAGGCGCTGAGGTTAGGCAAGCTGATGGCCACTCGGCTTCAGTTGTGCCTGCCAGACGGTACTTTGATTGACACCGATCGGTTGGATCGACTGCCCGGTGCTCTGGAACTCTCTCGGGTATTGCCCGGTGATATCCAGAAGACCACGGTTGTGCTCGCTTTGCCTCTGGAACAGGCCCATGGTAACAACTGCCTGTTTGAGGGCAACAGCGCCGAGCGGCCCGTCAGGTATCACCAGAAATGGCGTGATACCAAGGATCTCTACACTGGTGAAATGCAGTCAATCAGTGTGCTCGAACAGGCGCTGAGCTTGCGCCTGGCTGACGACGATAATGCCGATTACTTGACCTGCCCGGTGGCTCGTTTGCTGCGTGATGGCCGGGATGGGTGGGCAATTGATGATACCTACATCCCGCCCTTGTTGAGGTTTGATGCTCATGCCGGGTTGTTGCTTCAGCTCGACAACTTGCTGACCCAGCTGTGCGCCAAGCGAGAGCGGTTGATGGGGATGCGTCGGGAGAGCAACGAGCGCATGGCGGATTTCGCTGTTGCGGATGTCACCTTGTTCTGGTTGCTCAATGCGCTTAACACGTATCAGCCAGTGCTGGCTGACCTGAAAGCGCAGCCTGGTCGGCATCCGGAACAGGTGTATCAGCAGTTGGTGAAGTTCGCAGGTGGTCTGCTGACCTTCTCGTTAGACCAGCACATAGAGGACATACCTGCCTACCAGCACGCAGATCTTGAGGCGGTTTTCCCGCCGTTGATGCGTACCCTTTCTACATTGCTGGAGGCGAGCCTGCCATCACGTGTGCTGGCGTTGTCACTGGAGGCACGCAGCGCAAACCGCTGGCAGGTTTCCCTGAGCGATCCACGCTTGCTTGAACCAGAAGGTGCTGACTTCTATCTCTCGGTTCGCTGCCGGCTGCCGGCCGTTCAAATTCAAAGCCAGTTCCCCCGGCTGTGTAAGGTCGGTTCCCCCGATGATGTGGACCATCTCGTCAATGCGGCGCTCGATGGCGTTCCTCTTAAACCTTTGAGCCATGTGCCGGCGGCAATACCGTTGCGGCTGGAGAATCAGTACTTCGCACTCGACCTCGGCCATGCAAAAGGACGCGCGATGCTGGCTCATGGAGTCTGTGCGCTCTATGTCCCGAGTGTGTTTCAGGATATCCAGCTCGAACTGTTTGCGGTGCTTCGCTCATGAATCGTGCGACACAAAAGAGCGCCGCAGCCACGGTGGATATCGACGCGCTGCTACAGGATACCTATCTGTTGGTGGTCGAGTTGCGACACGGTACCGAGGCGCACACCAGTCGAGAGCTGTGGTCACGTTGCGTTGCTGATGTGGAACATGTGCGCGCCACGCTTCAAGAGGGCGGCCTGGATCGCCGTAGTATCGAGCTGATCAGCCATGCGCAATGTGCCCTTCTGGACGAGACGGTACTTGCTCGCGCCGAGGGCAGAGCCCATGAGGACTGGGCGATGGAGACCTTGCAGGCAAAGTTCTTCAGCAGTCACCAGGCGGGTGAGGCGCTCTACGAAGATATGCGCACTGCGCTGCGCGAAGCCTCTGTGCACCCTCACGTACTCACGGTCTTTCAGCGGGTGCTGATGCTTGGCTTCCTCGGCCGCTATCGGGATGCCAATCACCCGGAGCGACAGCAGTTGTTGACTGCCATCTCTGTCAAGGTGCCACCTCTGGTCACAAGCCAGTCACTGGTCATCCCGCTAGACACTGGTCCACGGATGCCGATCTGGGGATGGCTGCGCGCTCCGCTGGTTCACATCGTGATGGCCGCTGCCCTGTTGGGCGGCGCCTGGTGGGGGCTTGATAGCGCGTTAGGTGAGGCGGTGGCCTCACTCTTGCCGGTGCAGGAGTGAGCGTAATGCCGCAGAGACACAAACAAGGGCTTTGGCTATGGGCCGGTGCGCTGTCCTTGTTGTTGATTGCCACCTTGCCGCTGGCTGCGGGGGTTCAAGCCATCGCGGCTCTGCTAGTCAGTGCGTTGGTGGCGGTGGGTTGGCGCCGCATATCACGTGCTAGCGGTAAGCGCAGCGGTGTCAGCCTGCCTGCTGGATCGTATCGTCATCCCGTTGTTCTGGTGGTCGGTGATTGCCTGGCTGAGCTGTTTGAGGACTCGTCTGCCGAGCAGTTGGTTCCACGAGTAACAGGGGAGGGGTGTTATGTGCCAGTGCCCGACCTTTCGAAGGTGCCCGCAACCGTAGCCGAACTCTTGCTGGAGCGGCCAGAGTGGGATGGGCAGCTCAGCGTCATGTGGGTCGTAACCCCCAGTGCCCATACTGACGGCGCAGTGCTTGCGAACCAGATTCGAAGCTTGTGCCATCAGCTCGCAATACTGCGCAAGCGAGGTACACCGCTGCCGCTGCTGATTGTGAGCTATTTCCAGAGTGTGACTGGGCCTTCGCCCTGGCTCAGTTGGGAGGCTGAAGAGTCGAGTGTGCGAGTACGAGAGGCGGGTGAATGCCTGAGCCTGTCCGAATGGCAGCGCAGGGGCAAAGATCCTGAGCACCAGGCTGATCGACTACGCACCACGGTGCAGTTGAACGCTGCCGTCGGTTGGCTGAACGAAGCGTGCATGCCGGAAATAGACCTAGGAAATCCCCGTCAGCAGATCGGAACTGCGCTCACCCTTGCGGTTGCATTTGTTCCCAGGACTGAGGGGGCGCGTGACGGCAGTCTTTGGCACCGTTGGCTACAGCAGCGGACCGGCCTTTCCTACATTTGTGATGGGGCTGATCACGCAAGCGCGTTGTTACCCTTTCCTGATGCACTGCTTCATTTGCTGCCCGGCAGGGCTCCGTACAGTCCGCGTAGCAGGGCCGTGGTGATTGGGGTCTGGTTGTTGGGGGTAGCGGCGTGCGTCGCATTGATCAGCTCGGCGAGGCAAAACACGCTCCTGATACGTCAGGTCACCGATGATTTGCGGCGTTACAGCACCGCTTCGCTGAGCCCCGATTCGGCCAACGTATCGCAGCGCCAGGAGGCAATGATGGCGCTTCGCCAGGATGCGCAGCGCCTGGATCACTACTACCGCCAGGGCGAGCCGTGGTCACTTGGTCTCGGGCTGTATCAAGGCGAAAGATTACGTCCTTCACTGCTGGCTGCGATCAACGGCCACCGCATGCCGACCGTGCCTCAAGGCATGCCTGACAAGCCACGCACGGTTCGCTTGGACAGCTTATCGCTGTTCAACAGTGGCAGCGCGCAGTTGAAGCCAGAGTCGACCAAGTTCCTGGTGAATGCGTTTGCGGGCATCAAGGCACAGCCAGGCTGGTTGATCGTGATCACAGGCCACACGGATGCGACGGGCAGTGACGAACAGAACCTGCGCTTGTCGCGAGCACGCGCCGCTGCGGTTCACGACTGGATTCAACACATGGGTGACATACCCAGCAACTGCTTCGCAGTACAAGGCTTGGGGGCGAGTGAGCCCGTTGCAAGCAACGACACGGAACAAGGACGGTCGGCCAATCGCCGAGTTGAAATTCGCCTGGTGCCGGAAGCGGGGGCTTGTCAGTCCTCGACTACGGCCTCGGGATTGCAACCCCTGTCGCACTTCGCGACGCCCAACGTTTGAAATGAGGAACTTCTAAATGGCTATTCCTGTTTATCTGTGGCTGAAAGACGACGGCGGGGCCGATATCAAAGGCTCGGTGGATGTAAAAGGCCGCGAAGGCAGTGTTGAAGTCGTCGGTCAAGATCATGATGTGTATATCCCAACCGATAACAACACCGGCAAATTAACCGGTACGCGTATCCATACACCTTTTGTTTTCACCAAAGAGATAGACGCCTCTTCTCCTTATCTCTACAAGGCCGTGACGACCGGGCAGACGCTCAAAGAAGCGGAATTCAAATGGTACAAAATCAATGATGCCGGGCAGGAGGTGGAGTATTTCAACACCAAACTGGAAAATGTCAAGGTCGTGAAAGTTGCTCCAAAGATGCACGACGTCAAAGATCCAGCGAAATAGAAACACAATCACTTGGAATTGGTCGAGTTGCGCTACGAGAAGATCACTTGGGCTTTCAAGGATGGAAACATCATCCATTCGGATTCCTGGAATGAACGCCCTAGCGCCGCTGCCGCTGGATAAAACCTGGCTTTCAGCCCAAGTTGGTTGACAGCTCCCAGTGTCTTGGGTTGAGCGTCCGTGCGCGGGCGTTCAGCCAAATACACCTCAGATAGTCAGATGCGCTCGCACTTGTGGCGACATGCCGATCATTGACGACAAGGATGCCCTGTATGGCACACGATCCTACACGCCTGCTTCGCCGGCTGAACGCCTATTGTACCCAGGCACTCACGGCAGCAGCTTCACTTTGCCAGGCACGTGGGCACAGTCATATCACCGTTGAACACTGGCTGTTGAAACTGTTTGAACAAGGCGAGGGCGATCTCGTGGTCATCGCCCGCCGATACGAGTGGGATATGGATGCCATCTGGCAGGGACTGCTTGACCACTTCAACACATTGCCGCGCAGCGTTCTCAGCAAACCTCAGCTGAGCGGTGAAGTGCAGCAGCTGATTACCAATGGCTGGTTGCTGGCATCGCTGGATCGTGACTGCGAGCAGTTGCGATCCGTTCACTTGCTGGGGGCGCTGTTTGAAGCGCCAAACTTGCTTAAGTGTTCAGCCGCTTGGCCTGCATTGAGCATCGGTCCTACGCAATCGGAGCAGGTGAAAGCGCTGCTTGAATTCGATTCGGAAGAACGTCAGTCAGAGCAGAGTTCATTGTTCAAGCCAGAAGTGCGAGGAGAGTCTGAGGCTGTGGGCGGCACAGGTGGTGATTCGGCATTACTCGCCATCTTGGATCAGTTCAGCCATGACGTTACTGCCAAGGCTGCAGCAGGGCAGATTGATCCGGTGTTCGGCCGCGACGATGAGATCCGTCAGGTGATCGATGTGCTGAGCCGTCGGCGCAAGAACAACCCTATTCTGGTAGGCGATCCAGGTGTTGGCAAAACCGCGCTGGTCGAGGGGCTGGCTTTACGCATCGCCAGCGGCGAAGTCCCCGATAGCCTGAAACCGGTGTGTATCCGTACGCTGGACCTGGGGCTGCTCCAGGCGGGTGCCCGGGTCAAAGGCGAGTTTGAGCAACGACTGAAAAATGTGATCGACGCTGTTCAGCGGTCTGAGACTCCGGTGCTGCTGTTCATTGATGAAGCCCACACCTTGATCGGCGCTGGCAACCAGGCTGGGGGCGCAGACGCGGCGAATCTGCTGAAGCCGGCGTTGGCGCGTGGCGAGCTGCGCACCATCGCTGCCACCACCTGGAGTGAATACAAGCAGTACTTCGAGCGCGATGCGGCGCTGGAGCGTCGCTTCCAGATAATCAAGGTCGATGAGCCAGATGATGCCAATGCCTGTGTGATGCTGCGAGGGCTCAAAGCGCGATATGCCAGCTACCACGGCGTACATGTTCAAGACGCCGCAGTGCAGGCGGCGGTCAGCTTGTCCCGGCGCTTTCTGACGGGGCGCCGTCTGCCAGACAAAGCCGTTGATCTGGTTGATACCGCCTGCGCCCGCGTTCGCATGAGTCTGGATTGTGAGCCTCACGCACTGGTTCAGCTGAAGTCGCAACAGTCAGCGCTGATCGCCGAGCGGATGGCGCTGGAAGACGACGCACAGCTTACCGGTAATTCGGATGAATCTCACTTGGCGAAGATCACTGCCCAATTGGTGCAGCTGGAGAGTCAGCAAGCCGCGTTGGTGCTGCAATACCAGCAAGAGCTCGATCTTACCCATCAGCTGCTAGAGGCTCGCCAGGCCGAGCAGGTCGATACAACTGTCTGCGCTCGGCTACAAGAGCAACTCAACTACGTGCAGGGCAGTCGGCCACTGCTGTCACTCGACGTATGCGCCCGCAGTGTGGCTGAAGTGATCGCCGACTGGACGGGCGTGCCTCTCGGCAGCTTGCTGAAGGATGAACATGCCAGCTTGTTGAACCTGGAAGATCAGTTGGCCGAGCGTGTTGTTGGACAAGACGCCGCGCTACTTGCAATTGCCCAACGATTGCGCGCCGCCCGAACGGGCCTCACTGACGACAAAGCACCGATGGGCGTGTTCCTACTGGTAGGGACCAGTGGTATCGGCAAGACAGAGACGGCGCATGCATTGGCCAGCAGTCTGTTCGGTGGTGAGAAGTCATTGATCACGCTCAACATGTCTGAGTACCAGGAGGCGCACACCGTCAGCCAACTCAAGGGTTCGCCGCCGGGTTATGTCGGCTACGGCCAAGGCGGCGTACTCACTGAAGCCGTTCGCCAGCGTCCCTATAGCGTCGTGTTGCTGGATGAAGTCGAGAAGGCCCACCGTGATGTGCTCAACCTGTTCTATCAGGTATTTGATCGCGGCCTCATGCGTGATGGAGAAGGAAGGGAGATCGATTTTCGCAACACCGTCATCTTGATGACTTCCAATCTGGGCAGCGACTTGCTGCAAGGCAGTGTCGAGCGGCAGCCAGACATTGAGGAAGCGGCACTGCACGAACTACTGCGTCCCGTGCTACGCGAGCACTTCCAGCCTGCACTGTTGGCGCGCTTCCAGACCTTGATCTTTCGCCCGCTGGGGGGCGATGCACTCAAAGGCATAGTCGCCATCAAGCTCGACCAGGTGGCCAAACGCCTGCTGCGTCATTACGGCTTGAGGTGTGAGGTTGATGACCCGCTCTACGAGGCGCTGGTCGCCGCCTGCCTCTTGCCAGATACCGGCGCTCGCAACATCGATAGCTTGCTCAACCAGCAGATCCTGCCGGTGCTCAGCCAGCAGTTGCTGCAGCGCCAAGCCCTCGGTCAGCCAACACAAGCCGTGACGCTTGGGTACTGCGAAGACACCGGCATCAGCTTGATCTTTGCGGATGAACACGATCCCGCGCTGCTGGCTACCGAGAGGGCTTGATCATGGCGAAGCCAATAACGGGTTTCACCCATAACCGCTATCAGCTAGAAGTTGAAGACCTTACGGCCGAGCTCGATGTGCTGTCATTCAAAGGCGAGGAATGGCTAAGCCAGCCATTCAAGTACACCGTTGCATTCACTTCCCAGGAGCAGGATATCGAGGCGGCGCAGATCCTCGGTAAGGATGCCAGCTTCCATCTGGGCAAGTCTGAACTGACCACTCAGCTTCCAATGCCTGACGGGGCATCACGCACAGTGCATGGCGTGATCACAGGTTTCAAGCGTGTCTCCGGCTCCCGGGACGAAGCCCGCTACCAAGTCACACTTGAAGCGCACCTGGCATTGCTCGGACGTGGCAAGCAGTACCGGATCTATCAGCATCAATCGGTTCCGGAAATTGTTGAAAGTATCCTGCGCAGTCGCCACCAACTGCAAGGGCAGCACTTCGTGTTCGACCTGGCGCGCGAATATCCCAAGCGTGAACAGGTCATGCAGTACGGTGAGAGCGATCTGACTTTCATCAGCCGTCTGCTGGCGGAAGTCGGCATCTGGTATCGCTTCTCCCACGACGATCGGCTTTACATTGATGTGGTCGAGTTTCACGACCACCAAAGGCATTACCAGTTTGGCGTCAAGTTACCGCATCGACCTCTGTCGGGCTTGACCAGCAATGGGCAGGACGGCGTATGGGCGCTGCAGGTTGAGCATCAGGTCGTGGAGCAGCACATCAACGTGCGGGCTTATCACCACCGGGACGCGGCTGCTTTCCTGGATGGTGAGGTTGATCACAGCCGGGGTGACACCACCACGTACGGTGAAGGCTATCACTACGGTGAGCCTTATACCGTGCTGGGTGACGCCATTGACCAGGATGAGGACCTGCTCAGCGAAAGCGGGTACTTCTATGCGCGCCTGAATCATGAACGCTTTCTCAATGATCAGACCCGTTGCACCGGCATCAGCAGCAGCGTGACGCTGGCCCCAGGGCAAGTGCTGACGGTCACTGACGGGGCGCCACAGGTCTTCGAACCTGGCGTGGTCATCACCCATTTGACCGTCGAGGCAGCACGCGACCGGAGTTTGGAAGTCACGTTCGACGCGATCCCTTACTCGGAGACGATAGGCTTTCGGCCAAAATTGCTGGGCAAGCCACAGATCGCCGGTACGGTGCCGGCGCGGGTCACCAGTACGCAAAAGAACGATCCTTACAGCCATATCGACATGGAGGGACGTTACCGGGTCAACTTTCTGTTCGACCGGGACACCTGGCGAGCAGGCGAGGAAAGCGTCTGGCTACGACTGGCACGCCCCTATGCCGGTGACACCCATGGCCTGCACCTGCCGTTGATCTGCGGTACTGAAGTGGCGGTGGCGTTCGAGCAAGGTGACCCGGACCGGCCCTACATCGCCCATGCCTTGCACGACAGCGAACATCCCGACCACGTGACGCTGCGCAACTACAAACGCAATGTGTTGCGGACCCCGGCCAATAACAAGTTGCGCATGGACGATACGCGTGGACAGGAGCACGTCAAGCTCAGTACCGAGCACAGTGGCAAGAGCCAGCTTAACTTGGGGCATTTGGTGGATTCGAGTAATCAGACGCGTGGTGAAGGCTTTGAATTGCGCACCGATGCTTGGGGAGCGATTCGTGGCGGCAAGGGAATTTTCATTAGTGCTGACAAACAAGCCAATGCTGCGGGCGACGTGCTCACTATGGACCGCGCCAGCACCCTGCTAGAGAGTGCGAAGCAACAATTGGCCCAATGGAGCCAAATTGCTCAGACCCATCGCAGCCGCCAGCCTGATGTCGATGCGCTGAGCCGGTTCGAGGCTGAGGCAAAAAACCTCAAAGGCTCTGCAATTCTTCTTAGTGCACCTGATGGTATTGGTGCAGTGACGCCGGCAAGCTTGCTCTTGAAAAGTGGTGAAGCACTCTGTGCTCAAACTGACGAAGAACTCAACTTGGCTGCAGGCAAGCGGCTGTTTGCCCACTCCGGCCAGGGAATCTCGTTGTTGGCGCAACAGCAAGGCATGCGCCTGATCTCCGGCAAAGGCCCCTTGGAAATCGAGTCGCATGGCGACTTGCTCAATCTGATTGCTCAGCAAGACCTCACCGTCCAGTCCGTGGAGGGTCATCTGCAATTGACGGCCAAGAAGGGAATTACGCTCGGCTGTGGCGGTGGCTTCATCCGTATTACTGATCAAGGCGAAATTCAAATCCATAGCCCGGGCTTGATCAGTCTCAAGGGCAAGCACAGATTCAATCCACCTGCTGGTGAGACCTTCGTGCTGCCTGAGTTGCCGGGAGCCGTGTGCAAGGAATGTCTGAAGAGGGCGCAAGCCGCTGCCCAGGGCTTCGTACTCAGGGAGGCGCAGGCATGAGCACACAGTCGGCCACCACGTGGCTCAATCTCCTGCTGTGCGCGTGCGAGGAGGCACAGACCCCCTATCTGCACGTGATCATCGACCAGGCTGGTTGCGAGTCACCGATGCGCCCCAGTGTGCTTAGCGTCGACCCGCCGCTGGATTGCTACTCCCTGTTCACTGGCCTGCCTGAGGAAGTTGCCGAGGATCTGGCCCCTCTGCTGGTGCGGGTTGATCTGACACAGCCGCTGCAGCGGCAATGGCTTCTGGGTTTGCTGAACGCCACCAATGGCCTGCCAGTTGTCTTGACCCTGGCATCGACCTGGCCCTTTTCGATACTCGCAGAGCACCTTGGCCGCTGCATCGAGGCACTCAACGGAGGTTGTCTGGGCTTGCTGCGCTATTACGACCCAAGGCTGTTTCCCTTGCTGTTCAGTCACGTACTGACGCCTGAGCAACAGCAGCCGTGGTTACAGCCCGCGTTGTTCTGGAGCTGGCTCGATCGCGATGGCATGCCTCAGCACTTGCTCGGTGCAGCGCAAAGCCCAGAGATCGATGAGCAGTTCACGCCACTTGAGCTCAGTGACAGCCAGGTCGACGTTCTCTGTTGCGCCGGTGACGCGACCATAGCGATGGTCAGTCTTGCTGCGCAATTTCCCAGTGACTGGGGAGCGGAGCAGCGTTTCCGCACTTGCTACAGCGGGATGCTGGCCGCCAGCACGGCCGGCCTGCTGGCACATGGTCAGCGTGAGGCTCATACCCTCGAGCACCTGCGCCACATGATCGATTCCGCACTTTCTATCAAGGCCCCATTGCATGGCCAGGAGCCGTATTCATGTCCCCGATAAAGGAGCCCGTCAGCTATCCGCCGCAGTTCCCGATGCAGGGGCGGCTGCCTCAGCGCATGGAGCAGGTGCAGGCGAACGTCCTGCGTCAATGTGAGCAGGAGCGTGGCTATCACGACGTCCTGTGCCTGGCTTCCGGTTTCCGTCAGACGCCGCCTTGCTGCAAGACGCTTCACATCAGCCTGTTTTTCGACGGTACGGGCAACAACCTCAATAACGACCTGTACGAGTCCAAGGTCCCTCACCCGACCAATATCGCACGGCTGTTTCGCGCAAGCATCGGCACCGGTCACGCGGGCGGTACCAGCCATCACGGCCGTGCGCAAGGTTTGACTGATGCTGCAGGTACCGGCAACGGGCAGTTTTTCAAGTACTACATGCCGGGTGTGGGCACCCCCTTCCCGGAGGTGAACGACCTGGATTACACCAGTGAAGGCCTAGCATTTGCGCGTCGTGGTGAAGAGCGCATCAATTGGGGCCTGCTGATGCTGATCGATGCCCTGCGGCTTACCTTGGCGCTACCACGGCTGGACAACGTCGCCTTGCAAAAATCGGTCGAGGCTATGGGAACCTGGATGGGAACGGGGGGAACGATGGGGCCCGCCAACCGGTCCCGAGAGTTTCGCCGGCAACTCAAGGCCATCGAACAACCCTTGCGTATCGCCTTGGGCCCACCTCAGCCGGGGCAGTCGAAGTTGTTGGGGATCAAGCTGTATGTCTATGGGTTCTCGCGGGGAGCTGCGGCGGCGCGGGCGTTCATCAACTGGCTGAACCTGCTGCTGTCGCGCCGCGAGGCCGAGCCGACACTCACGCTCTACGACCTCAAGCTACCGATCAGTGTGGAATACCTTGGGCTGCTGGATACCGTGGTATCGGTGGGGCTTGCCGATATTTCGCCTGGGGTCACTGGGCATATGGGCTGGGGCGATGACAGCCAGGTACTGCCCAGAGGAAACCTGGTTAAGCGCTGCCTGCATATCGTCGCGAGTCACGAGCAGCGGTTGAGCTTTCCGTTGGAGTCGATCCGCCGGGAGGATGGTAGCTACCCGGCGAACAGCGTTGAGGTGATCTATCCCGGGGTGCATTCGGATCAGGGAGGAGGGTATCCGCCGGGTGATCAGGGGAAGGCGGTTGGTCTACAAGATGATCTGTTGCTTTCGCAGATCGCATTAAACGATTTGTATGCTGACGCTTTTACTTATGGAGCTCCGTTAAAAGTTCCACCGCACGCGCTGCCAGTGGGCCTGCTGAATGAAATTTGGCGGGCTATGGAACCTGATCTCGTAATGCAGTTCGATGCTGGACCGCCATTAGTCAATCGCTTTAACGCTTGGCGTCAGGTGACTCTCAACATGACTAATTCCCCTCATCCACTTTCGCTTGAGCAAATCGAACGTTATCAAGTCTCGCCGGCTTCAGTTTCTCTAGAAGACGCAGTACGTACCCAACTCGCCTGGATCACCGCGTGGCGAATTGATCGTTACGCCTTCGCCAGTCTCAAGACCACACAGTTCTACCGCAATGCCAGTGATACACACGCTTCGGAGGATGCCCGCAAACGCGCCGAGGCAGAACGGGAGCGACAGCAGGCTAAGGTTCAGGCCCGCCGCCTGCAGCAAAAAGCCCGCGAACTTAACGGCGCACCGGTTCGCCGCTGGAACCTGGCATCCCCGATTTCGACCCGGACAGAGCTCAGACGCAACTGCGCGAAGCTGCCGAGGAGTTCGGCAAGGCCTATCGCAATCTCGATAGCGACCCCTATCTGACCTTCTTGCGCATCGCGAAACAGGTCAACCCCATCGCGCTGCTGACGTACCTCAACAGTGCCGAAACCCGGGCCGAACGAGAACGCCTCAAGGCTGCCGGGCGTGAAAAGGTCAGTGAGCTCTTCCCACCTCCGCTGGGTGAGCACAACCACGTTTCTGAGGGCACTCGCGGCAATGTCGACGAGCACCGTAACAGCCAGAAACCAGAAGGGCTGTTGCGGGCCTTGCTCGATGACCAGGTACATGACTCGCGCGCCTGGTTCTTGCACGCCCTGCTCAATGGTCGCTACCTGGGCGTGAGTCTGGCAGCAGGACGTGAACCCTGGGGCAGTTACTTCAACGAACGCATGGTGTTTTTCGGTGAAGCGGACCGAAGGGACCTGGCATTGCGGGTCGAGCCTGACGGAGAGTCAGCGCCTGCGGTCAGCATTGCCGGAATCTCAGGCCATACCCGGACGATTCTAGAGCTTGACGCTCAACAAAGGGCTGAAATCCAGCAACGCATCACGGCAGTCTGGGATGCCCATTACGCGACGGTGAAGGAGGTGAGCAATGGGGTGGGTTGACGATGGTTCGCAGCAACTGAAGGCCAAACGCGCAGCCAAGCGCATGCGGCGCCATCTACTGAACATCGTGCTCGGCAGCACGGCGATGTTCGTGGGCATTACGGTCGCCAGTGCGAGCAGCATTTATGGCATCAACCATACCCATTGGGCGATCAACCGGTTCAGTGTCGATGGCCGTTCAGCCGTTGACATCATTGGCCCCTATCAAGGCGGGGGTGGAGGGTGCTGCTACAGCGCACCCGCATGGCATCCGGGGCTGACGGTGCGGGTTGAGTGGGAAACAGGTGCCGGTAGCGCAATAGACTTTCCAGGATTCGGAGATCGGCCTAAATATTTGGCTTGGAGAGAAAAAATCCTAGCGCAAAAGCGCAGTCACAGCAAAGTCGTTCCCCTTCCGGATTACACCGATCAGAAAGTCTGCGGCATCACCGTGCATTTCCTGCCCTGTGATGACATTCAGGTCACTACCTCCTGTTACGCCTACGGCAGCCCCGAGTACCCGATCAAGACCCCGCTGCAGTTGCCGGAGCCGCAGTCATGTTCCCGTTGAATCGCATGGTTCTTGCCGACTATGCCAGCCTGTCTTTGCTCTTGCTCGCCAAGGCTGCCGGGCGTGAAAGGGTCAGCCAGCCCTACTCACGCGGCTGGTTTCTGCACGCCCTGCTCAACAGTCATTACCTGGGTGTGAGTTTGTCGGCAGGACGTGAACCCTGGGGCAGTTACTTCAACGAACGCATGATGTTTTTCGGTGAAGCGGACCGAAGGGACCTTGCATTGAGGGTCGAGCCGGATGGGGAGTCGGCGCCTGCAGCCCTCATCGCCGACACCTCAGGGCATACCCGGACGATTCCAGCGGATGATGCTGAGCAATGGGTTCAGCACCAGCAACGCATCACTGCAGTTTGGGACGCTCATTACGCGAAGGTGAAGGAGATGAACAATGGGCTGGGCTGACAGGGGGATGCAGCAAGTCAAAGCAAAACGTGCAGGCACGGTGATACTGCGCCATGTACTAAGCATCACTCTCGGCAGTGTGGCAATGTTTGTGGGTGTTACGGTAGCCAGTGCGAGCAGCATTTATGGCATTAACCACACCCATTGGGCGATCAACCGGTTCAGTGTCGATGGCCGTTCGGCGATTGACATCATCGGCCCCTACCAAGGAGGTGGTGGAGGGTGCTGCTACGGCGCACCAGAACGCTGGCATCCGGGCCTAACGGTGCGGATTGACTGGGAAACGGGGGCTGGAAGCACAGAAGATTTTCCTGGGACATTAGATTGGTCCAAAGTTGTAGCCTGGAGAGAAAAAGTCCTGGCGCAAAAGCGCACCCACAGCAAAGTTGTCCCCGTCCCGGATTACACCGGCCAAAAAGTCTGCGGCATCACCGTGCATTTCCTGCCCTGTGATGAGCTTCAAGTCACCACCTCCTGTTACGGCTACGGCACCCCCGAATACCCGATCAAAACCCCGCTGCAGTTCCCGGAGCCGCAATCATGTCCTGCCAAAAGCTCTGACCAACAGGAGCACCAGTGATGCACGCGTTCATTAGAAAGGGTGACAGCTTGCGTGAGGGAGGCGGCGAGGTGCTCGAAGGGCACTATCTGTGTGAAGACCAGCCGATTGCCTGCAAGGGGGACGCTGTGCGCTGCAACCTGCATGGGCTGACGGTGATTGCCGAAGGCAGTGACCTCATCGAGATCGATGGTTGCCCGGTGGCACTGCACGCTCACCGCTGTGCTTGCGGCTGTAGCCTGGCCAGTTCCATGCCCGATACCTTAGCTGCTTCATGAAGAGGATTCCGGTGTTTGCACCCTATCCATTGGCGCGTGAGCCTCGCTACTCGCGCTGGTTTGCAGGGGCAATCGGGTTGTTGGCATTGCTCGGCATTGCAAGTGTCCTGCCTCCTTCCCTTGTTGCACCGCAGCTTGTCGCCTTTACGGTGGGAGGCATGTTGCTCAGCGGGTTACTGGCATTCTTGATTCATGTGCTCTATTTCCGCTTTAACCGCCACAACGCCCAGTGCTATGGCGAAGCGGTGGAGCGGGAGCAGCAGGCATGGTGGGCACAGCATCGCCAGAAAGTTGCGCTGGTCGAGTCGGTTCTGCTGAGTGCTTCGTGCGGTAGCCCGGAGGATCTGGACGGCTTGCTGGACCGTGCGAAACTGCCACCCGTGGCACGGGAGACGGGTGAAGGCTTGTCGCTTCGTTTGCTCCAGGTATTTGGACGCGACGCGAAACAGCGCGAGCAAGAGCTGGCAACACTGCTCGCCTTGAAGTGGGGGGCACAGCGTAGCACCGATCAGAGCTTGACCCCGTCAAGCTGTTATTGGCATGGCTCGCAGGCAGCCTGGCGTGCATTCGTCGAGCAGATGGCGCAGTGCTGTCCTGACGTGCACCTGCCTGAATATCCTCAGACATGGGATGGGATCCTTAGCCTTGACGCGATCATCGATCAGTTGCAAGGGGCTCCTGATGGTGCGCGTGTGCTCTGTGCCGGTTGTCAGAGTTCCTCACCTGATCGTGCAAGTTCTTTGCCCGCAGGTGAGGCCGCAGTGCTATGGCTACTTGGCGCTGAAGGAGACGTGGCCTTTTTTCGTGGCGAGTGGTTCTCGCAGGCAGACGAGGACCTGGCGACCGTTGCCGAGCGGGCTGTCGAGCAAAGCCTGCTAGAGGCACCGGCGCAGACCTGTATAGCGTTTTCTCAGCCTCATGTGCCTGATCTAGCCGCAATCGGCTGGGATGCCAAAACCAACGCTCAGGACGCCAACTTTGGCGCGTTGGAACAACTGGAAGCTATGGTCGTGCAGACCCTTGCCGCTTGGTATGTCCAGCAGCATGGCGTGCCCTGCGCATGGCTGGCTTCAGACCCTCATTTCACCTTGACCCTTGGAATTGTGCGGCCCCATGAATCAGGTAGCTGAATCACAAAAAGTATCTGCTTGGCAAACGGCTGTTTTGCTCGCTGTAACGGTGGCTGTAATAGTCACCGCCTGCGGGGTAGCCTGGTGGTTCTGGGTAGGGCACCCCCGCAGTCGGGCTTCTCTCATGGACCTTATCTTCAAAGGCCTCATCTTTTGGGGACTGCTTTTCGTGACCGCAGTGCTCGTATGGCAGGCAGTGCTGCACGGTATCCGAGGCCTTGTGCATCGTCCCGGGGTGCAACCGTCTGATCTGGAGGTCGAAACTTGGCCCCCAGATGTGAGTGCGCAGATCCAGCAGCACTTGCGTGAGCATCATGGTCAGTTCTGGCGGCGTCGGGTCCGGTTTTATGTAGTCATTGGTGAGCCGGCCGAAGTCGAAGCGGTCGCGCCCGGTCTGACGCATCAGCTGTGGCTGATGGGAAAGGATACGGTTCTGCTCTGGGGGGGCAGTGTGCAGACTGCTCTTGATCAAACGTTGATAGAACAATGGTGCACGCTAGGCCAAAGAGGTGGGCTGCATGGCACCCTCTGGGTGGTGAACAGAGCTCAATGTACCGATAGCGAGTCTTTGGGCTTTGCTTTCAATCGGTTGCAGGGACTTGCCCGGCTCTCAGGTTGGAAGGTATCCGTTCATGTATGGCAGATCTGCGAGAGCGAATGGTCACAGCCAGCCCGCGACGTGCGGGCGGTAGGCTGCCTATTACCACCGCGATTTTCTCCAGTCCAATTGGCTGAGCGTCTGCGTAACTTGCAACAGCCGCTGCGCGAACAGGGTTTGGCGCAGATGCAGGTCCAGATAGCGCACGACTTTCTTCTGCGGCTTGCGCGTGGCCTGCAAATTGACGGCGCTGCACGATGGTATCGGCTGATTGAGTCCCTCTCAGGCAGAACCACACGGGGCATCCAGGTCCGTGGCGTGTGGTTCAGCTTGCCAGCTCATAGGTCAGGATCTGCGTCGGCAATCGATCATCACTGGCCCGAAGACCCAGCATGGTCCGGAATCCTCAACGATCGCTCCGCCCGAGCTCGCCGACTGGGCTGGCACCCAGCCAGAATTGCCTACGTTTCTGCACTGGGCCTCGCTTGCATCTGGGGTATCGGCTTGTTGTTGTCCTTTGCCAGCAACCGGGCCGAAGTCGGTCAGATCGCGGCGGCGTACAGCGCTTTGCAGCAGCCTGTAGCAGGCGTCGATACTAAACAGGCACTGGACGAGCTGGTACGCGAACTCTCCCGCCTGGACTACCGATCAGAATACGGCGCACCGTGGTACCAGCGCTTTGGCCTGAACCGGTCGCACGAGCTGCGTGAAGCGGTGTGGCCCCTCTATACGCAGGCCAATAACCAGCTGCTCCGTGACCCAGCTGTCGCTGAGCTGGAAAAACGGCTCAAGGCGGTAGTCAACTTGCCTCCTGCGAGCCCTCAGCGCGCCAAGCGGGCACAGCAGACGTATGACTACCTCAAAGCCTATCTGATGCTGGCACGCCCGGAAAAAGCCGATGCCGCGTTCTTGGCCCAGACTTTGGGCACTGCCGAACCGGCACTATGGACGTTCTACGGCCAGCACCTGCCTGAGCACCCTGACTGGGCGATCAAGGCCAATCTCAGGCTGATCGCCCAAACACGCCAGGTGCTGCTGCGCGAACTGGGGCAACGAAACACTGAAAGCAGCCTGTACCAACAAGTGCTCGACACTGCGGCGAACCACTACCCAGCGTTGGGTTTGCAACAGATGGTCGACGACACCAATGCAAGCTCCTTGTTCACCAGTGCAGAACAGGTCCCCGGTGTATTCACCCGCCAAGCCTGGGAAGGGCAGGTCCGCTCAGCCATTGAAGAGGCGGCGCAGGCACGGCGCGAAGAAGTCGACTGGGTACTCAGCGACAACCCCAACGACATCGGCAGTGAACTGAGCCCCGACCAACTCAGGGAGCGGTTGACCGCACGCTACTTCCAGGATTACAGCAGTGCATGGCTGGGCTTTCTCAACAGCCTGCGCTGGCAGCAGGGCCACGGCCTGAGGGATGTGATTGCTCAGTTGACGCTGATGAGTGATGTACGTCAGTCACCACTGATTGCCTTGATGAACACATTGAGCTACCAGGGCCAGGCCGGTGTTCGTGGTCAGGCCCTGGCCGATTCCCTGATTGAATCCGCACAGAAGTTGGTGGGGCAAAAAGCAGCGCCGATCATCGATCAACTTCCCCAAACACCCAGCGGCCCGCTTGACAGTACCTTTGGCCCTTTGATGGCGTTGCTGGGCAAGGAGTCTGAAGGCCGATCAGTCGATGGCCGCCTGAGCCTGCAAGCCTTCCTCACCCGAGTCACCGGCGTGCGCTTGAAGCTGCAGCAGGTCGTCAATGCACCCGATCCCGAGGCGATGATTCAGACCTTGGCGCAGACGGTATTCCAAGGCAAAGGCACGGACCTGACCGATACCCAGGCCTACGGCAACCTGATCGCCGCCAGCCTCGGCGCCGACTGGGGGCCAGCGGCCAATACGCTGTTCGTGCAGCCGCTGGATCAGGCCTGGCAACAGATTCTGCAGCCGTCCTCGGCCGGCCTCAACCGGGCGTGGCAGCGCGCGATCGTCGATGAGTGGCAGGGCGCCTTCAGCGGCCGTTATCCGTTCGCGGCCACCAGCAGCGACGCCTCTTTACCCATGCTGGGGCAGATGATCCGCGCCGACTCCGGGCGCATCGAACAGTTTCTGGCGCAGCAACTCACGGGTCTTCTGCGCAAGGAAGGCAGCCGCTGGGTGGCCGACGCGCGGCAGAGCCAGGGCCTGCGTTTCAACCCGAACTTTCTCACCGCGATCAACCAGCTCAGTCAGCTGGCCGATGTGCTGTATACCGATGGCGGTATGGGCTTGAGCTTCGAGCTGCAAGGCAAGCCTGTGCGTGATGTGGTGCAGACCACCTTCGTACTCAATGGTGAAAAGCATCACTACTTCAATCAGCGAGAAAGCTGGCAACGCTTTCGCTGGCCCGGGCAAGGCGACCATCCCGGCATCAGCCTGACGTGGAGCAGCGTCCATACCGGCGAGCGCCTGTTTGCGGACTACCAGGGTACCTGGGGGCTGATTCGTTTACTGGAGCAGGCCAATGTCACGGCGCTGGACGACGGCGACAGTCGTTTTCGGGTCGTGCTGGATGCGCCAGATGGCCTGGGCCTGACCTGGCACTTGCGCACGGAGTTGGGCGAAGGGCCGCTGGCACTGCTCAAGTTGCGCGGGTTCAGTTTGCCACGAGAGATCTTTCTGGCAGATGGCCGAGACACCCCGCAGTACACGCAGAATGGGGGTTTCGAATGAGCCTGAAAAGCCTTGTCGAAAGCTGTTTGCCCGCCAGCGAGCCGCTGGTCATAGCCCGCAAACACGGCGAATCCTGGCAGCCTTGGCTAACGCCCATCAGCGGTGATGTAGCTGTGGGAAAGGATCCGGGCTACGACGATGATTTCCAGCGCATGCGCGAAGAGGTCAACAAACTCTCCGGGGCGGATGTGGACCTTGTGGCGCAACTGGCGCAGAAGCTGCTCCAGCAGTCCTGCAAGGACCTACGCGTTGCCACCTACTATCTGTGGGCACGCTTGCACCGGGATGGTGAGGCCGGTCTGGCTGATGGCCTGAGTTTGCTGGCGGCGCTGATGGAACGCTATGCCTGCGACATCCTGCCGGCGCGCCCCAATAGCCGCAAGATGGCTTTGGAGTGGCTTGCCGGCAGCAGGGTCTTGGCAAGCCTGTCGCTGTACCCTCAGGTCGTCAAGGCTGAAAGCGAGCGAACGGTGGCAGCATTGGTGTGGCTGGAGCACGGCTTCAGCCAGTGGCCCGAAGACCACCGGCCACAATTGGACGCCTTGTACGGCGCTCTCAACACCCGACTCGCCGTATCGGGAGGTGTGGATGCAATCGTCCCGCAGACCAGCAGTGATTCACCGCTGAGAAGTAGCGCCCCTGGCCCGAGCGCATCACCCATTAAGTCCGGTCGCGATTTGCTGGACAGTGGCCGGGGCCTGGCCAGCTACCTGCGTGAACAACCCGAAGGGTGGTTGGCAGCGCATAGGCTGATGAAGAGCTTGCGCTGGGACACCGTGCATCAGGTACCGCCGCAAAATGCCCAGGGGACTACCCGCCTGGCGCCGCCTCGCGGCGAGTATCGCGCGCAGCTCAAGCGCTTGCACCTGCAGCAAAGCTGGAGCGAGTTGATTGATCAGGTTGAGCAAATGTATGCCGAAGGCGTCAATCACTTCTGGCTGGATCTGCAATGGTATCTCCATCAGGCCTTGGGCAAATCGGCTGACCCCTACAAAAGCTGGGCGGATATCGTCAAACACGATCTGGCCATGCTGCTGCACCGGCTGCCGGGCGTGGAGCTACTGTGTTGGAGCGATGGCTCGCCATTCGCTGATGAGGCCACGCGTGAGTGGATCAACCAGCAGGTCAGCGGAAACCGCCCAGATCAATGGCTGCCCGCAGCGGCCCCCGCACTGTCGGCGGCTGCCTGCGAAATACTCGCCTTGGAACCCGAGGCACTGGCGCAAGCGGATGCTGACGGTGTCGAGCAGGCGCTGGCTTGGCTGGCAAGCCGGCCCGATGTGCAGACCGGGCGTCAGCGTTGGTTACTGCGCTTGCTGATGGCGCGCGTGGCCGAGCAGTGCGGCAAGGCCGAGCTGGCCATTCATTTGTTCACTGAGCTGGACGCTGCCGCGCAACGCCACACGTTTGCCGATTGGGAGCCTGACCTGCTCTTCGAGGTCAAGGCGCGTTTACTCAAGCTGCTGCGTTTGAAGGCCCAGCGCAACGACGCTGACCGGCCTGTGTTGGCGCGGCAAATGGAACATCAGTTGGCAGCCCTCGTATCCCTTGACCCGGTACGAGCTGCAGTGCTGTGCAGCTAACTCAATTTGATCAGGAATCTGTTTTGACTACGGATAACCCAACCCTGCGTTACTTCGACGCTGAAATGCGCTACCTGCGCGAAGCGGGCAAGGAGTTTGCCCAGGCTTTTCCGGACCGTGCGGCGCAGCTCAACCTGGATAAACCCGGCGCGGAAGACCCCTTCGTGGAGCGCCTGTTCGAGGGCTTTGCGTTCCTGATGGGGCGCCTGCGCGAGAAACTGGACGATGACCTGCCCGAGCTGACGGAGGGGCTGGTAAGCCTGCTATGGCCCCATTATTTGCGCACCATCCCATCGCTGGCCATCGTCGAACTGATGCCAGATGTCAGTCAGATGAAGGGCTGCGAGCAGGTCGCAAGAGGCTTTCAGGTGCTGTCACAGCCGGTGGGGCAGCACGGTACCCGCTGCCGCTACTCCACCACGCAGGATTTGACGCTACGGCCGCTCCATCTGGAAACCGTGCGACTTGACCATGAGCCAGATGGGCGTGCAGTTCTGCGCCTACGCTTCGCGCGTGGAGCACTGGCCAACTGGGATCAACTCGACCTCGCGCATATCCCGTTGTATCTGAGTGGCGACGCGGCGCTTGCCAGTGTGCTGCATCAGGCGCTGACATTGAACGTACAGGCGTTGCATGTGCGCTTGCCAGGCGCGGCGCAACGCAAGGCATTTGCGGGGCAGTTCAAGCCTAAGGGGTTTGCGGACGATGATCGTCTATGGCCTAAAGGCGATAGCGCCTTCAGTGGTTATCAGTTGTTGCTGGAGTACTTCACGTTCCGTGAGAAATTCATGTTCGTCACACTCTGTGGCCTCGATTCGCTCGCGTTGCCCCCAGATGCCCCATGGTTCGAGCTTGAGGTCATGCTCAGTGAGACCTGGTCGCATACGTTCACGCCCACACAAGAGCACATTCGTCTGCACGCGGTTCCCGTGATCAACCTGTTTGCACTGGAGGCGGACCCGCTCACCCTGGACCCGTTGCAGAATGAATACTTGCTTCGCCCAATGCGCTTGCAGGACGGGCATACAGAGATCTACTCGGTAGACAAGGTTTCTGGAACGAAGGACAGCGTGCGTCAGGACTACGTGCCTTTCAGCAGCTTTCGCCACAAAGGGGGCATGCTTCGCGATGAGGCCCCTGAGCGCTACTTCCATACCCGCTTGAGGCGCGGCGCCAATGGTTTGCATGACACTTGGCTGATTCTTGGCGGGGAGGGCTTTGACAAAGATGTATTGCTCAACCGCAAAAGCCTGTCATTGCGCCTGACGGGTACCAATGGCCAGCTGCCGCGCAAAGCCTTGCGCAGCACCTTGCTCGATGCTGCGGCGCAGTCCACTCAGGCAGGCTTGCGTGTACGCAACCTGACCGCGCCGACGCTGCCTTGCTACCCGCCGAACCGCGATCGTTTCCACTGGCGAGTGCTCAGTCATCTGGGATCGAATTTTCTGCCGATGCTCAACAGCGCTGAAGTACTGCGTGGCACGTTGGCTTTGTATGAGTGGACGGGCAGCGAAACGAATCGCCGCCGTCTTGAGGCCATTGTCGACGTCAAGCATCACCTGATCCAGCGCTTCGAAAAAGGCTTCTTGCTGCGAGGTGTGGATATCGAGGTGACGGTCGATAGCAACGGCTTTTCAGGGGAGGGGGACATCTGCCTGTTCGGTGAAATGCTCAGCCGGTTCTTCGCCCTGTACGCGGACATTCACTTGTGCACTCAACTGACGATGATTCTGCAACCGACGGGGAGGTGCCTGCGATGGAACGAACATCACAGTCAGCGTATTCCCGGTTGACGGCCGAAGGCATTCTGCACGTGCTGGCTGAACAGATTTCAACCGCTAACGTCTACCGATTCTGCCAGGTGCTGGAGCAGGTGTTGGCTGAACAACCACCGTTGGGCAGCACTGCACACCCCGGCGATGACCGGGTCAGGTTCCGGCCAGACCCTGGAATGGGATTTCCAGCAGGTGAGTTGAAGGCCATTGAAATCGACGAGTCTGCTCCAGACCGACCGCTGACCGTGCGAACCCGGCTGCTGGGTTTGTATGGCGTCGACTCTCCTTTGCCCACAGGCTATCTGGATGATATCGCTCAGCGGCGCGAAGGCCATGAGGCACTGGAGCACTTCCTCGATATCTTCAACCATCGTCTATTTACCCAGTTCTACCGGATCTGGCGCAAGTACTCCTACCCGGCAACGTTCGAGCCGGGCGGGCGAGATGCCACTTCACAGTGTTTGTTGGGCTTGATCGGGCTGGGTATTCCCGGTACGGCAGCGCGCATCGCCACACCGATGTCACGTTTTCTGGCCCTTCTCAGTGTGATGCGCCTGCCCACGCGCAACGCGGAGGGGATAGGTGCCTTGGTGAAGTTGCTGGCGCCGCATACGGATACGCACGTGACCGGGCATTGGCCGCAGAGCGTTTTGCTTGAGCAGCCTGCCAGTCTTGCACCCGAGCGTCCGGTGAGGTTGGGCCAGGGCATGCCATTGGGTGCTGTCGGGCACGACGCTAACAGCCAACTGCGCCTGTTGCTGTGTACCGAAGATGTGGATGAAGCGCGTGAGTGGCTTCCGGGGGGCCGGCTGCTGACCGATTTGCGGGTTTTGCTTGAGGTGTATCTGGGGTGGCGTTGCACAGCGCTGCTGCAACTCTCGATTCCACGCGAGATCGTGCCGGCTCCTGTACTAGGGCGCACCAGGTCGATGCTGGGCATGACCGCGGTGTTGAGGCAGACAGAGGGCGTACAGGCATCGGCTCAATACAACGCGATCACAATCAACCTAGGCCGATATCAAGGTCTGCAACCGAATCCTTGCAGGAGGGAGGTACAGCATGTTGCGTACCGTTTTTAATGGCTTCACCGCATCAACGTTGCTTGCTGTTTTGAGTGGGTGTGGCCTTGCACAAACGGTGGCAGACGGCACGGCGTCCACTGCCCAGATGATCTTCTTCAAGCAAGTCAAAACGCTGCACCTGGATCTCAACGGCCGGACAGCGATTAATACCGATGGCGCAGAGATGAGCGGGCTGTCGGTGCCAGTATTGGTGCGGATCTACCAGCTCAAGGGCAGCAAGGCACTGGAGAATGCCTCCTATGACGAACTGGTAAGCCAAGGTGAGCGAGTGCTTCGCAATGATCTGCTCGATGAGCGCGTCGTGGTGATAAAGCCCGGTGAGGCGGCGCAGCTGAGTACACCTCTACAAAGCGACGCTCGGTATGTTGCGGTGGTAGCGCTATTCCGAAGTCCAGACGTTATCGAAAATACGTGGCGCGTTGTCTTGCAGCGGGACGACCTCGAACCGGATCAGGCCAGGGTGCTCGAACTGGGCGATAACCGACTGACGCTCCGACAGCGCGCGGAGGGCTGACTGCATGCCTGAAACCAGTCCCTCTCTTTACGAAATGCTGTTGCAGAACTTCCGCGGTGAGCTAGCGCTGAGCCAGGTGAATGAAGATGACCAGTTGACCCTCTCGGTGCTGGACAACATTCAACGCATTCTCAACAGCCGTGCAGGTTCAATCTCGCATCTGCCCGACTATGGTTTGCCAGATATGGGCACGGTGCTGCAAGGGCTACCGGCTTCAGCCCATGGCTTGATGAACAACATCGCCCGAACGTTGCGCCGTTATGAGCCACGGCTGGCGCAGGTGAGCGTGCATCTAATGCCTCAGTCCCGCCCTGGCCATCTTGACTATGCCCTTGACGTACTCATCAAGGGCGGCGGCAGGGCGTTCTTTGGGACCACACTCGGGGTCGAAGGCTGGGTTGTGTTACGTCACCTCAAGCAGGAAGGCTACCTTCCCGTGCACTGGAACTGACAGGGGGCCAGATGACGACGCTTTTTGAGATGCGTGTCCGCCTGGGTGGTAATCCGGGCGACTTCGATGAGTTCAAGAGGCTGCACGGTGAGTTGGCAAAGCTCAATCACCCTGCCTGCCCAGACGTGGACTGGGCAAAAGTCGAGGGGCTGTGCCTGCGGCTATTCGAGCTGAACGGGGTTGAACTGCAGACCGCGGTGGCTTTTGTGCTTGCGCGCAGCTACCGCACAGGGTTGGCGGGCTTGACTGAAGGCGTGGCGCTGCTCGGGACACTGAGCGATGAGTGGCCGCACTTGTGGCCAGTGCAGGCGTCAGCTCGTATCGACCTCCTGGCTTGGCTGTTTGCTCAATTGCATCCATGGGTACGCCGGGTGGAGTGGGGCACGTCAAACTCGGCAGTGCTGAGCAATCTGGTTGTCGAGCTGAACCGGCTGGAGCATCGCTTGGAACGCCTCGGTCATGCGCCATTGGTGTCACTGCAGGTCTTGCGCAATCAGATAGTCAGCCTTCTGCAACGCGTGTCGGCAAGCCGAGCGGCGCCAATGCCGCTTGCGCTGCAATCCTGGGCGACGGTTGCTGAGCCTCCCATTACGCCTCACATGGCTGCTGTCGTTTCTGCGCCTGCGGCTTATACATTCGTTGTCGAGCCTTCGGTGCACAAGCGTGTCGTATTGCCATGGTTGCTGACATTGATGGTCACGATTGCGTCCTTGGGGTGGTTAGGCTGGCAAGAGTGGGCAGCCAGGCAAGCAGAAGAACCCCCTCCGTCTGACCCTATCCAACTCGACAGCTTGATCCTGTTCGATCCCGGCAGCGCTGAACTCAAACCCGGCTCAACCAAGCTGTTGATCAATGCTCTGGTCGGAATCAAGGCTCAACCAGGCTGGCTGATCGTCATTTCCGGACATGCGGATGCGCGGGGGGATGCTGCCAGGAATCTAGATCTTTCTCGTGCCCGCGCCTCTGCTGTTCGCGACTGGATGCAGCGCATGGGCGATATTCCAGACAGTTGCTTCGCTGTCCAAGGTGTTGCAGCCAGTCAGCCGGTCAGCAGCAATGACACCCTCAATGGCCGCGCAGAGAATCGTCGGGTGGACATTCGCCTGGTACCTCAGCGAGATGCATGCGGTGAGCTGGAGGCGGTAGGGCGTTCGACTCGGGCAAAGGAGCCTGCATGATGGCTAATCCAGGCCATTTAGCAACTAGACTCGCAGGCGCGTAACGTGCGCAAGGATGTACTGGGCATCCTGGAGTCAGCGGGCACTCTAGATCGCCGGGGCCGCTGCGCGGCCCGTCGCGGTGCAAGACCGCTTCTACAAGGACCGCGTAACACTGAGCCGGGCGCTGCGTCTAGGGTGACTGTCTTGCCCCTTACATGAAACCCACCGGCTCGCGTGGAGCGGTCTTGTACCACGATGGGGACGCGCAGCGGCCCCCGACGGTGTAAAACGCGAAGCTAACCCCGCAACACGGCACCCAAGCCTGCCAGCGCCTCAGTTGCGATCCAACCACACCGTCTGCACATTGGTGAACTCACGCACGCCAAAATGCGACAGTTCACGCCCGAACCCGCTTTTCTTCACCCCGCCGAAGGCGACACGGGGGTCGGAAGCGCAGTAGCCATTGATGAACACCGCACCGGTCTCCAGCGCCGACGTCATGCGCTCGGCCAAGGCATAGTCGGCGGTGTAGATGGTCGAGGCCAGGCCAAACTCACTGTCGTTGGCCAACGCCACGGCATGGTCGGCATCCCGCGCGGTGGTGATCGCCGCAACCGGGCCGAACAGTTCCTGCCTGAAGGCTGTCATCTGCGGCGTCACATCCCCCAGCACGGTCGGTGCGTAAACGTTGGCCACACCCTCGACCTTGTGACCGCCGAGCAACAACGTAGCGCCCTCGGCAAGGCTGGCCTGCACCTGGCCATCGAGCTCGTCGCGCAAATCGTAGCGGGCCATGGGGCCGATATAGGTCGCCTCTTCAAGCGGGTTGCCCACCTTCAAGGCTTGCGTTGCTTCAACGAACTTGCGCGTGAAGGCCTCGGCGATGCTCTGCTCGACGATAAAGCGCTTGGCGGCCGCGCACACCTGCCCGGTGTTCTGGTACCGCCCGATCACTGCTGCCTGCACGGCTGCATCCAGATCGGCATCGGCCAGCACGATGAAAGGGTCCGAGCCGCCCAGTTCCAGTACGCACTTCTTCAGCGCAGCACCGGCTTGAGCACCGATCGCCATGCCGGCGCGCACGCTGCCGGTCAAGGTCACCGCCGCAATGCGCGGGTCGTTGATGGCGCGAGTCACACCGTCCGGTGTCACGTTGAGCACCTCGAACACACCCTGCGGGACGCCCGCATCCTTGAACAGCTTGTCCAGCAGGTAGGCGCTGCCCATCACATTGGGGGCATGCTTGAGCACGTAGGTATTACCCGCCAGAATCGCCGGTACCGCGCCGCGCAGCACCTGCCAGACGGGGAAGTTCCAAGGCATCACGGCCAGGATCGGGCCCAACGGGCGGTATTCGATGCGGGCTTTTTCGACCTGGGTCGCTTCAGGCGCGAGCATCGCGGGGCCGTGCTCGGCGTACCAGCGGCATAGCCCCACGCACTTGCTGACTTCACCACGGGCCTGGGTGATGGGTTTGCCGATTTCGCGGCTGATCATCTGGGCAAACGTCTCTGCCTGAGTCTCCAGGGCAGTGGCCAGCGCCAGGAGGTGCTCGCTGCGCTGATCGGCCGACAGCCGGCTCCACTGGCCGTAGCCATGCTTGGCCCGCGTTAGCGCAGCTTCGAGCGCGGCATCGGTGTCGAACGGGTAGGCGCCGATCTGTTCGCCGGTGTACGGGTCAAGGGAGATGGCGTGGGTCTGGCTGCTGATCGCATTCATGGCGGGACACTCTCGCTGTAGGTATGCAGTGGGCTCAGCCTAGTGGGCTAGGGATTTAATGAAAACTGAATAATAATGAGCCACTCATTCACGTTCGGAGAAAGCCGTGGACCTGATACAACTTGAGATGTTCAAGGCAGTCGCCGAGCAAGGCAGCATCAGTGCAGCGGCGCAGCATATCCACCGGGTGCCCTCCAACCTGACCACGCGCATCAAGCAACTGGAAGAGGACTTGGGCGTAGACCTGTTCATTCGCGAAAAAAGCCGCCTGCGCTTATCCCCGGCCGGCTGGAATTTTCTGGAGTACACCCGGCGCATCCTCGACTTGGTCCAGGAGGCGCGCAGCACGGTGGCAGGGGAGGATCCGCAGGGCACGTTCGCACTGGGCTCGCTCGAAAGCACCGCGGCGGTGCGCATCCCGGCCGTGCTGGCAGCCTACAACCAGCGCTATCCCAAGGTGGACCTGGATCTGTCCACGGGACCATCCGGCACCATGCTAGAGGGTGTTCTGTCGGGTCGGCTGGTGGCCGCGTTCATCGACGGGCCGGTCTTGCACCCGACCTTGGAGGGCATGCCGGTCTTCGAAGAAGAGATGGTGATCATCGCGCCCCTCAACCACGCGCCCGTGACCCGGGCGCAAGACGTGAACGGCGAAAACATCTACGCCTTTCGCGCCAACTGCTCGTACCGGCACCATTTCGAGAACTGGTTCGTCAACGATCAGGCCGTCCCACGCAAGATCCACGAAATGGAGTCCTACCATGGCATGTTGGCGTGCGTCAGTGCCGGTGCAGGCTTGGCCATGATGCCGCGCACGATGCTGGAGAACATGCCAGGGTGCAGCACGGTCAGTGCCTGGCCGATGTCTGAAGACTTCCGTTACCTCAAGACCTGGCTGGTCTGGCGCCGTGGAACGGTCTCGCGCAGCTTGTCAACGTTCGTGAATCTACTTGAAGAAAGTATCTCATCTACCTGATTCAAAATGATTTTGAACGATTCTGACAGTGACCAGTCTAGGCATCCGTTGCCGGCTCGATGCGTTGGACCACTATGCCAGGGCCTTGGATATGGAAAGCGGTCTAGCGCGCCTATCCAGCCCAATCCAAGTAGTAAACGGCTAAGGAACACGAGAAGTGATAGCAATCTACTTCCAAGTTCCTATACAACTGACCATAATCCGGCAATTATTACATCGTGTGACCGAAACATGAGATTCGGTTACCAAAAATTTCGAGAGGTCAAAGCCCCAGGCCGTCCAGTCGATGCTCAGCAGGCTGATGCAACCGACTGACCCAGGGTCCAGACTTCCAGCTGTCGCACTTACCATCAGGAGATGTCATAGATGAAATCCCGTATCGCTGCTTCGTTGGCTGCCGCCGTGCTGGCCTTCGCCGGGGCGAACCTGGCCCAGGCTGCTCAGGTTTCCGGCGCTGTCGGTGTTACCAGCCAAGGCGACATGACCTACCGTGCAGGCTTGTCCTTCGACTGGGACAAGCAGTGGTTCGAAACCAGTGTTGGTCACCTGACCGGCTACTGGGACGCGGGCTACACCTATTGGGAAGGCGGTGACGCCAGCGGTGCCCACTCGCTGTCCTTCAGCCCGGTGTTCACCTATGAGTTCAGCGGCTTCACCTACACCCCCTACATCGAAGCGGGTATCGGTATCGCGGCATTTTCCAAGACCCGTGTCGGCGACCAGCGCCTGGGCTCGTCCTTCAACTTCGAAGACCGTATTGGCCTGGGCTTGAAGTTGCCGTCGGAGCAGAAGGTCGGCATCCGCGCCATCCATTACTCCAACGCCGGCATCCGCCAGCCTAACGATGGCATCGAGTCGTACTCGCTGTTCTACAGCAAAGGCTTCTGATGAACAGCCCGGCTCGGCGGCTGCGTTGCCGCCGAGCCGGTCGAGTGCCTGTCAGAAGGTGTAGGCCACCCCGGCCTGCACCGTACGCGGCGCGCCGGGATAGGCGTAGGTGTTGAACGAGCCTTCGTCATAGCCCTTGTTGAACAGGTTCTTCACGTCCAGGTTCAGGCGTACGTGCTCGTTCACCTTGTAGAAGCTCAGCAGGTCCACCACGCTGTAGCGCTCCATGGTGTAGGTGGTGGTTGCGGTCTGGCCGGCGCGGTCATCCACATACTTCACCCCAACGCCCAACCCGAGCCCCTTGGCCAAACCGTCCTGAAACTCGTAGGTGTTCAGCAGGCTGAAGGTATTGCGCGGGATATTGGCAAGGCGCGTACCGCTGGGCAGGCTGGTGTCCTTGGTGACTTCGGCGTCGACATAGGAATAGCCACCGATGACGCGCCATTCGGGGGTCAGGTTGCCTGCCACATTGATATCCAGCCCGCGGCTGCGCACTTGGCCTGCGGCCACCTTGAAGGTGTTGGTAGGGTCGCTTGGATCGTTGGCCAGGACATTTTCCTTGATGATGTGATAGACCGCGGCATCCGCGCTCAGCTGGCCATCGAGCGACGCCCACTTCAACCCCAGCTCATAAGACTTGCCCTTTTCCGGATCGAAGCCGCCACCGCTGGCGGGCGTGCCGGTGTTGGGCTTGAACGAGCGCGCGGTATTGGCGTACACCGCCAGGGTATCGGTCAGGTCGTAGATCAGCCCAACGCGCGGCGTGACGCCATTTTCCCCTTTGCTGAAGTCGCGGTTGGTGGGCATCTTGTCGTCGTAGTCATGCTCGAAGCGCTCCAGGCGTACCCCGGCCAGCGCCTTGAGACGTTCGGTCAGGGCCACTTGGTCCTGAATGAAGAACGCCCAGGTTTGCAGGTTCTCCTTGTCCCAGGTGGTGGTGCGCGTCAGGGCAGGGCGAGGCTGGCCCAGTACCGGGTGATAGATATCGATGGGGTAGGTACCATCGCGCGCCGAGGAGCGCTGGATGATGGAGTTGTAATCGTAGTTCTCGTATTCGACGCCGGTCAGCAAGGTGTGGCTGAACGCGCCTGTGTCGAAGTGCCCCGTCAGGTTCAGTTGCCAGTCCCGGTCGGTCCACTGCAGCTTGCGCCAGTTGAAGTTACGCTCCAGGGTGCGGCCATCCACCGGGGCCTTGTTGGCCTCCACGGCGTTGCCGTGCAGGCTGCCATCGAGGAACTGGAAACCGCCAGCCAGCGTCCAGTCCTGGTTGAGCAGATGCTCGAAGCGTACCTGGGCCATGTTGTTGTCGTTGTGCAGCAGGTTGTCACTGCCCTTTTCCCAGATGTAGGTGTCCCGCGAGGCACTGCGCGGTTGGCTAGCGTAGCGGGTCAGGCCACGGTCGAGGGGGTGGTTGTTGCGCATGAAGTCGCCTTCGAACACCACCTTGGTGCTGTCGTTGACCTGCCAGCTGAGTACTGGCGCTACGTCATAGCGCTCGCCCTGCACATCGTCACGGAAGCTGTCGCCGCCTTCGCCCAGCACATTGAGCCGGTAGGCCACGGAGCCATCCTCGTTCAGCGGCCCGGTGGCATCGAGGGTAGCGCGGTGCATGCCTTGGTCGTCGAACTGACTGCCCAGGGTCACTTTAGGGTCTGGTAGGGGTTGCTTGCTGACCACGTTGAAGGTGCCCCCCGGATCGCCACGGCCATACAGGCTGCTGGCCGGGCCGCGGATGACTTCCAGGCGCTCGACCGTGTTGGCGTCGGGCGCGTTGGGGTAGCCCCGGTTGATCGGGAACCCGTTGCGGTAGAACTCGCCAGTGGTAAAGCCGCGCACCGTGAAGGTGGTAAGGCCCTGGCCGCCGAAGTTGTTGGCACGGCCTACGCCGCCGGCATAATCGAGCCCGTCCTGCAGGCGCGTGGCGCCAGTATCCTGCAGGACATCCTTGGGCACCACGCTGACCGACTGAGGCGTCTCGTGCAGTGCGGTGTCAGTGCGCGTGGCGCTGGCCGAGCGACTGGCCTTGTACCCCTCGACCGGGCCATCGGCCCGCTCGGCGTCGGCACTGCCGGTAATGCTCAAGGCTTGAAGTTCGATTTGCGCGGTGTCGGGCGGGGAGGCCGGGTCGGCAAACGCCAGGGGAGAAACGGCGTGAAGTACACAAAGCGAGACGAACGTGCGACGCATCGACAGTACGATCCTAAGTAGGGCGCTGATGTTGGAGGTTTAACCGCGCCGCGAAAAATACTACGAATCATTATCAAATGCATCTGTTTCGGTTTACACCTGTGCTCTGTATGCGCAGGCGGTAATGAGCAGGTCGCTAGCCAGCTGCCATCCATTTGGTCAGGCTGCGGTGCTCAAGGCAGGCGGCGCTTACGTGCCGATCGATCCGGCTCACCCGGCAGAGCGTATCGCTTACCTGTTGCAGGACAGCGCCCCGCACGTGGTCCTGACCCTTTCGCGGTTCGCACCGCGCTGCCCAAGCACGGCAGGCCACAGATCGAACTGGACAACCCGTCGTGGCCTACCGGGCCCGTAGCCAGCTTCTCATTCGCACCACAAACGAGTACGGATTTGGACTACGTCATCTCTACCTCTGGCTCCAACGGCCAACCCAAGGGGTGATGGTCGAGCAACGCATGTTGGCCAACCTGGTGGACTGGCACTGCGCCCAATTTGCGCTTGGCCCAGGTCGCCATCAGGATGCTGGCAATGATCTTGCCGATCTGCGGATAAATGGAATTGATGCTCATCGAATCGTCCTTGAGGCCAGGGCAGAAGCCCGGCTGTGGTGCAAGCCCTCATCCTGGGTCGGCATCGGTGCGTGACAGGTATGCTAGTACAACGAGCGAGTCCTGGCTAAATCAAGGCTCAATGATGCCATATTGATATTGTTTTGTGGGCGCCATGCCGATCAGCGGGTTTGCTATCATGCCGCCTCCCTGACTAGCACAAGGCCCCATTTCCATGCCCCTGAGCGCCGAACAGATTGCCGAGTTTCGTGAGTTTGCCGAGCAGTTGGCCGATGCTGCGAGCGCGGCCATCACGCCTTACTTTCGTGCAAGCCTGGAGGTCGAGGACAAAGGCGGTCGCTTGTACGACCCGGTCACCGTCGCCGACAAGGCGGCCGAGGACGCGATGCGCGAGCGGATCCAGGCGCGCTATCCAGACCATGGCATTCTCGGTGAAGAGGCGGGCGTGGCCGTGGGCAGCAGCCCGTTGACCTGGGTGCTCGACCCGATCGACGGCACCCGTGCCTTCATCACCGGCCTGCCGTTGTGGGGCACGCTGATCGCGCTCAACGACGGTACCCGGCCAGTCGTGGGGGTGATGAACCAGCCCTTTACCGGCGAACGGTTCATCGGCACGCCCGAAGGTGCCTGGTCGGGCACGCGAGCGCTCAAGACCCGCGCCTGCAAGGAACTGGCAGCGGCCACGCTGATGTGCACCACCCCTGACATGTTCGATACGCCTGCGCGCAAGGCTGCGTTCGAGCACGTGGCCAGCCAGGCGCGGCTGATGCGCTACGGTGGCGATTGCTACGCCTATTGCATGCTGGCGTCGGGCTTTGTGGATGTCATCGTCGAAGCCAGCTTGCAGCCCTATGACGTGCAGGCGCTCATGTCCATCATCGAGGGCGCAGGTGGGGTGATCACCGCCTGGGATGGCAGCAGCGCGCAGCAGGGCGGTTGCGTGGTGGCCTGTGGTGACCCGGCCCTGCATGCCCAGGTCGTGGAGCTGCTGCGCGGCGCGATGTAATTCAGGTCACTGCACGGACTGGCGCTTGCCGCACTTTTTTGGCTTTCGGGGCTCTATGCTAGGCCCAGGCCGCCGCGATCCCCGCGGTGGCCGCCGAAAATGAAGCGGTGCCGATGGTAGTGTGCAGTTGCTCCACGATAGTTCGCCTGCTGTTGGCAGGCTCCCTGGCCAGCCTGTGCGCCTGCACCCAGCAGCAGGGGCGCGACATCGTCAACCAGCTGGGCGAAGGCAAACCCAGCGAGCTGTTCCAGACCAGTGTGGACCGCCTGGCCACCTTGTCGATGCGCGACAACCTGCAAAGCCTCTACCTGCTGATGAACAAGCTGTACCTGCGCAATCCCAACCAGTTGCAACGTTCAGGCTACCTGGACGCGGCCACGGCCGAGCGCCAGATCCGCCTGGCCATCGAGCAGCGCCAACCCCTGGCGCAACTGGGCAATCGACGTGACCTGGCTGCCTTGAGTTATGCCTTGAGCCCGGAGTTTCGCGGTGATCGAGTGGGTGCGTTCATCTACGCCATCGGCAGTATGCTGATCACCGCCCACGGTGGGCGCACCGCGTTCTACATGACCGACACCCTCGACCCGTTGTTCATCAACAACGCCGCGCGCAACATCGAAAAAGCCACCTGGATGCTGAGCCAGCGGCAGGACGCCAACGGTGTGTTGTTGCTGTTCTCCAATGAAATTTCGGAGGAGGGCAGCAACCTGAGTTTTGCCGTGGAGTTCGGCAAGGTGGTTGCCCGCCTCGACCTGCTGGCCGAGCTGCTCGACGAGCGTTACCGCCGTATCGGCCTCAATTATGCGCAAAGCCTGCTGCTGATGAATTTCCTGCCGGTACAGTGACCTGCTGCGCCTGGAGCAGGGCCTGGATGGCCTTGCGGTAACGCTGCCCGGCCAGGCTCATGCTGTTGTTGTGCGTTGCACCCGGCACCAGCAACAGCGTCTTGGGCTCGCGCGCGGCCTCGAACAGCTGCTGGCTGAAACGCGAGGGCACGTAGCGGTCGTCCAGGCCATGGACCAGCAGCACCGGCAGGTCGATGTCGCCGATCTTGCCCAGCGAGTCGAATTTCTGCGACAGCAGCCAGCGCACCGGCAGCGATGTATTGGCGACCACGCCTGCCACATCGCCCAACGAGGTGAACGTGGACTCCAGGATCAGCCCTCGCGCCGGGGCGCTGGTGCGCGTGTCTCGGGCTTCACGGGTAAGCGTGCGCGCCAGGTCGACCGCCACGGCCCCACCCAGGGAGTGCCCATAGATCAGGCGTTTGCTGGCATCAGGTTGCAGTTGGGCAAAACGCTCCCAAGCCACGCGAGCGTCCTCGTACACGGTGGCTTCCGAAGGCAAATCCCCTCGGCTGCGACCAAAGCCGCGATAGTCCACCGCCAGCACCGAATAACCCATGGCGTGCAGCTGCTCGATGCGAAACAGCTGGCCCGTAAGGTTCCAGCGCACACCGTGCAGGTAAAGAATGGCCGGGGCATCGGCGCGTTTTGCGGGCCACCACCAGGCATGCAGGCTCTGGTTCTCGGCGAAGGTACGCGGGCGCAGGTCCAGCTCCTGAACACCGCCGGGCAGGCCATGGAACCAGCTGGCCTGGCCGGGCTCGATGCGAAACACCAGCTCGCGTTCCTTGTGCTGTAAGACCGAGCACCCGGCGGGCAGGGCGAGCACCAAGGTGGCAGCGCACAGCCAGCTGAACCAACGGCGGCGTAGGGCGGAGAACAACCGGGTAGACATACGGAGTTTGGGGGTCTCGAAAGTGGTCAAGGCGCGGGAGCGTACAAGAAGCGTGGCGTAGTTCTATCAAATGCTGCAGGTCATATGTAAGAAATATTACCCGCCGGCGGGTCAGCTTCTTTGCAAGCTGTTTCCAGCGCGAGCGTGCGCACGGTGCGCCGATTGCGCAAGCGCCCCGCAAGCAGGTAGCGTGGCCCGACACCCTCCTGACGAAGGCTTTGTTTTGGACTCGATAACCCAAGCCGTTCTCGGCGCTGCGTTGCAAGGCACATTGTTGGGGCGCATTCAGGGCCGTCGGGCCCTGGTCTACGGCGCTGCGCTGGCCACACTGCCGGACCTGGACGTGATCATCCGCTACGCCGACCCGGTCTCGCAGATGACCTACCACCGCGGCTTTTCCCATTCAGTGTTCGTCCTGACCGCGCTGGCAGCGCTTCTGGCATGGCTGGTGAACAGGGCCTGGCCGGACAAAGGCTATACGCTGTCCCGCTTATTCCTGACGTTCTGGCTGGTCTTGGTGACCCACCCTGTGCTCGACGCGTTCACCGTGTACGGCACCCAGCTGCTCTGGCCCTTGCACGTGACCCCGCAAAGCTGGGCGGCCGTGTTCATCATCGATCCTGTGTATACCGTACCGTTGCTGGTGGCGGTGGCCTACGCCACCGTGCGTGGCACCCATGCCCGCGCACTACGGTTCATGGCCGTGGCGCTGGTTTTGAGCACCACGTACCTGGGCTTGGGCCTTGCCAGCCGTACCCTGGCAGAACACCGTTTCCAGGCCGCGCTCGATGCCAAGGGCGTGACTGTGAGCGAGGTTCGGGCAGTGCCCATGGCGTTTAACAGCCTGGTCTGGCGGGTCTTGGCCAAAGCGCCGGACGGCGTCTATTACGAAGGGGTCAGTAGCCTGTTGGACCGCCAGTCGCCAGAGATGCTGCGCCTGAACCGCAACCTGTCATTGGCCCAGGTGTTGGCAAACGATCCGCTGCACCAGCGGCTGCGCTGGTTCACCGACGACTGGCTGCGCTACGACCAGGTCGGCGACCGGCTGGTGGTGACCGACCTGCGCATGGGTACGCCGGGCAACTACACATTCCGCTTCGACATGGCACGGAAGGGCGAGCAGGGCCGCTGGCAGACGCAGCAGCCGGCCGTGCACACCGTCAGCGGCCCGCGCGATCTGTTCGACGGGCAGGCACTGAGGTTGATCTGGCGCCGCATCGTCTTCCAGCAACCCCCGCTGCCCTTGGCCGCCTGGACCGCACGCATTGCAACGCCAGGGCAAGGCCAGGTGGAGTAGCCCCCCATGCGCTCAGGCGGGCTGGACCTGGTGAAGTGGGTCGCGATGCTGGCGATGGTCGCTGACCACCTGCGCTTTCTCTGGCCGCAGGCCCACGGCCTGTTCGTGGTTGGCCGACTGGCGTTTCCGCTCTTTTGCCTGGCCATGGCCATGAACGTGGTGCGGCGCGGGCCTGACACGTTGCTTGATCGCCACCACGGGCGGTACCTGGGGCTGATGCTGCTGTTCACGGTGCTGTCCGAGCCCGCTTACCGCTGGCTGGACAGCGGCTCGACCACGTTCAGCATCATGCCGACGCTGTTGTTGGGCCTGCTGCTGGCCTGGGGCGTGCAGCATACCCAGTTGGCAACGCGGCTGCTGGGGCTGGTCGCGCTGGGCGCAGGTTGGGCTGGCAGCCCGTACCTGATGTACGGCCTGCCAGGGGTGCTGCTACCCGCCGTTTGCGTGCTTGGCCACCGCTACGGGGGCCGAATGTGGCTTGTGCCGTGCCTGTCGGCGGTTGCCGGCAACTTGACCAACAGCTGGTTGATGACGCACCTGAGCGCCCCCTTCACCTGGGTCACGCTGACGGTTGCCGCCGTGGCCATCCCGGTCGGCAACGGCCTGTTGCACAGCCGATGGCGTCGCGTGCCGGCAGTGGGTCGCTGGGGCTATGGGTTCTACCCGCTGCACCTTTTGCTGATCAAAGCTGCGGGCATTCTTCAGCTGTGACACACCTGTTCCACCTTTGACCCAAGGTTGACGCAACTGTGTCGAGCATTCGCCCGTATCCGGCCCCTGCTCACTGACGGCCAAAGGCTCTACCGCGGTATCTCCGGCCCTCAGCCGGCGGTTTGGCACAGCCGTTGCTCTTGCCTGGAATGACGCTCGTCGCAGCGTCGCCATAACAAGAACGGAGAACAGCGCATGAATCGATCAGGCCCCCAACGCCTTGCACTCGGCTGCCTGGCCATGGCCCTCAGTTGGACACCCCTGGCCTTTGCCGCCGGTGTCGATGGGCAACGCATCATCGATGCGGACAAAGAGCCCGGCAACTGGATGAGCCATGGCCGCACGTACGACGAGCAACGCTTCAGCCCCCTCAAGACCATCGACCAGAGCAACGTCAGCCAGCTAGGGCTGGCGTGGAGCTACAAGCTCGACCTGGACCGCGGTGTGGAGGCGACTCCCATCGTGGTCGATGGGGTGATGTACACCACGGGGCCGTTCTCGGTGGTGTACGCGCTGGATGCGCGCAACGGCCAGCTGCTGTGGAAGTACGACCCGCAGTCCGACCGCAACCGTGCGGGCGAGGCCTGCTGCGATGCGGTCAACCGGGGCGTGGCCGTGTGGCAGGGCAAGGTCTACGTCGGTGTGCTCGACGGTCGCCTGGAGGCCATCGACGCCAAGACCGGCAAGCGGGTGTGGTCGGTCGACACCCGCGCCGATACCACGCGCAGCTACACCATCACCGGTGCGCCGCGGGTGGTCAACGGCAAGGTGGTGATTGGCAATGGCGGCGCCGAATTCGGCGTGCGTGGCTATGTGACCGCCTACGACGCCGAGACCGGCCGCCAGGCATGGCGGTTCTACACCGTACCGGGCGACCCGAAGCTACCGCCTGAGGATAAGGCCATGCAGATCGCCAGCAAGACCTGGCACGGGGATGCCTACGTCGAGTGGGGGGGCGGCGGGACAGCCTGGGATTCCTTCGCCTATGACCCGCAGTTGAACCTGCTGTACATCGGCGTGGGCAACGGCGCGATGTGGGACCCCAAATGGCGCAGCCAGGCCAAGGGCGACAACCTGTTCCTGTCCTCGATCGTGGCGGTGAATGCCGATACCGGCGAGTACGCCTGGCACTACCAGACCACGCCCGGCGACGCCTGGGACTTCATGGCCACCCAACACATGATCCTGGCCGAGCTGCCCATCGACGGCAAGCCGCGCAAGGTGCTGATGCAGGCGCCCAAGAATGGCTTCTTCTACGTGCTGGACCGGGAAACCGGCGAGTTGCTGTCGGCCAAGAACATCGTGCCGGTGAACTGGGCCAAGGGCATCGACATGAAGACTGGCCGGCCCATCGTCGATGACGAGGCGGCGGCCTACTGGAAGGACGGCAAGCGCAAACTGGTGACCCCGGCGTTCTGGGGGGCGCACGACTGGCACCCGATGTCGTACAACCCGCAGACGGGGCTGGTGTACATCCCGGCCCACATCATGTCCGCCTACTACGAGCACGTGCCCGAAGCGCCCAAGCGCAACCCGTTCAAAAGCGTCTATCAGCTGGGGCTGCGTACCGGCATGATGCCCGAAGGCGCCGAAGGGCTGCTGGACATGGCCAAGACCTGGTCAGGCAAACTGATCGCCTGGGACCCGGTCAAGCAGGCGCCTGCCTGGGAAGTGCCGTACATCACCATCTTCAATGGCGGCACCTTGAGCACGGCCGGCAACCTGGTGTTCGAAGGCAGCGCCGACGGCCGGGTCATTGCCTATGCCGCCGAAACCGGCAAGAAGCTGTGGGAAGCGCCTGCAGCCAGCGGCGTGATGGCCGCACCGATCACCTATGCCGTCGACGGTGAACAATACGTCACCTTCATGGCGGGCTGGGGCGGCGCGTTTTCCACATTCGCTGGGGCACTCTCGTTGCGTGCAGGCGTGCAGCCCTACGCACAGGTGCTGACCTACAAGTTGGGCGGCACGGCCAAGCTGCGCGAGCCGGCCCCGCCTGCCGATGCGCCCAAGCCGCCGCCATTGACGGCCAACGCCGAGACGGTCGCCGCAGGCGCTGCGCTGTACGACGGCAACTGCTCCCAGTGCCACGGCATTCATGCGGTCAGCGGCGGGGTACTGCCGGACCTGCGCAAGCTGAGCGCCGACAAGCACCAGATGTTCCTCGGGATTCTCTACGGCGGCAGGGTGCCCGATGGCATGCCCTCGTTCGCCGACAACCTCAACCCCGAGCAGGTCGAGCAGGTCCATCAGTACCTGATCAAGCGTGCCCACGACTTGCAGGAGGAGGGCGAGGTCTGGAAGCGGTTCAGCGCCCGCCCGGCAAGCCCTTCATCGCTGGCTGACAATGCACCACAGGAGTGAAATGCCCATGAACGATTCGGTCTACCAGAACTTCATCGACAACCGGTTCGAACCCGGTGAAGCCTTGCTTGAGGTCCATAACCCGGCCAACGGCCAGTTGCTCGGTCGCGTGCCTGAGTCCTCGCAGGCTCAGGTCGACCAGGCCGTGAGCGCGGCACGCCGGGCTCAGAAGGCCTGGGCAGCCCGGCCTGCGCAGGAACGCGCGGGCTACCTGCGTGCTATCGCGAGCCGGATACGGGCCAATGCCGACCAGCTGGCCCGGACCATTACCCTGGAAGGCGGCAAGGTCCCGGCTCTGGCCCAGGTGGAAGTCGGCTTCACGGCCGATTATCTGGACTACATGGCCGAGTGGGCGCGGCGCCTGGAAGGTGAGGTGTTGACCAGCGACCGTCAGGCCGAGCATGTGTTTCTCATGCGCAAACCGGTGGGCGTGGTGGCAGGCATTCTGCCGTGGAACTTCCCGTTCTTCCTGATCGCCCGCAAGATGGCGCCGGCGCTCATCACCGGCAACACCATCGTGGTCAAGCCCAGTGAGGAAACCCCGATCAACTGCTACGCGTTCGCCCGGCTGGTGGCCGAAACCGGCCTGCCACCCGGGGTGTTCAACGTGGTCGGCGGCACAGGCGCCGCCGTGGGCCACGGCCTGTCCAGTCACCCCGGCGTGGATATGGTGAGTTTCACCGGCAGTGTGGCGACCGGTGCACGGATCATGGCAGCGGCGGCGCCGAACATCACCAAGCTGAACTTGGAACTGGGCGGCAAGGCGCCTGCCATCGTGTTGGCCGATGCCGACCTGAACCTGGCAGTGAACGCGATCGTCGCCTCGCGGGTGATCAACACCGGACAGGTGTGCAACTGCGCAGAGCGCGTGTACGTGGCGCGCCAGGTGGCTGATCGGTTCATCGATCAGGTGGCCCAGGCGATGGCCGCCACGCGCTATGGGGACCCATCGACGCAGGAGGACCTGCACATGGGGCCGCTGATCAACCAGGCCGGCCTGGACAAGGTGGCGCAGATGGTGCGCACCGCCCAGGCCCAGGGCGCGCAGGTGGTCACGGGCGGGCAGGTGGCCGACCTTGGCAGCGGTTTTCATTATCAGCCCACCGTGCTGGCAGGCTGCGCGGGCGACATGGAGATCATGCGCAAGGAAATCTTCGGGCCGGTATTACCGATCCAGGTGGTGGAGGACCTGGACGAAGCCATTGCCCTGGCCAACGACAGCGAGTACGGGCTGACCTCGTCGCTCTATACCCGCGATCTGAACGCCGCGCTCAAGGCATGCCGGGAAATCGACTTTGGCGAGACCTACATCAACCGCGAAAACTTCGAGGCCATGCAAGGCTTCCACGCCGGGGCCCGCAAGTCGGGCATAGGCGGGGCCGACGGTAAGCATGGGCTCTATGAGTACACGCGCACGCAGGTGGTCTACATCCAGGGTTGAAGCTCGGCAGTTGCCAGTGCCCCGCCGTCACGGCAGGGCACTGGGCTCAGTGGCCCTGGCGATTGGGTTGCACGATGCCGTGGCGCCTGATCTTGCGGTACAACGTGGAGCGCGAGATGCCAGCGGCCTGGGCGGCGGCGCTCATGTTCCACTGGGTACGGCGCAGCAGCGTTAGCAGATGGTCAGCTTCAGCCTCCTCGACCTGCTGCCCAAGCTGCGGCGTTGCGCAGATTGTCCTGCTCGGTTCGACCTGCCCAAGCTGCAACTCGGCGGGCAGGTCGGCCAGTTCGATGCACCCGCCTTCTGCCAGGGCCGCGCCCTGGCGCAGGGCATTGAGCAGTTGGCGAATGTTACCCGGCCAGGAGTAGGCCAGCAGGGCGGCGTGTGCAGGTGCTGACAGGTTCAGCCCTGGTGCCAGACGTGCCAGCAGACCCTCGATCACGTGCGCCCGGTCACTGCGCTCGCGCAGCGCCGGCAGCGTGATGCGCATGCCACAGAGCCGGTAGTAGAGGTCCTCGCGGAACTGGTGGGTGGCGATCCTGGCAGTCAGGTCCTGGTGCGTCGCCGATATCACCTGAATATCCAGCCTCACCGGCGTGGCCGCCCCCAGCGCCACCAGCTCCCGTTCCGCCAGCACCCTTAGCAGACGGGTTTGCAGATCGGCCGGCATGTCGCCTATTTCATCGAGAAACAGCGTGCCGCCGTTGGCCTGTTCCAGCTTGCCCTTCATGCCCTTGCGGTCCGCCCCGGTGAAGCTGCCGGGCCGGTAGCCGAACAACTCGCTTTCGATCAGTGCTTCGGGAATGGCAGCGCAATTGAGCGCCACGAAAGGCCGGGCGCTTCGGGCGCTTGCCTGGTGCAGGGCGCGAGCGAACGCTTCCTTGCCGGTGCCGGTTTCACCGCTGAGCAGCAGCGCGATGTCCTTGTCCAGCACCTTGCGCAGGCGCGCGACGGCGTGCTGCAGCTGCGGGTCGCCGCCGGCCAGCTGGTCGAGTGTCGGATGTGCGTTGGCAGAGGCCGCCGGTGCAGTCGAGGCACAAGGGCGATAAGCGCGCGGCACGCGCAGGCCAACCTCAAGGCCCGTGACCTGGCACGCATCGTACAGCTGCGTGCCCCGAGCGCCGCCCTGGGTCAGGGCCAGCAACTGGTCGATGTCGGCACTCAACACCTGCTCGATACGCAGGCCGAGCAGGGCATGGGGGTTGCTGTTGAACGCGGCCCGGTTGGCCCCGACGATACGGCCACCCTCGTCGAGGGCCAGCAGTTGCTCGGCTGCCAGGTCCGCATCGCCGTCGCAGGGCTTGACCGCGAGGGTCAGGCAGTCGCGGTAACGCTGGCGAAAATGCGCGTTTTCGATCAGCCGCGCGTACAGCGTCACCAATTGCAAGGTCAGGTGCTGGGCCTGCTTGGGCCCATCGTTGTACAAGCAGGTCGCGTTCAGGCAACCCAGCAGGTGGTTATGGCTGTCGAAAATCGGCGAGACCGAGCAACTGAGCCGGGCATTGCTGGCCAGGAAATGTTCCTGACGGTGAATGGTCAGCGCCTGTTGTGAGGCCAGCGCGGTGCCGATGCCGTTGGTGCCGGCGATGGACTCGTCCCAGCGCGCCCCCACCACCAGCCCGGACCCGGTGAAGTGCCCGGCGTCGGCAGGCAGGCGGGCATCGAGCGTGACCCCCGCCGCATCGCTGAGCAAAACGGCAAAACCTGCATCCGCCACCCGCCGGGCCAAGCCACTCACGCCCTGGCTGGCGAGGGTCAGGTAGGCCTGGTGCTGGGCTTGCAACTGGCGGATTTCGGCGGCACTGAGCATGTTGTCCGTCGGGTGCACACTCGGGTCCAGGCGGTGCTGGGTGACACTGCGGTACCAGGATTCGGCGATCACCGCTTCCGGGACCAGGCCGCGGTGGCCGAAGTGACTGTCGACGAAGGCCGCCAGTTCCGAGGCAGGGTTATGAGCGGGCATGGGCGCTCCACAGTTATTGTTATCAGGGGTGAAGATAACCCTAGCTGATGGCGCGCTGCCAGCCCAGACGCGCGGCCAGGGCGCTCAGTGGATCAGTTCGAGTGCCTCGGCGGTGGTCAGCGGCCGCTTCATGCGTTGCGACAGCTGCATCATGGCTGAGGCATAACCCTTGGCCACCACGGCCTGCACCTGATCCGCCAGGCATTGCAGCGCAATGAAATCCCCGCTTTCCGGGGCGCCGACGAAGGTGATGGCGTCCCACTGCCGAGCGTGGCCGAGCACTTCGAACCGCTGCCCATGGTGATAGGTCCAGAAAAACGGCACGTCGGCGTAGCGGCGCTGCTGGCCCAGCATGTTTGCCGCGGCGATGACGCCGTGTTGCTGCGCCAGCCGCCAGTGTTCGATGCGCACCGATTGGCCGGCGAGTGGGAAGCTGGCCATGTCACCCGCCGCCCACAGGCCTTCGGCCACCTGCATTTCACCGTTGACCGGCACGCCATGGTCGTCGGCCAGCGACACCCCATTGAGAAAAGCCGTGGCCGGGGCTACCCCCGTTCCCAGCAGCACCACCTGGCAGGCCACGCGCTCGCCGCTGCCAAGCACGACCGCTTCGACCTGATCTACGCCTTCGATCGCCTTCACCTCGGCCGGGCCATGGAAAGTGACGCCCTTGCGCTCGTGCAAGGCACGAATCGCCCGGCCGATGCGCTCGCCCAGCTGCTTGACCAGCGGGACATCGTGCCGTCCGATTACATGGACCTGGGCACCGTATTCGCTCAACGCCGAGGCCGCTTCCAGGCCGATGAAACTGTCGCCCACGATCACGACCGGCTTGCCCGGTTCCACGGCATCGAGCAGTTGCGCCGCGTCCCCGCGCGCGCGCAGCGTGAAGACGCCAGGCAGGTCACGCCCCGGGATATCCGGGCGCTGGGCCTTGGCGCCCGTGGCGAGCAGACAGGCGTCATAGTCAATGCGTTGGCCGTCGGCCATCAGGAGCTGGCGTTTCTGGGCATTGAGCGAGCGGACCTTGGCGTGCCGACGCTCCAATTGCCCCATCCGCAGGTCATCAGGCTCCAGCAGCATCGGCACCTCATCCGGGGCCATCTGGCCTGCGAGCACGAATTTGCTCAGGGCCGTGCGGTCGTAGGCCGGCTGGCGCTCCTGGTCGATCCACACCAGGCGGCCGTTGAAGCCATGGCGGAGCAACGTGGCCACGGCGGCACTGCCTGCCGCACCGGCCCCCAGGACCACGAAACACCGCGCATCGCTGTGCCGGGGCGGGCGCGCCTTGGGCAGAGGGCGGTCGTCCACCCACACCTGGTCATCCTTGACCCAGGCCTTGTAGCGGCGCAGGTCGGTCAGGGCAGGGGGCTCGCACACGGCCCCCTCGTCCACGGCGAACGCGGCCTTGTGCCATGGGCAAATCAGCAAGCCGCCGCAGACGCGGCCCTCATCCAGCGGCGCGCCTGCATGAGGACAGTTGCCCTGAAAAGCACGCACCTGATCGCCCTGACGGACGATGATCAGCTCTTCGCTACCGGCTTCCACGCGCAGGGGGGTGTGTTCATCGAGGTCGGCCAGGCGGGCCACGGCGTGTTCGGTCATGGTGAATTCTCCAAAGGGGGGCCTCTGGAAGGGTTCGACGCCGATTTGCCCGGTCGGGCTGCGTCTAGCTGACGACTGGAGCGCAGTACGGGGCACAAGGGATGGTCAACCTTGCTCGCACGGGACCGCATGACCCGTGCGAGCAAGCGCCGTTGGCGCGACCGTCAGTCGGCTGTGGCAGGTGCGGGCATAAGGGGACGGGTGGCGCGCAGGGCCACCAGGCTACCCACCACGATCAGCGCCGCCAGGGCGTAGAGGGCAGCGTCGGTCGAGCCGGTCTGGTCCTTGATGAACCCGACCAGATAAGGGCTGAGAAAGCCCGCCATTTGGCCGACCGAGTTGATCAGGGCCAGGCCCGCCACGGCCGCACCCGCGCTGAGCAAGGCCGTGGGCATCGGCCAGAACATCGGCAGGCCGGTGAGGGCGCCCATGGTGGCGATGGACAGGCCAAGGATGGCGATCGCCGGAGTAGCCGCGAAATTCACCGCCATCAGCAGGCCCACAGCGCCCATCAGCATTGGCACTACCAGGTGCCAGCGGCGCTCGTTGCGAAGGTCCGCCGAGCGCCCGCACAGGATCATGAAAACCCCGGCCAGCAAGTAGGGAATGGCGCTCAACCAGCCAATGAGCAGGGGGTTGTCGAAGCCCATGTTCTTGATGATCGAAGGCAGCCAGAAGTTGATGGCGTACACACCGCTCTGGATGCAGAAGTAGATGAAGCCGAAGGTCCAGATCAGCGGGTTGGCCAGCACGGCCAGAACGCTGTCGCCCGTGGTGGGCGGCTTGCTGTCGGCATCGGCCTGCAGGTCGGCGGCGATCAGCCGGCGTTCATCATCGCTCAGCCAGGCCGCTTTCTGGTAGCCATCGCTGAGCAGGAACACCGCCAGCACGCCGAGCGCAACGGTCGGCAGCCCTTGAATCAGGAACATCCATTGCCAGCCGGCAAGGCCATGTTGCCCGGCTGCAAAATGCTCGAGGATCCAGCCGGAGAACGGGCTGCCCAACAGGCCCGAGACCGGGATCGCGGACATGAACAAGGCCATGATGCGGCCACGGCGTGCACCGGGGAACCAGCGCGAGAGGTACAGCACCACGCCTGGGAAGAAGCCTGCCTCGGCGGCACCTGTGAGCAGGCGCAGGGCATAGAACTCGGTGGGGGTCGTCACGAACAGCAGACAGGTGGACAAGCTGCCCCAGGCAATCATCATCAAGGCGATCCAGCGCCGTGGGCCGAAGCGGTTGAGCGCCAGGTTGCTCGGAAGGCCGCACAGGACGTAGCCGATGAAGAAGATACCGGCACCGAGGCCGTAGACGGTTTCGCTGAACTTGAGCGCGTCGAGCATCTGCAGCTTGGCGAAGCCGACGTTGACGCGGTCGAGGTAGTTGAACAGGTAGCAGATGAAAATGAACGGAATCAGCCGCAAGGTGATGCGCCGGTACAGCGCATTGCGGGTGGTGTCCGTGCCTTGGTCAGGGGCGGGGCTGTGTGCCATGATCGGGTTCTCTGTTGTTATGGTTGTCACCGCGTCGCCTGTTCCGGCGCTCGCCTGAACGAGTCTCGGGGACGGCGGCGTGGCTGTCTTTGTGCTTTTGCACAGGCCATGGGCCTTGCTGCTGTGCCCGAGCCCAACCGCACGCCCCCAAGGACCGTTGAATGTTCGAACTCGACCACGACCTGGCACAGGATATCGTAGACCGCGCCATGGCCATTCTGCCCTGCAACGTCAACGTCATGGACAGCCAGGGCCTGATCCTGGGCAGCGGCGAGCCGGAGCGTATCAACACACGGCACGAAGGCGCCCAGCTGGTGCTCGCCAATGGCCGCAACGTGGAGCTCGACCAGGAGGCGGCACGCTGCCTGAAGGGGGTGCAGCCGGGGGTGAACCTGCCGCTGATGCTCGACGACCGCCTGATGGGCGTCTTGGGGCTGACGGGTGATCCGCAGCAGGTTCGGGTGTATGCCGAGCTGGTGCGCATGACCGCCGAAATGCTGCTGGCCCAGCGTCACCTGCAGGCCGACCAGCAGTGGCGCAAGCAGCGCTGCGACGATTTGCTGGCCTTGCTGCTGGGCGGGACCGGCGACGCCTCACGGCTGCTGGACGAGGCACGCCAACTGGGCCTGAAACCGCAGCTACCACGCATTCCCTGCCTGTTCGAGCTGGCCAGCGGGCCCGATGCCGAAGCGCTGGCAGGCTGGCTGATGAGCCGCTACCCCGACAGTTGGTGCGTGAGCCCAGCGCGCCACTCGCTGCTGTGGTGTCGCCCGGCAGGCGTGGCGCTGGAGGTCTCACGGCTGGTCGAGCGCATCGAGCGGCACGGTTGGGCGGTGGAGCGCTCGGCCATGGGTACCGCCGCGCAGGGTCTTGAGCAGCTGCGCCGCGGCTACCGGCGTGTGCGCGACCTGCTGGCCTATGGGCGTGAGGTGGTGCCCCAGGAACGGCTGCTGAGCTTGCAGCGCTATCGCCTGCCAGCCTTGCTCTGGCGCCATCGCAACGATGAGGCGCTGGACGAACTGCTCGAGCCGTTGCTGCGCATTCAGGCCCGCGACAGCAGTGGGCAATTGCTGGCTACGCTGCGCGCCTGGTGTGCCCATGATGGTCAGAGCCAGGCGTGTGCCGAGGCGCTGGGTATTCACCGCAACAGCCTGCGTTACAGGCTTGAACGCATCGCCGAGCTGGGCGAGGTGGATCCGATGCGCCTGGAGGGCATGCTCAGTTTGTACCTGGGGCTGCAGTTGCTGCCCATCCGATAGCCATAGCCGGCTGGGCACTGTCGCCTGGCGCTGGCATCTGCCCAAACAATCCGTCGGGCGGTTTGTGCATTTGACCGACGCCGCTTCGCGGGCCAGCTGTCAGCATGCCGCTACCCGGACAGGAGAATCATCATGAAGATCGTCATCGCGCCTGACTCGTTCAAGGACAGCCTCGAGGCGGCAGACGTGGCGCGCGCCATCGCCGCTGGCCTGGCCGAAGCACTGCCCGACGCCCAGTTGATCGAGTGCCCCATGGCCGACGGTGGCGAAGGCACGATGCAGGCCATTCTTGCCGCCAGCGACGGCGAGCTGCGCCGGCTTACCGTGCGCGGCCCCTTGGGCACACCTGTGGCGGCGGGCTGGGGCTGGCTGCCCCAAAGCCGCACCGCAATCATCGAAATGGCGCAGGCCAGCGGCCTGCAACAGGTGCCCACCGGGCAGCGCGACGCTTGCCGCAGTTGCACCTGGGGCACCGGTGAGCTGGTCGCCGCGGCGCTCGACGCCGGCGCGCAGCGCGTGGTGCTGGCGATCGGCGGCAGTGCCACCAATGATGCGGGCAGTGGCATGCTGCGCGCCTTGGGCCTGCGTCTGCTGGATGCAGACGATCAGCCACTGGCCGAGGGTGGCCTGGCCCTGGCCGGCCTGGCACGGATCGATGCCAGCGGGCTGGACCCGCGCCTGGCGCACGTAAATTTCGAAGTGGCGGCTGATGTGGACAACCCGCTGTGCGGCCCCCAGGGCGCATCGGCCATCTTCGGGCCGCAGAAGGGGGCCAGCCCGCAACAGGTTCAGGCCCTCGACCAGGCGCTGGGTCACTTCGCCGACCACTGCGCCCGCTTGCTGGGCCAGGATGTACGTGATTACCCAGGCTGCGGCGCCGCCGGGGGCATGGGCTTTGCGGCCAGGGCCTTCATGGGTGCCCAGTTCCGGGCCGGCGTGGAAGTGGTGGCCGAACTGGCCGGCCTGCAAGCCCATGTCAGGGACGCGGACCTGGTGGTGACCGGGGAGGGCCGTTTTGATGCCCAGACCCTGCGCGGCAAGACGCCGATGGGGGTGGCCCGGGTCGCCAAGCGTCATGGCGTGCCGGTGGTCGTGCTGGCGGGCATGCTCGGCGAGGGCTATCAGCAGCTGTATGCCCATGGGGTAGATGCCGCCTTTGCGCTGGTGGACGGTCCCATGACGTTGGAACAGGCCTGCCGCGACACCTCCCGCCTGCTGCAAGCCCGCGCCTGTGACATCGGTCGGCTCTGGGCCTGGGTCAAGCGCGTCTGAGCAGATGAACCGCGCAGCTCAGGGTGCCAGCACCGGCAGGGGTGTGCTGGGCAACAGGGCCAGGTCGCCGAAACGCTGCGTCGAATCGATGTAGCGCAGCGCCGACTTGGCGTCCTTCCAGCCTACGTAGCTCATGAGCGACTTGAGCTCCCAGCCATTGGCGCTGGCCCAGGTGGCGAAGCCGCGACGCAGTGAGTGACCGGTATACAGCGCAGCTGGCACCTGGGCGCGGGTCAACATGCGCCGCAGCAGGCCCACCAGGCTGTTGCTGTTGAGCGGCTGGTCACCGAGATTGCCCCAGCGGTCGAGCTTGCGGAACACCGGGCCGTGGGCGATGCCGGCCACCTGCAGCCATTGCAGGTAGGCCGTTACCGGGCAGAGGGCCTTCAGGGCCGGGGTGCGGTGCTGCACGCCAAGTGCCTCGCGGTCGCCTTTGCTGCGCGGCACAAACAGCGTGATGCCCACGCCCGCTTCGGCCTGTATGTGCTCGACCCGCAAGCGCGCCAGTTCATCGCCGCGAAAGCCACGCCAGAACCCCAACAGCAGCAGCGCCGTGTCGCGCCGGGCGCGGCGCAGCCCGGCCATGTCGTGGTTCGCCTGGGCTTGGCGGGCTTCCTCCTCGAAGCAGGTCACGGCCGTTTGCACATGTTGCAGCAGCAATGGCGCTGCCTGCCTGGGCGGGGTGGGGTGCAGCGTGCGGATGCCGCGCAGGACCTGGCGCACCACCGGTGCTTTGGTGGGGTCGGGGAAGCCTTGGCTGATGTGCCACTGGCTGAGGGCCGCCAGGCGCTGGCGCAGGGTACTGACCGCATGCTGCTGGGCGTGGTCGGCCAGGTACCGGGCGATGCTTTCGGCAGTGGCCGGCAGAAAACCGCCCCATTGCGTCTCGAAATGATCCACCGCCGCCTGGTAGCTGCGGCGGGTGTTGTCACGCGTGGCGGCGCGCAGGTAGCGCTCGATATCGGTCATGGTGCGGGCGTCGGCGGATGGATGCAGTGGTGCCACCTTAAACCTTGAGGCCTGTCGGTACCAAGGGTTTGCCAGGGTTTGCACGCTCTTCTTCGCTTCAGTGCAACGCGGCCAGGGGCTGCGCCTGATGCTTGAACGGCACGTAGTCACGCAGCTGCGCGGCGGACAGGGGCCGGCTGAAATGATAGCCCTGAGCAACGTCGCACCCCGCCAGGCGCAGGCACACGACCTGCTCGCGGGTTTCCACGCCTTCGGCCACCACCACCAGGCCCAGGCGTTTGGCCAGGATGATGGTGGAGGCCACGATGGGGCTGTCGTCCGGACTGTTGGACAGCGAGGCGATCAAGGATCGATCAATCTTCAGTTTGCTCAGAGGCAGTGCATGCAGATGGGCGAAGCCTGCGTAGCCTCGGCCAAAGTCGTCCAGGCTGATCCCGATGCCTGCCTGGCGCAGCCGGTGTAGATGCGCGATCGCCGGGCCCTCAGGGTCGAGGATGGTGGTTTCGGTGATCTCAAGCTCCAGATGCTCGGGGGCAATGCCGTGCTCGCTCAGTTGGTCGAGCAGGCGCACAGTGAAGTCAGGCTGACGCAACTGCAAGGCAGACACGTTGACGGCCAGGCGGACCTGGCGGCTTTCCCTGTGCCAGGCCGACAAGGCCTCGCAGGCCAGGCGAAGGACTTCCCAGCCCAACTCGACAATGAAGCCGCTGCGTTCGGCCAGAGCGATGAAACGGTCGGGGTAGAGCAGGCCGAACTCGGGATGCTGCCAACGTACAAGCGCTTCAAAGCCTGCGACCTTGTGGTCATCGAGGCCGATCTGCGGCTGGTAGTGCAAGACGAATTGCCTGCCTGCCAGTGCAGCGCCAAACGCCTGCTCCAAGGAAAATGCCTGGATGTCGGCCACGTTCAGGGAGGGGTCGAAATAGCGGTACTGCGCGCGGCCGGCCTGCTTGGCCGAATACATGGCCGCATCGGCGCTGCGCACCAGGCTGTCGATGTCCTGGCCATCGCGCGGGCAGATGCTGACCCCGATACTGGGACTGGTGTTGACCTCTTGTCCTTCCAGGGCATACGTGGAAGAGAGCCTGCGGGCCAGTTCGCGTACCCAGGCATCGATCTGCTCCTCGCTGCGCTCGCCTGCGAGCAGTACGACGAACTCATCGCCGCCAAAGCGCGAGGCTTCATCGCCCGGTTCGAGCAAGCGCTGGATACGGCCGGCCACAGCCTGCAGCAACAGGTCACCGACTTTATGGCCCAGCGAATCATTGATGGACTTGAAACGGTCCATGTCGATGAAGAGGATGGCCACCAGTTGCCGCCTGCCACGCTGATGGACGAGCGCGGCACCTGCCACTTCGACGAATTGACGGCGGTTGTGCAGGCCGCTGAGATGATCGGTAGCGGCGGCATGACTGCTGCGCCGGTGTGCATCTTCCAGGCGCCCGATCAGTTGCTGGTTGATCTGCTGGGCGTGCTCCAGCGCCGTGAAGGCTTCCTGGCGCTTGCGCAGCAGGCGCAGGGTCCAGGCCAGGCTGGCCAGGATCATCAGTGTCATGCCCAGTGTCAGCCAGAACTGCCGGGCACAGGCCGCGTCGATGGGCCCGGTGATCTCGTTCTCGCGCTGGCTGATGACAAGGGTAAAACCGTGCTCGGGCCGATGCCTGAAGACGCTCTGGTAAGGATCACCTTCCAAGTACTGGGTCAGCACGCCCGCAGGGGTGCCATCGGTTGGCAGTGCCGGCTGCAAGGCAGGTGTGATCGGCAACAAGCCGCGATTACCGAGGCGCAGGCGTTCCGTCCCGTCGGCCTGCAACACACTCACGCGGGTAGAATCGCCCAGATCCACCTGTTGCAGCAATTGCGCCAAGGGGTGGGCGGCAAGCTGCACTGCAACCAACGTATCGCATGCCTCGGGCTGCTCAGGCACGGGCATGAGGACCGGGGAGGAGGTCGCACACGCTGTGCCCTCGGCAGCGGCGTGCGCACGGTCGAGCCATTGGCTGACGTTTTCGGCGAGCACGTTGGCCAGCCGCTGATGTTCGTTGCCACGGTTGGTCAGAGCATCCTGGCGAGCGGTGGCTTTCTGAGCAACATGCACCCCCCACAGAAAGGTCAGCGTAGCAGCGCACAGCAGCAGGATCAGCAGCCTGAGCAGGGTCGCCGAGGAAAGTGAACGTCGTATCAATTGCAGTGTTTCCCGGCCTTGTGTGAGGCCCGGACATTACGGCAGCAACATGACAGCGCCATGACTGGTGGCAAATAGCCTGTAGTGATGGCTGAACCAAAGATGACAGCGGCGGGTCAAGTCGGGTATATCTTGCCGCTACCAAGGGGAGCCCGATAACGGGCTGAGAAACCGCTGAGCCAGGTGCAGCGCGGTGACCCTTCGAACCTGATCCGGATAATGCCGGCGAAGGGATGGGTGCTATACCGCCTGCCTTCCCGCCGGTCTCAAGGCGAGACCCGATTCATGACCATTGCCCAGGTCTCGCTGTCACCCTCACCAAGGACAGCGCCATGACCGAAGGTTTCACCCAGACCCTGCGCCGCCAGAGCGAGACGACATGGGCCGCCGCCACCGGCCATCGTTTCGTGACCCAACTGTGTGACGGCAGCCTGCCTGATCCCATCATGGTCGACTACCTGGTCCAGGATCATCGCTTCCTGGACAGCTTCCTGATGTTGCTGGGCGCCGCCATCGCCACGGCCGACACCTTCGAGGCGCGCCTGCGCCTGGGGCGATTCGCGGGCATGATCAGCAGCGAGGAGAACACTTACTTCCTGCGGGCCTTCCAGGCGCTGGGTGTCAGCCCGGCGCAGCGTGATGAGCCGATGGACACGGTGCCCACGGCGGCGTTCAAAGCCATCATGCGCGAAGCGGCTGCCACCCGCTCGTACGCCGCCGCGCTGGCAGTGCTGAGCGTCGCCGAAGGCCTTTACCTGGACTGGGCGCTGCGCGCGCCCAAACCCCTGCCGTCGCGTTTCATCCACGCTGAATGGATCACCTTGCACGACAATCCGGATTTCCAGGCGTTCGTGGCGTTCCTGCACGCCGAACTGGACCGCGTCGGCCCTCTGCATGCCGCGGTGGCGCAGGACTTTCACCAGCGCACCGTCGCGTTGGAGTTGGCCTTCTTCGACGCCATCTACCCGCAGGCGCAATGAACATGGACATCTTTGATCGGCTCAAGCAGGCCGCTGCACCGCAGTGGCGCGGTTACGTCGACCATGCCTTCGTCCAGCAGATGGGCGAAGGCACGTTGAGCGAAGCCGCTTTTCGGTCCTATCTGGTGCAGGACTATCTCTTCCTCATTCAGTTTGCCCGCGCCTGGGCGTTGGCGGCGTACAAGAGCAGGCGACCGGCCGATATCCGTGCCGCACAGGCGGGGCTGGCGGCAATCCTCGACGAAACCGACCTGCACTTGCGTCTATGCGCACGCTGGGGGCTGAGCCAGGCTGACATCGAGGCGGCCCCCGAGCACCCGGCCACCGTGGCGTACACCCGGTATGTACTGGACTGCGGTGCCGCTGGCGACTTGCTGGAGTTGCACGTGGCGCTGGCGCCCTGCGTGATCGGCTACGCCGAGATCGGGCAGTCCCTGGCCGCACGCATCGGCAATCTGGACGCGCATCCCTACCGCGAGTGGATCGGCGAATACGCCGGTGCCGGCTACCAGGCCGTCGCAGCAGCTGCACGCACGCACCTGGATTCGTTGGCGGCGCGCAGCATGACGGATCAGCGGTTTGCCGAACTGGCCGCGATCTTTGCCCAGGCCTCGGGGCTGGAGGCCGATTTCTGGCAGATGGGGCTGGACATGGCGTGACTGGGCAGCCGCATGCCTGGATCGCCACTATCCCCGTGTGCTGTTGGCTGGCAAGCTGTAGTGGAAAAGGGGGCACGCGGATGATCGCCGCAACTGGCCCGCAGCGCTCGAAGACGATCCAGGACGAGGAAGGACAGCATGAACATCATCAACGCACGGCTGCGTGGCAAGCCTGGCCTGTACCGCATCGAACTGGCCGGTCAGCGCATTGGCGCGATCACTGCGCAGAACGAGGGTGTGCTGCCCGTGGCCGGCGCCGATCTGGATGCCGCCCAGAACCTGGTGGTCCCCCCTTTCGTCGAGCCGCACATCCACCTCGACGCGACCCTGACGGCCGGGCAGCCTGAGTGGAACATGAGCGGCACGCTGTTCGAGGGGATCGAGCGCTGGGCCCAGCGCAAGCAGAGCACCACCCATGAGGACATCAAGACCCGGGCCAAGACCACCCTCGACATGCTGGTCGATCACGGCATCCAGCATGTGCGCACCCATGTAGATGTAACCGAGCCGGGCCTGGTGGCACTCAAGGCCATGGTCGAGGTGCGCGATGAAGTGCGTGATCTGGTCGACTTGCAGATCGTTGCCTTTCCCCAGGAGGGTATCGAATCGTACCCCGATGGCCGCGCATTGATGACCGAGGCGGTGGCCATCGGCGCCGATGTGGTGGGCGGCATTCCCCATTTCGAGAACACCCGTGAACAGGGTGTGGCGTCGATCCAGTTCCTGATGGATTTGGCAGAACGCACCGGCTGCCTGGTGGACGTGCACTGCGACGAGACGGACGATCCGCAGTCACGGTTCCTGGAAGTACTGGCCGAACACGCTCGGGTTCGGCAGATGGGGGCGAGGGTGACCGCCAGCCACACGGTGGCCATGGGTTCGTACGACAATGCCTACTGCTCGAAGCTGTTTCGGCTGTTGAAGCTGTCCGGCATCAACTTCGTGTCATGCCCTACCGAGAGCATTCATCTGCAAGGGCGCTTTGATACCTATCCGAAGCGCCGTGGGGTCACCCGTGTCGCCGAACTCGACCGTGCTGGCATGAACGTGTGCTTCGGCCAGGACTCGATCGTCGATCCGTGGTACCCCCTGGGCAACGGCAATATCCTGCGCGTGCTCGAGGCGGGCCTGCACATTTGCCACATGCTGGGCTATCAGGACCTGCAGCGCTGCCTGGACCTGATCACCGACAACAGTGCCCGCGCCTTGAACCTGGGTGAGCGCTATGGCATCGAGACCGGTCGCCCTGCGAACCTGCTGCTGCTCTCGGCCCCGGACGACTACGAGATGGTGCGCAGCCAGGGCCACGCGCTGGTGTCGGTGCGCAACGGAAAAGTACTGATGCGGCGCCGGCCTGCGCAGGTACAACGCGAGTTCTGAATCCGGCGCTTTCAGGCGCCGATGGCCGCCAGCACACAATCGGCGATCTGCGCATCCTGAACGGCAACGCCGGTCAGGTCAGCCAACGTGATCTGGTCGTCGGACTCCCGGCCATGGGCTCGGCTTGCCAGCAGCGCGCCAAGTTCGACCAGTTGGTTTGCGGTCACCAGGCCTTTGCCGATCGCATGGGACACTTCGCCATATTGGGCGCACTGGGTGATCGAGTCGACGACCAAGTGGTCGGCCCTGGCGACCAGCCCAGGGTCCAGCTCTTGCTTGCCAGGGCCGTCCGCACCGACAGCGGTGATATGAGTGCCCGGTTGTATCCAGTGCGCCTGCAACAGCGGCTCGCGTGAAGGTGTGGCGCTGACGATGAGGTTGGCAAGGCCCGCCAGTTCCGCGGCGTCGTGTGTACTGCGCACGGTAAAACCAAGATCCCGCGCCATCGTCACGTAAGCGCCTAGTCCTTCGGCGTGACGCCCCCAGACGATCACCTGGCGGCAGTCGGTGACGCTGCGCAACTGCTCCAATTGCATGCTGGCCTGCATGCCTGTGCCCAGGATGCCGATGGCCTTGACCTGTGAGGGCGCGAGCAGCCGGGCCGCGATCCGTCCCGCCAGTGCCGTGCGCATCGCCGTGAGCCAGCCTTGGTCCTGGAGCAGGGCCAGCGGCTGGCCGGTGTGGGCCGAGAACACCATCATCAGCCCGTCGTTGCTGGGCAAACCGTTGGACGGGTTGTCATAAAAGCCGGTGGACACCTTGACGGTAAAGGTGGGGCTGCCCACTTTGTAGGCAGACTTGATGCAGCAATCCCCGTTGGTCTCGGCGAAGGTAAACGCCTGCACAGGCGGTACCTGAACGTTGCCAGCGGAATAGGCGATAAAGCCCTCTTCGATGGCGCTGAGCGCCCGCTCGGTGTCGAGGCTCGCGAGGATCTGAGGCTTGGTGATCAGCTTCATTTGACGGCCTCAAGGAAGGTATCCAGGGCAATGTTCCGCCCACACAGCACCACAGCTACGCGTTTGCCTTGGTACCGGTCCGCGCATTTTTTCATGGCGGCCACTGCGACAGCTGCCGCGCCTTCGATGATCCACCGCTCGCTGCTGGCGATGTCGCGCATGGCGGCGCGTATTTGCGCTTCGCTGACCAATACAGTATCGGTGAGCAAGGCCTGGCACAGGGGCAGGGTGATGGCGCCTGGCTCGACGCCGCCTGCCGTGCCGTCGGACAGCGTGGGACTGGCAGGTACGTCGATGATCCTGCCGGCCTTGAGCGACTGCTCAAGGGCCGGGTCGTTCTCGGGCCAGCAGCCGATGATGTCGACACCCGGTGCCAGGGTACGCAGGGCAGCGCCAATGCCGGCGATCATGCCGCCACCACCCACCGCGACGAATACGGCGTCCAGGTCTGGCGCCTGCTCGAACAGTTCCATGCCGATGGTGCCCTGGCCGGCGATCACCTGCAGATCGTTGTAGGGCGATATGAAGGGCACGCCCTTGGCCTGGGCTTGCCTGGCCGCTTCCAGCTCCGCGCTCAAGGGATCGGTCGGCAGGCAGATCACTTCAGCGCCGAGGTTACGCATGGCTTCGACCTTATAGGTTGACGCCGTAGTGGTGGTGTAAAGGGTCACCGGAACCCCGGCGGTTTTGCCGGCCAGGGCCAGCGCCTGGCCATGGTTGCCAGACGAGGCGGCGATGACGCCATGCTCACGTGCACTCACAGGCAAAAGCCTGACTTTATTGCAGGCCCCGCGAAACTTGAATGAACCGGTAGGTTGCAGGTGTTCGCACTTGAGCCATACGTCCACGCCGGTGGTTGCTGACAGGTGCTGGCTGCGCGTCAGCGGGGTTGTGCGTACGGCTGGCCGCAAAGCGGCATGAGCGTGCTTGATCGCCTCGAACAGAGCGTTGAGGTCGGGTTCGCAGACGGTTGGCGGTGCAAGGTCGGACATGGCGCATAAGGCTCCGTATGGAATTAATGTCTACGGTAGGCGTATTGTCCATGCTCGTGCAAACACTTCTTTCAGCCTGGGTCAGTCCTGGCGCTCAAAATCGTCATCCCTTGAGCGCCTTGAGGTATTTGTAAACCGTCGCACGCCCCATGTTCAGCACATTGGCCACATAGTCCACGCCGCTTCGGCCTTCGAACGCACCCTCGGCATGCAACGCTTGCACCAGACTGCGCTTGTCTCCCATCTGCATTGTCTGCAGAGACAAATGGCGCGCCTTGAGCCAAGCATGCATGAAGGTATTGATGCGCTCCTGCCAGTCATCGCGAAACAGCGCCTGAGGCTGCTCGACCAGGCGACCCATTTGAAAGAACGCCTCCAGCGCATGACGGGCGTTTTCGAGCACCGACAGGTCCAGGTTGATGCACATCAGGTGCCGAGCATCACCCTGCTCATCGCGCAGGACCGTACTGATGGAGCGGACCTTCTGACCGTTCCAGTTCAACTTCTCATATGGGCCCAACTTGGCGCCGCCGAGCAGATCGTCCAGGTCCTCGGCAATGGCCGAGTCATCTCCCAGGCTGCGCTTGGAGATGTTGTTGGCGATATGCACCACCGTCTGGGTGCGCAGGTCATGGACGACGACTTCGGCATGGGGATACAGCAACAGGGCAATGCTTTCGGCGATTGCCTGGTAGTTCTCGAGCGACATGCGGGCCACTGTGCATTTTAAGGAAGCGCTTATGTTGGCTCCGAGTGCCCGCTCGCACAAGGCGCCGTATGCCGAGCAAGCACCCTGTACACGCCAAGACGGGCTGGTAGCGACCAGAACCGGCCCAAAATCGGCCTAACATTCGATAAGCCGTGATTATTCCATGTGAGATAGCGCTTGTTTTATCAATCTCTTAGCGCCAAAATTAGTACGTAATTACATAGTACGTACAACATTACGAAATCGTAGGAGCATGCATGGCACGTGGCGGTATCAACAAGGTGGTTGTGCAACAGGCCAGGCAGGCTCTGATTGCAAGAGGGGAGAACCCCAGCATCGATGCCATCCGCATCGAGCTGGGCAATACGGGCTCGAAAACCACCATTCACCGCTACCTCAAGGAGCTCAACGGACAGCAGCCAATGCCCTCCGAAGGTGGCGCGCCGATCAGTGAAGTGTTGAGCCGCCTGGTAGGACAGTTGGCGACGCAACTGCAAGATGAAGCGGACTTGGTGATCGAGCGTGCTGAAAGCGTGTTCACCGAGCAGCGCGAGACGCTCGAGGCGGCTTTGGCGGCAGCCCAGCAGGCGCTTGCAGCGGCTGAGCAACAACACGAAATCGATGCAGCGGCCCTGCGCGCGGAGTCAGAGAAACTCACCAGCACGCTCAGCACGCTACAGGCTGAGCAGCTGCGCAGCGCCAGCCTCAACCAGTCCCTGGGGGAACTGCAAGTACGCCTGGCGGATAAGGATGAGCAGGTCAAATCCCTGGAAGACAAGCACCGACACGCCCGCGATGCGCTTGAGCACTACCGCACGGCCAGTCGCGAGCAGCGCGAACACGAGCAGCGTCGTCACGAAGCTCAGTTGCAGCAGATGCAGGTCGAAGTACGGCAGTTACAGCAGGCCATGATCGTCAAGCAGGACGAGCTCACTCGCCTGCACCGTGATAACGAGCGTCTGCTTGGGGAGAATCGCCAGGCGAGCAGCGAACGGCGGGCTCAGGAACAGCTGCTAGAGCAGCGCGACGCCCAGATCCAGGGCTTGCGCACGATGCTGGCACAGGCCCAGGGGAGCAGCGACGAGCTGCGCCGCCAATTGGCTATGCAGGCCAAAGCGCTGGAGGACAGCAAGGTCTTGTGCCGGGATCAGGCGCTAAAGCTTGAGACGCTGGAGCGGGAGCTGACAGAGAACCAGGCGTCGTTGCGCCTGTGTCAGGATCAGCTAAGGGATGGAGAAGATAAATAAAACTTTCTGGCGCAACGGCTTTCTTCCCTAGACAGCCATTTGGAGAAGACCGCATGAGCGAACGAGGCACAACCCACGGCACGCAGCACGGACCTCACTCGACCGACAAAGCCGATAAACCGGATGATCTTGGCTTTGACCCTGATTCTCCCGACCTCGATGATCCTCAGGTAGACCCCCAAGGCCCCGCCAAACCACCAAGGGATGTAGAGAAAGACACCTGAAGGGCACGCACCAAGCAAAAGGCCCTGATCGATACGATCAGGGCCTTTTTTATCCAGCATCAAGGTCAGGGTGGACTTTGCCCGTGCTGACCAGCGGACGTCAGGCTTGTGCCTGTTTTTCCACTTCAGCCTGCTTGGCCGCCTCGACACCCTTGGCAGAGAGCTTGATCGGGTAGTTGAGCGTCATCTCATGTTCAGCATCCACACTTACGCTACCGTCGTGGATCAGGCCATCGTCCTGCAGCGATTTAAGCATGCCGGCCACAGCTTTTTCACCGCGGTAGTTGTCCAGCAGTTCCTTGCCCAGACCATGGGGGTGAGCATGGTTGAGTCGGGTCAGGATTTCGCTTTTCAGTGCGTCGTTACTCATGCGCGCCTCACTTGCCATGCTGGGTTTGCAGTGCCTTGGCTTCTTGCAGGTGTTTCTCAAGGGTTGGCAGGGTCTTGGCAGCGAATGCCTTGAGCTCAGCCTTGTCAGAAGAAGTGGCTTCTTTCTTGAACAGTTCGACGGTCTTCTCGTGAGCATCGACCTGATTGTTCACGTAAGACTTGTCGAAGGACTCGTCACGCCATTCCAGAATCACTTTTTTCACCTTGTCGGTGATGGCCGCATCATCGGGCACCGAGATGTCCAGCTTCTTGGCAATTTCTGCCAGCTCCTGGTTGGCCTTGGTGTGGTCGGTCACCATGTGCTGGGCAAAGGTCTTGATCTCGGCGTTCTGGCTTTTTTCCAAAGCAAGGTTGCCGGTCACGATCTCTGCGATGCCGGCTTCGGTAGCCGCGTCTACGAAGTCGTCCGAGCTGGCAGCAAAGGCGTGAACCGAGGCCATGCCCAGCACCATGGAAAGGCCGACGCGCTTGACGAAGAGATTGCTCATGTTTCACTCCTTAAACGATGGCGCGACATCAGTGTCGCGTACTGTTGAGGGCGCGCGCAGGCCAAAGGTTTCATCTTTTTTGCATCAACAGGGTGTGGCAGTGGTCAACAGCGTTGACCAAGCACGTGCAGGGGATGTGCATGCGAAGCGCCAGGCAGACCGATGAAGAAAGAGCCCTTGCGCTGGCGGGCCAGGGACGAGCGGTAGCCCTGTTTCGCCTGGTGCTGGCGTTCATGCTGGTGGTCATGACCACGTTCGCAGCCGTTGAGGGCTGGCGAATCTGGCGTGATTACCGGGACGCGTTCCACAATGCCGCGAACATGGTGACCAATCTGGCCCAGGCCACCGCCCAGCATGCCGAGGATGCCATTCGCCAGGTCGACTCCATCAGTGCGGCGCTGGTGGAGCGCGTGCAAGGCGATGGGTTCGAGCACTTGGATCGCAAACGCATGCATGGGTTGCTCAGCCAACAGGTGCGCATCATCCCTCAGCTCCACGGCCTGTTCATCTACGACAGCCATGGTCGCTGGCTCGTCACGGACCGCTCGGCAACGCCGCCGGCCGCTAACAATGGCGACCGTGATTACTTCATCTACCACCGCGACCATCCCGATAGCGCCATTCGCATCGGTGCAGTGGTACGCAGCCGCTCGACGGGCGATCTGATCGTACCTATTTCTCGGCGCCTGAATTATCCGGATGGGCGTTTTGCGGGCGTACTGCTTGGGACCATCAAGGTCGACTGGTTCGTGCGTTACTACGGCGAATTCAAGATCGACGAACGTGGTGCGCTGGTGCTGGCCAAGCGCGACGGTACGATCCTGGTGCGGCGCCCATTCGTGGAACCGCTGCTTGAGCGTAACCTGGCCAACAGCGATATTTTCAAGCACCACCTGCCCTATGCAGCCCAAGGGTTGGTCGAAGCGGTGGCCGTCGTCGATGGTACACCGCGCCTGTACGCTTACCGAGCCTTGGCCAGCTACCCGCTGGTGGTCGAAGCGGGCCTGTCACGCGAGTCAATCATCGCCCCCTGGCGCCAGGATGCAATCAAATCGCTGGTGGTGTTACTGGTGCTGGTCATGGTCCTTGCGTTGTTCGGTTGGGTGGTCCTGCGCCAGGTGCGCGAACGCATCGTGATCGAGCGCGCCTTGCACCAGGCCCACCAGACCCTCAAGACCCTTGCCTTGACCGACAGCCTGACCGGATTGGGTAATCGTCGCAGGCTGGACGCGGTGTTCGAGCCCGAGCTGCGCCGGGCTCGGCGCCAGGCGTATCCGGTGTGCGTGGTGATGCTCGACCTGGATCATTTCAAGGCCTACAACGACCGTTACGGACATGCGGCAGGCGATCAGTGCTTGCAACGCTTCGGCGAACTGCTGCGCCAAGCCGCGCAGCGTCCGGCAGATCTGGCCGTACGCTACGGGGGCGAGGAGTTTACCTTGCTGTTACCCGACACGGAGGTACGCGGAGCGAAGGCGTTTGTCGAGACGCTGCAGCAAGCTCTGCGCAAGGAGATGCTGGTGCATGCGGGCAGTCCACTGGGGATCGTCTCTTTCAGTGCGGGTATTGCGGTGGCAGAACCCACGCGCAGTGAACAGAGTCCACAGCAACTGCTCGAAGCCGCAGATGCGGCACTGTATGAAGCCAAGCGCCAGGGACGGGACCGCTACGCGGTCGCTGACCCTTGAGAACCGCATGGGGATGCAGGCAGCCCGCCTAGCCCTGGCGGGCATCGACTTCATGCCTGAAGTTGCCAACGTACCGAACTGACGCCCTTCTCCAGGCTGACCCGGCTGACCAGCCGCTCCAACTGGGCGGGCGCCTGTGAGGTACCCAGCAACTGGGCACGCACTTCCAGGCGGGCCGGGTCTGGCAAGTCCTCGCTGTGCAAGGACTGCAGGCGCAGTTCAGGCTCGCCGAGGCTATGCAGCATCAAGCTGCGTACCTGAATCTCATCCTGGGCTCGACAGACAATACGCACCTCGAACTGCTGTTCTACCTCCGTGGCGGGCACCACCTCCTGGCGGTCCAGGCGTTGGGCGATATCCCTTAGCAAGATGTTGGCGCACAGCACGACCACCGCGCCCAGGGCTGCTTCGAGCAGCAGCCCCAGGCTGCACAGCACGCCGATGGCAGCGGTGCACCACAGCGTTGCCGCGGTGTTCAGCCCCCGCACATTGAAGCCGTCACGCATGATGACGCCGCCGCCCAGGAAACCGATACCCGACACCACATAGGCCGCCACCCGGGAGGCGTCGGTAGGCGCCATGCCTGGAACCGCCTGGGTCATCAGTACAAACAGACAGGCACCCGTGCTGACCAGGCCGTTGGTGCGCAGGCCAGTCAAGCGCTGACGCAATTGGCGTTCGGCGCCGATCAAAGCCCCCAGCAGCAGGGCGGTGCTGACACGCAGCAGAAATACTTTCCAATCCATTATGAACCTCTTCCACGGGCACAGGCCCGCTCTAACGCCATCACTCAAGAAAGCGCGGTGGTAAAAACCAGAGATGCGAAAGGACCACGGGGGGGGGAAGGAGGGGGCGATGCTGTGCATCGGCTGCCTCGGCAACTCGGCCAGGCAGCGTGGGAGACTGCCGGGCTAGCGCGCCGCGTGGGCCTGTCGCAAGCGACTGGGGCTAGTGTCCAATGCAGGGCTCCTATTGGTGAATGCAAAAGTGCGGCGCGGACGATAAGCCCGACCCTCGATCAGGTCAAGGGTAAAAACATGACAATGGCTTCATCCGCAAATGCCTGACAAGCCTGCCGGTACGATGGAAAAATTCACGGCCAATGGTTAACCTTTTGCCTTTTCTGAACCGTTGCGGGCTGATCCATGCTGTTCAATATCCTCGTCCTGCTTGGCACACTGGTGGCCATGGAGGGTGTCGGCACCTTGGCGCACAAGTACATCATGCATGGCTGGGGCTGGTGGCTGCATCGCTCGCACCACGAACCCCACCTGGGCGTGCTCGAAACCAACGACGTGTACCTGCTGGCACTGGCGGTGATTTCGCTGGCACTGGTGGCGGTCGGCAAAGCCGGGCATGCGCCATTGCAGTGGGTCGGAGGCGGGGTGGCGGCTTACGGCGCGCTGTACGTGATTGCGCATGATGGCTTTTTTCACCGTCACTGGCCCCGCACGGTGCGCCCGGTGGGGCGCTACCTGACGCGCCTGCACCGCGCGCATCGGCTGCACCACGCCGTCAAAGAGCGCAAGGGTAGCGTGTCGTTCGGTTTTTTCTACGCGCCCCCGTTAAAGCGGCTGGTGCGCGAGCTGCGGCGCAACAGGGGCTCTGGTCTCTGAGGTCTCAAGCGCACAGACGCCTTTGCTGATCGGGTTGCCTCCACCACCCTGCCTGCCCGGCATACATTGCACTGTCTAGACCTGCGCAGTAGCATGCGCGCTTTTCAGCCCAGGACTCGCCCTTCATGCCGTATCAGCAAGGTCTGCTTGCCACGCCCGTGCCGGTGCACGCGCGTCACCTGTTCTTCTCTATCGAGTCAACCGAGGCGGTGCCTGCGGCCCTCGATGCCTTGCTGGGCCATGTCGACGGCCTGCGTGTGACACTGGGTGTGGGCGCCCCTTTGGCAAAAGCCCTGAACGCCCAGATCCAAGGCCTGACCTCGTTCCCGCTGCTGGACGCCGTGGTCGAGAACCCCAGTACCCAGCATGCGCTGTGGCTGTGGTTGCGGGGAGACGAACGCGGGGACCTGTATCTGCAGGCCCAGGCGCTGGAGCGTCTATTGAGCCCAGCCTTTGCGCTGGTTGATCACGTCGATGGCTTCCTCCACCAAGGCGGCCGGGATCTGACGGGCTACGAAGACGGCACGGAAAACCCCAGCGGCGACGACGCCATCGAAGCCGCCATCCTGAGTGAGGGCGCGCCTGGCTTGCAGGGGTCGAGCTTCGCCGCGTTCCAGCTGTGGAAGCACGACATGCACTACTTCAAATCGCTGCCACAGCAGGTGCAGGACAACATCATCGGCCGGCGCCTGAGCGATAACGAGGAACTGGAGGATGCGCCTGAGTCCGCCCATGTGAAGCGTACTGCCCAGGAAAGCTATGCACCGGAGGCTTTCATGGTGCGTCGCTCGGTTTCCTGGGCTGATACCCGCGGTGCAGGGCTGGCGTTCGTGGCGCTGGGTACGTCTTTCACCTCGTTCGAGGTTCAGCTGCGCCGCATGAGCGGGCTGGAGGACGGTGTGATCGATGCCCTGTATCAGTTCACACGCCCGCTGACCGGGGGCTACTACTGGTGCCCGCCGATGGCGCAGGGTTCGCTGGACTTGCGCCTGTTGTTGCAGCCCGAGGCTTAAACATCCAGATACACAAGATGATCGCAAGACAGCTTCCACGAACTAGCATTGGATATTTCCGCTCTGTTACGGAGATTTCCTATGTATGGACGTCGGGATGTCCTACGTGCGGGCGCTGCGATCGGTCTGCTGGCCACCAGCCCCTGGCTGAGCGCAGCTGCAATGGCGAGCCTGCTCTCGCGGCCGATTCCGTCAACGGGTGAGCTACTGCCGGTGATCGGCGCCGGCACGTCAGGCAGCTTCGAAGTCGAGGCCGGCTCAGCGGACTACCGGCAGCTGTATCAGGTGCTTGAAGCCTTCTTCAAAGGTGGCGGTCGGGTCATCGACACCTCTCCCAACTACGGCGGCGCCGACAGCATCCTGGGTCAACTGCTCGCCGAAGGCGGGTGGCACCGCCAGTGCTTCATTGCCACCAAGATCGCCGCCAACAGCCGCGCAGATGCGCAGGCCCAATGGGACGGCACGCTGCGCAGCCTGCGCACGGACAAGGTGGACCTGCTACAAGTGCACAATTTGCGTGACTGGCAACAGCAGTTGCCCTATGCACGTGAACTCAAGCAACAGGGCAAGACACGCTATGTGGGCATCACCCACTATCTGGACTCGGGACACGACCAGGTGGCCGCGATCGTGCGCAGCCAGGCTCTGGACTTCATCCAGATCAATTACGCAGTCAATGCCCCTGGCGCTGCGCGTGAGCTTCTTCCCTTGTGCCGTGACAAGGGCGTGGCGGTGCTGATCAACCGCGCCTTCGATGACGGTCGTCTGTTCGCGGCGGTCAAGGATCGCGCCCTTCCAGAATGGGCACAGGAACAGGGCGTCGGTAGCTGGGCCCAGTTGTTCCTGAAGTTCGCACTCAGCCACCCGGCAGTCACCGCCGTGATACCGGCCACTGGCCGACTGGATCGTCAGTTGGACCAACTCAAGGCAGGGCAGGGTCCGATGCTTACCCAGGCGCAGCAGCAAGCGCTGATCAAACAGTTCGCCTGACACCATGGTGACGCGGCGACAGCGCCTACAGCAGATGCTGGACATGCGGCCCGGGGAAGCGCCAGCGGTTCTGGCAGGCAGCCTACTGTTCTTCATGCTGTTCACGGGGTATTTCATGCTCCGGCCCGTGCGAGAAACCATGGGCGTTGCCGGTGGCGTCGAAAACCTGCAATGGCTGTTCACCGGTACCTTCATCGCCACGTTGGTTTGCCTGCCTGTGTTTGGTTGGATGGCCTCCCGTGTACGGCGCCGGCACATATTGCCTTGGACCTATGGCTTCTTCATCTGCAACCTGCTCGCCTTTGCCGCGCTATTGGCACGCCATCCCGACGGGCCTTGGGTGGCGCGGGCGTTCTATATCTGGTTGTCGGTATTCAATCTGCTGAGTATCTCGTTGGCCTGGAGCGTACTTGCCGACCTGTTCAGCACCGAGCAAGGCAAGCGCCTGTTCGGCGTACTGGCAGCAGGGGCGAGTGTGGGCGGATTGTGCGGGCCGCTGCTCGGCACGCTGCTGGTTGCGCCCCTCGGACACCCCGGTTTGTTGACGCTCGCGGCCGTGTTGCTGCTGGTCAGCGTACTGGCCGCCTGGGTGTTGCAGCGTTGGCGCACGAATAATCCACTCCCGACCCGCGATCCCACTTGCGAGGGCCGCGCACTGGGCGGCAATCCGTTTTCCGGTGCAACGGCGGTAATACGCACGCCGTACCTGCTCGGTATTGCTCTGTTCGTCGTGCTGCTGGCCAGTGTCAGCACATTCCTCTATTTCGAACAGGCTCGCATTGTCAGTGAAACCTTCACCGACCGTACTCGGCAGACGCAGGTGTTCGGCGCAATAGATGCAGTCGTTCAGGCACTGGCCATTCTCACGCAGCTGTTTTTCACCGGTCGGCTCGCTCGACGCCTGGGGGTGCGGGTGTTGCTGGTGGCAGTGCCGCTGGCCATGGCTGCCGGGTTCATGTGCCTGGCCTTGTCGCCTGTCTTCGCCCTGTTCGTCATCGTGATGGTCGTACGGCGGGCCGGCGAGTATGCCCTGGTTCGGCCTGGCCGCGAGATGCTGTTCACCGTGGTCAGCGCCGAAGACAAGTACAAGGCCAAGAACTTCATCGACACCGTGGTCTACCGAGGCGGGGATGCGGTCAGCGGCTGGATAAAGCGGGCCCTGGACCTGATGGGGGATCATCCACAGGTGGCCATGCTAATCGGAGCGCTACTTGCCGTCTGCTGGGCCGCAACCGGTCATTGGCTCGGTGGCCAGCAAGGTCGACGCGACGAAAGCCATCGCCGCTGACAGGTACGCCAACTATTGGTCTGACCCTTCTTTAACGCCGTTTGTCAGAAGCCTTCTCGATAATACGAATCCTCGCGCACGGGTGTACTCCCAAGTCATGTACGGCATTGGCGCCGTGCATTCCGAAGTCATAAGAGGTTTCAGATCATGGCCACTAAAGACAACAGCCGTAGCGGTAACCAGCAGGGCAGCCAGGGCGGTAGCAAAAATTCGGGCAACTTCGCCAATGACCGTGAAAAGGCTTCCGAAGCCGGCAAAAAAGGGGGGCAAGCAAGCCACTCCAGCGAGTCGGGCCGCAAAGGCGGCAAGTCGTAAGTGAAGCCTTGCAGTGCCAGGCTAGCCTGGCACTGCGATTCTTCGAATAAGGAGCCAGCCATGCGCACATTCCCACTGATCACTCTCATGGGCGCCTTGACTCTCGTCGGCGGTTGTTTTGACCGCGACAACAATCACCCCGGCAAGGACTCCGATGCCAGCAAGCCGTCCTTGCAGATGCAAAAACCTGACGAACAAACCGCACCCCGTTCTGCGCCAGCCCCTGAGCCAATGCCAGGGCAGAAAGCCAACCAATAATACGCGCACGAGGAATACGCCATGACGGTCATGACCCGCCAGACCGCCGCGATGGTCCAAGCCCCATCTATCGCTCCCAGCCTGAAAGATCGCTATCACGCCCTGCTCGAGGGCCAGGACACCAGTAGCCGGGCCTGGCTCGATAGCCAGTTGGCTCAGGCCCGGAGCATGCCTGACGACCTGCCGGATGACCCAGCGCAACTCGACGCCTGGAGCTTGCAGCACGCTGCCGGTGTGGCCGAGGGATACAAGGCGTACCTGGAGCAGCGCAAGCAGGGCGGCCCGCGGCGCTATTTCGCCAACCGCGCCCAGGCGTTGTGGTTCCTGCAGCAAGTCGAACCCACCAAGGTTGTGGACGGCGCGTGGTTGTTCAGTGCCCTGCGTCAATGGCGAGATCCACGCTACCACGGCCTGATCCGTACCTACCTCGAGGAGCTGGGCAGCGGTGACCCTCGCTGCAACCACGTGCTGATCTACCAGCGCCTGATGAGCCGGCTCGGCTGCCTGGAGCGTCCGGACCTGGACGATTCCCGCTACCTGCAGGCGTCCTTGCAATTGGCCCTTGGCGAGTATGGCCAGGACTATTTACCTGAAGTGATCGGCTACAACCTTGGCTATGAACAACCGCCTTTGCACTTGTTGATCACAACTTACGAATTGGCTGAGCTGGGCATCGACGGATTTTACTTCCAGCTGCACGTCACCATCGACAATGCAGCCAGCGGTCATGCCCATCTGTCGCTCCAGGCCCTGCACCAGTTGTGCCCGACTGATGATGTGGCGGGTTTTTATGAGCGGGTCCGTCGGGGCTACCGTCTCAATGATCTAGGGACCAGCACCCCTGCGCTCATCGCAAGTTTCGACTTGGAAGCTGAGCTGCTTCAGGCCCTGGAGCACAAGCGCAATTTTGGGCAGTTCATGCACTCGGACCACTGCCGTCTGCAAAAACGCACCATCAACCAATGGCTGGCCGAGCCAGGCGCCATGCCGGCCTTTCTTGACGCCATGCAGGCCCAGGGTTGGATTCGCCGCGGCGAAGCTCCTGAGCAAAGCCGCTGGTGGACGCTGATCGAGGGGCCAACCGCGCCCATGTATGGTGTATTTACCGCCTACGAGAAGCAGCTGTGGCACGATTGGATCGCCGCAGGTTCACAATCTCGCATTCGCCGTGTGTTACCCGGCAGCTGGGAGGCCGCCCTGCAGTTGCAGGACCAGGCGCCGGTTACCCAGCGGCAGCGCCCTGCGCACCACGATATGGATACGTTGATCTGTGCCATGTCCGGCAATAAACATGCGACGCCCGAAGGACTGGCCGCGACTCAGGCTTACATACAGGCCACTGGCCTGCTCCAAGAAGGATCTCACTGATGCCCCTCGATTCACCTCAGACAGCCGCTGACCAGGCTCTGCTACAGCTGGGAAAGCGCCTTCGCGCTGATGGTTACCACTTTACCTGCGTGACACCGGCGACCCATGCATTGGTTAATGCGCGACCAGGCGCTGAGAAGGCTTGCACCGTCCGGGATGTATTCGGATGGAGCCGGCCATTTGCCGGCTCAATGCTTTCGGCCGATGAGCTGGGCTTGATGAAGACCGCTGGCGTGGTGAAGTCTCATCGAGACTTATTGGCCAGTACCATTCGTTGGTCGAGCCTCGACGGGCTGCTACTGGTGCACTCGGCCTACCCTACGCAGGCGAGCGATGCGGTGTTCTTCGGCCCCGACAGCTACCGGTTCGCTCATGTCATCCAGGATCACCTGCAATCGACGCCCAAGCGCATAGAGCGTGCAGTGGACATTGGCTGTGGCACAGGGGTGGGCGCACTGGTGATTGCCCGTGCTGCGCAGCATGCGCAGGTGACCGCCGTGGATATCAACCCCAAGGCACTGCGTTTCACTTCGGTCAATACAGCGCTCGCTGACATCGATAATGTGTCTGTGCAGCAAAGCGATATTCTGCAAGATGTGACAGGTGAGTTCGACCTGATCGTGGCCAATCCGCCCTACATGCTTGACGATGGGGAACGCACGTATCGTCATGGCGGAGGTTCACTTGGGGCGGAGCTTTCGCGACGCATCATCGAACAGAGCCTTGAGCGACTGAGCGTGGGCGGATCACTGTTGCTGTATACCGGCGTTGCTATCGTCGAAGGGGCAGACGCTTTGCTCGAAGGCGTTCGCGAGCAGCTGGCAGGCCCTGAATTTTCCTGGGTCTATCGAGAGATCGACCCTGACGTGTTCGGCGAGCAGTTGTTGGAGCCGGGGTATGAGCGGGTGGAACGTATCGCCGCGGTAGCGCTGACGGTTACGCGCAATCGTTGAGACCGGAGTGTTATCGACACGCCTGGACCATCGTGGCGTTAAGCGGCTGCCGTAGCAGACCTGCCTGTGCAGACACATCCTTGATCTAACCACCGGTTCAATGAGAATAGCGGGATCGACAACCGTTTCTCCAAGGACCGTAGCCATGATGCTGGCCCCGCTGTTCCCCCGTGTAGCCCTGGAAGACACGCTGTTCGTCTTTGCCCTGGAGGCAGAGGCGGGCGGTCTGTTCGGGCATCTGAATACGGTCTTCACCGGTATTGGCAAGGTGAACGCGGCCATCGCGCTCACCCGCGCTGTGACTACGCGCAGGCCCAGGCTCATTGTCAATCTCGGCTCGGCAGGCAGTCGGCTGCATGGCAAGGGCAGCCTGGTGTGCTGCACACGGTTCGTCCAGCGCGACATGGACGTCACGCCTCTGGGGTTTGCGCGTTACGAAACGCCGCTTTCCGACATCCCTGTCGTACTTGAACATGGGCTGGCCATTGCGGGGCTGCCTATCGAAACCTGTGGCACAGGCGATAATTTCGAGATCAGGCACGGTGATGCGCCCTATGACGTGGTCGACATGGAGGCCTATGCGCTGGCGCTTGTCGCACGGTCCGAGGACATCCCGTTCGTGTGCTTGAAATACATCTCCGACGATGCCGGGAGCGATGCCGCCACCGACTGGTCCGTGCAGGTGCACTTGGCGGCAGAAGCCTTCAAGCGGGTGCTCTTCAATCCTGCCTGAATATCTGCCTATGGCCGTGGGAGCCACCGGGCACTGCGGTTAAACCTTTCCTGATGTGGCGCAGTCACTTGAGGTATCAGCAGATCACTCAGGGAGCATGTCAATGGCCAGGGCAATCTGGAAAGGCGCCATCAGTTTCGGTTTGGTACACATACCCGTGGCGCTCAACTCCGCCGTCAGCAGTGAACGCGTTGATTTTGACTGGCTGGACAAGCGCAGCATGGACCCAGTGGGCTACAAGCGCATCAATAAGGTCACCGGCAAGGACATCGACAAGGAGAACATCGTCAAGGGCGTAGAGTACGAGAAGGGCCGCTATGTGGTGATCAGTGAACAGGAGATCCGCAAGGCCCGCCCGGAGGCCACTCAGACGATCGACATCTTTTCATTCGTGGACGCAGGGGAAATTCCCCTTCAACACTTCGACACCCCTTATTACCTGAGCCCTGACCGGCGCGGCGGCAAGGTCTATGCGCTGTTGCGCGAAACGCTGGCCACCACCGGCAAAGTGGCTTTGGCGACAGTCGTGCTGCACACACGCCAGCACCTTGCGCTTATCCGACCCCTGGATGAAGCCCTGGTAATGATCACGTTGCGCTGGCCCGATGAGGTACGTGGGCTCGATACCCTTGAACTGGACACGACTGTGACCAAGGCCAAAGTGGACAAACGGGAACTGGACATGGCCAAGCGTTTGGTTCAAGACATGACCGGCACCTGGTCACCGGACGAGTATCACGACGCGTTTCGGGACACAATCATGGAGTTGGTCGCGGAAAAAGCCAGCAAAGGCAAGATCGAGACGGTGGAGAAGGGCGAGGACAGCAGCGGCGAGAAGAGCGCAGACATCATCGATCTCACCGAGCTGCTCAAACGCAGCCTCGGCGGCAAAAGCACCGCGTCTCCCAAGAAGAAACCGGCTGCGGCGAAGAAGCCCGCCAAACGTACGCGCAAGGCTTCCTGAGTACACTCACACCTGCTAGGCCTGCAGGTGCTCCTGCAGGCCGGCCAGGTAATCGCCAAACCCTTCGCGTGCTCGACACTCGCGCCGGCTGCTGGTGGCCACACTGTGCGCAGCCGACCAACTGATCGGCACCCCCAGCGCTTCCAGGTCCCGCACCAGTTGAACATCCTCGTGGGCAGCCAGTGGCTGGAAACCGTCGACGCGCTGATACGCCTGGGCGCTCACACCGAGATTGGCTCCATGAATATGACGATGACCGTCACGTGCCTCGTAGCGGCTCAGGTAGAGCTTGCGCAACGCAGCGGTCTGCCAGGGCTGCCAGTGGCTCACATGGACCGTACCGCAGACGACTTCAGCGCCGCATTCGAGCTGTGACGTCAGCCAGTGGGCAGGAACCTGGCTGTCGGCGTCTGTGCAGGCGAGCCATGTGGCACCGCGCGCGAGCATCCATTCTGCGCCCGCGCGCCGAGCCATGCCGACATTACCGGCATCGATGGCGAAGGTGTGTGCACCGTGGCGCCGGGCGACGGCGGCGGTGCCGTCGGTACAGCGATCGAGCACCACCAGAATATCGACCTCATGACCGGCTACCGCAGCGTGTTGGGCGGCAGCCGAGGCAGCCTTCAGGCATCGACCCAGACGCCGGGCTTCGTTGTGGGCCGGAATGACGATGCCGATCATATGCACGTCTCGTCCAGGTCTACCACGCTGGGCTGATTCGACCAGTAAGCCATGATGAAGTCGGCTTCGTCGTGGCAGAACACCGGGTACAGCGGCAGGTGTTTGGACAGCATTCGGTGCACCTCGCGCCCGTCCTGGGGGCACCCGGCAATCGGGTGCTTCCAGTGACACGCCAGCAGGCCGCCGTCGTAGGACAAGCTGGCGACAGACTGTTCGATTACCTGCAACCAGTCGGTGGGATCAAGGTAGTAGCCCACTTCGCTGAGCACGATCAGATCGAAACGCCCGCCTGGCCAGTCGGCAGGCAGGCGCGCACGTTCGACCTGTGCGTGGCGGACATCGGCCAGGCGATCGGTGGCCAAGCCCACAGCCTTCGGGTCGAGGTCCTGGCACACCAACTCGGCACAGCGCTCGGCCAGCAGCACACTGAGTTCGCCATTGGCGCAGGCGGGCTCGAACACCCGTTCGTAACACTGCCGGGGCAGGCTTGCCATGACCAGGTCGCGTTTTCGTTTTTCATACCAGCGGGTACGAAAGGCCCAGGGGTCTTCGTTGGCGGCATACAGGTCGGCGAAATATTGGGCATCGATACTCATGGCGAATCCTTTTACAAGAAGACCAGTTCGAAGGGCTGTAGCACGCAGTCCAGCAGGTTAGGGCGTAGCACCGGCGGTGTACAACCGTCAGGCTCGAACTGGCTGGCGTGTGCAGCAATGGCTTTGCGCTTGCGTGCCACCTGGCCCTCATTGAGTTGCAAGCGGTGCGCGCGCTCCCAGGGCAGACGTGGATCGTCAGGTTGTCCCCAGTGCCATGCCCATACTGGGACTTCCACCAGCTGGGCTTTACGCGCTAGCGCTGCCTGTGCCCCGGCCCGGCCTACGGCCTCGTGATCGCAGTGGCCGTCACCTCGCCAGGTCGTCATCAGCACATCCTCAGGGCGCAGTAGCTGAGTCAGATGGCTGACCAGAAAGGCTTCCTCCCTGGCCAGTTGACTGTCCTTCAGGTGCAGGCGGCGCCAATCGATACGCTTGGGGTCCAGCCCGAGTTGCTCGATGGCCTTGCGGCTTTCTTGCGGCCGGTCGCGACGCAAACGATGCTCTGTCCAGCGGGTCGAGCTGGGATGGCTGCCTTCGCCGTCGGTCGCCGAGATCAGCACCAGGTCCTCTTCACGCCCGGCAAAATCGGTCAGCAGACCGCCTGCCATGAGAATCTCGTCATCCGGATGGGGTGCGATCAGCACCAGGCGCCGACCAGGCGGGCAGAGCTGGTGTGCATTGAGCCAGGTGGCCCGGGCCAGATGGGCCGAGTGCTGCCACGCTGACCAGGGCGTACCATCATTGGACTGGATCAGGTCTTCACTCATAGCTGCCATGCTCCGGAAGAAAGCTGTGCGGTCTGTTCGCCGAGGGCTGCAAGGTCTCGCTCGGCGTGACTTTGGCGAATGAACACCGGCAGGTCTGCGCTCAAGCGCGCAAAGTGGGCATTACGGCAAAACGGGGTTGCACCCAATGCTCGGCCTACGTGACGCATGACGTGTTCCACGGCATGTTCAACCTGAGCGCGCACGCGTTGCACGATCAGGCTGGCATCGGCGCTTGGGTTGCGATCGATCCAGGCAGCACATTCACGCAATGCCGCACCAGCGCCGCACAGGGCGGCATCTACAGCGCCCAGGTGTGCGTCTGCGTGGGGGTCTGGTTTGGGTTTGCGGCAGTGCTCGCGCAGGTATTCGGCCAGCGCCTCGGCCGCCCCATACCAGCAGGCGGCTATGCCTGCGCCGCCGTGCCAGAAGCCCGGCCTGGACAAATATTGGCCCGCCGCGCCGACCTGTACACCAGGTGTGTCGTTGAATTCGACCTCGACGCTGGCAGTGCTGGCCATGCCCACAGCCTGCCAGTGCTCGATATTGAGGCCCAAGGTTGGGTCGGCCAAGCGGATGGCAACCAGCTGTGGCTGACCGGACTCGTCCCAGGCGGTGATCAATGCCTGATCGATTTGCAAGGCGCCCGAACACCACGCTTTCTTTCCGCCGAGGCGGACACGGCCCCCGTCTTGGGAGGTGATGACGGCACGAGCATCCGGGGGCTCTGCGGCCCACACGCCCCAGATCCCCTCAGACGAAAGATGGCCAGCACCACACTCGGCCAGGATCGCCAAAGCGTCCGTATGCCCTTCATAGAGCTTGGCCAACACCAGGTCACAGCCGGCGACCCGCGACAAGGTCTGCCAACGCTCAAGCGTATTGCCGTGGCCCGGCCTGGGCAGAATATCCAGGCAATGGGCCTGCAAAGCTTTCATCAGTTCAAGTAACTGGGTGTCGACATTGAGCGGCTGCAGCCGCTCGTCATAAGTGCGCAACAAGCGGTCCAGCTGGGTGAGGTCATAGTTCTGAGGCATGCTCATGCGCGTAACTCCCTGTCGCGTTGGGCGTCGCCCATCACGTGAGCCCAAGTTGTTTGCGCATCCGCGCCGTGATGGATTGACGGGTCTTGCTCATGTCGGCCCAAGGGTCTTGGGTATCGGCCAGTCGCTCACCTATTGTGGCAAAGGTCCACTGATTGGCGCCCTTGAGCTGTGCCAGTTCTTCACGCCAGACCGGCACCGACACCGGCAAGCCCTCGCGAGCGCGCAGCGAGTAAGCACACACCGTGGTAGCACCTTTGCCATTGCGCAAGTAGTCGATGAAGATGCGGCCTACACGGTTCTTGGGGCCGGACACTGCGGTGAGCCGATCAGGGAACAGTTTTGCCAGGTAGGTGACGATGGCGTGGCTGAAATCCTTGACGTCGTCCCAGCTCGCTTTTCTCGTTAGCGGGACAACCAGATGGATACCTTTGCCCCCGCTGGTCTTGATGAACACCTTCAGACCCAGTTCGTCCAGCAGGGTCAGGGTCAGCTGGGTGGCCTCCAGCATTGCCTTCCACGGCAGGGCCGGGTCAGGGTCCAGGTCGAGTACGAAACGGTCTGGCCGGTCGAACTGCCTGTCAGTGGCATTCCAGGTGTGCAGTTCAAGCATGTTCATCTGTACGGCGCCCAGCAAGGTGTCAGGGCGGTTGATGACCATGGCGGCTTGGCCGGCTTCCTCTTTGCCGTACGTACGCACGTTTGGGATGTGCAGCTGGCCCGCGTTTTTCTGGAAAAACAGTTCCCCAGCGAGGCCGTCTGGCGCACGCACAAGCGCAACCGGCCGATTCTTGAGGTGGGGCAAGATCCATTCGCTGACCTGGGCGTAGTATTCGACGACGTCACGCTTGGTCATGCCAGAGGTAGGGTCGATCACGCGATCAGGGTGGGTCAGGCGCAGATCACCCAGCGTCTCGGTGCTCTTGGCCGCCTTGCGCTGATGGACGGTCTTGCTCGGCATGGCACGCTCCAGGTCGATATCGGTTGCCGGTTTGTCGTCGCGCAAACCGTGGAATACCGCGTGGCGTACTACGCCGTCACGGGTCATCTGGGCAAAGGCGATCTCGGCCAGCAACGTGGGCTCTAGCCAATGTATCCCTCGGGCTTCGGCGCCGGTGGGGGGGTTGGCTACAGTAGGCTGGGCGGTTTGTAGGGGTTTGAGTTGTGCGTGCAATGTGTCAAGGGTGGTGGCACTGAACCCTGTGCCCACCTTGCCGGCGTAACGCAGCATGCCTGCGTCGTCGTGCAGGGCCAATAGCAAGGCGCCGAACCCACTGCGGCTGCCCTTGGGGTCGGTATAGCCCACCACTACAAACTCCTGCCGCCGCTTGCACTTGAGCTTGATCCAGTCGGCGCTGCGCGTGCCGGAATAGCTGCTGTCGGCACGCTTGCCGATCAAGCCTTCAAGGCCCAGCTTACAGGCACTCTCGAGCAACGCTTCAACCGGCTCGTCGAAGTCCGCAGAGTACTTGAGGTTGTCCGCAGTGTTGTGCTCAAGCAAGCGCTCCAACGCGTCGCGTCGCTGCTGCAAGGGTAGGGCGCGCAGATCTTGACCGCCCAGAAACGGCAGGTCGAAGACGTAATAGGTGATTTGTTCATCATGCGCGGTATCGAATGCGTTCTGTAGGGCCTGGAAGTCTGCAACCCCCTGGTCGTCATTGACGACCATCTCGCCATCGAGCCACGCAGAGTCCACACCCAACGCGCGTAGCGTAGCGATTTGGCCCGGCATCTTCGCGCTCCAGTCATGGCCATTGCGGGTATAGAGCCGCACATCATCGCCCTCGATGCGCGCGAGGATGCGGTAACCGTCGTACTTCACCTCATACCGCCAGTCCCCCGAGGGGGGTGAGTCGACCAACGTGGCCAACTGCGGCTGCATGTGTTCTGGCAGCATAGCGGGCTTGGACTTGGCGGCTTGCTTAGTCGGGGCGGGCTTGCCTTTGCCGGGTTTGGCCGTTTTGGCGGATTGCTTGGCAACCAAAGTGCGGTCGCTGATCACGCTGTCGGGCTGGTCCTCGACAATGCTGTACTGGGCCTCGCTGCGGGCCTGGCTGTCATTCGACTTCACCAGCATCCACTGCTCTTTCTTGCCAGCCAGCCGTGTGCGGAACAGGTTCCACATACCAGCGAGCTTCTCGCCTTGCAGGCGAAAGCGCAGTTTGCCTTTTTTGTAACCCTCATGCGGGTCCCCGTCGGGTTCCCAAACCCCACGGTCCCAGACGATGACATCGCCCCCACCGTAGTGACCTTCCGGAATATGACCCTCGAATGTGGCGTAATCGAGCGGATGGTCTTCGACATGCACCGCCAGGCGTTTGACTTTCGGATCCAGGGAAGGCCCCTTTGGAATCGCCCAACTTTTGAGCGTGCCGTCCAGCTCCAGCCGGAAGTCATAGTGCAGATGGCTGGCATCATGTTTCTGGATGCAGAACTGTAACGCATGAGCCGCTTTGCTGCGGCCGGATTTGCCGCTTGGCTCGGGCGTGGCGTTGAAATCGCGCTTGCGCGCGTATTCCTCGAGTGGCTTGGCCATGGGGGGCTCCGGAACCTGCGCTGTCTTGATCTTGGGAGACGGGGAACGGCACCGGAGTTCAAAAAACCGCCACTGGCCGCGTAAAACTCTGAATCTTCCTGGCTACAAAGCAGTCGACTTTGGGTAAGCCAACTGATGGAGAGGCGTAATGTCCAGACCCGATGAACCCAAAGCCTATACCCCGACCGAGATCGATGACATCGAGGATCGTATGGGCAGTGTGCATGAGCTGAACTTCAGTGATCGCCTTGATGACCGTCAGGGGCGGGTAGGTGATGAACGACCAGAGCGTGAAGTGGAGCAGGAATTCCCGGAAGAGCGGGTGCGCCAGAGCGGCTTGACCGGCGGCGAGGCGCTGACCGACAGCCTGCATGAGGACGGTGTCACCGATGATGATCTGAGCCCTGACACGCTGCTGGACGAAACCGGCGCTCGAGATCCCCATGAGCCTGGGGACGGCGGCCCTGCCGATCAGGCGCTGACCGAAAAAGACGCGATCGAGATCGGCGGCGGTCGAGGCCTTGACGAAGCAGAACTGGCCCGCACCAACCCGCTTGACGGGAAACCGTGGACTGACGATGCAATCGAAGAAGACGAAAGGAGTTGATCATGAGCGAATTACGCTGCGCTTGCACCGAGTGTTCCTGCACGGTGAGCACCTTGCCGCAGAACGGCAAGGCCTACTGCTGCGAAGCGTGTGCGACCGGGCACCGTAACGGCGAGCCATGTCGCATGCCTGACTGCACCTGTGGCAAGGTTGAGCAGAAAAAGGAAACCAGTGTGGACAATGCGCTGGATGAGACTTTCCCAGCGAGCGATCCTATTTCGCCGTGAGGGGTATTGAGCCGGGTCTGCCTGGGCAGACCCGGCCTGTTCAACCTCTCTTAAACCGTCACAGAGAGTGAGCGAATTCCATAGAAGCGGCCTTGACGAGGCGCTCCTGCAAGGGGACTGTGCTGAGCTTGGAGCAGCCTAGTTTTGTGACTTACCCACCAACCGCCCCCCTTTATGTTGGTGCTGGCGTATCTTGCCGGCGCATGGTCTTAGCGCGCTTTTCCAGCACCAAGTAGGTGATGACCGCCAACACCAGCGGTATCAGGTAGTACAAGGTTCGATAGGCCAGTAAGGCTGCAACCAGGCTGCCTTGTGGAATCTGCCCCTGAAGCAGGCCCAGGAATACGGTCTCCAGCACCCCAAGCCCAGCCGGAATGTGAGCCACCACCCCAGCCACGCAACTGATCAGCAGAACCCCCAGGATGGAGGGATAGAACGCCTGCTCTGGCAACAGCCAGAAGATCAGCAGCGCCATCATTGCCCAGTTGCTGGCGCCTAAGGCCACCTGGCACAGTGCAAGTCGCAGTGAAGGCAGCGTCAGTTCATGCTCGCGCCAGCGCCAGGTGCGTTTTTTGGCAAAACCGCAGGCCAGCAGATAGCCGATCGAAATGGCCAGCAGCGCGAAGCCAATGAGCTGCAGCCCAGTGGTGCCGACCGCCCAGTTTGCGGGCAATTCGACCAGGCGCATGGCAAACACGCTGCCTGCCAGCAGCATGTAGCCCATCCAGTTGGTCAGTAGCCCCAAGGTGAGAATGCGTGTGATGGTGGGCGTGTCCAACCCAAGCCTGCCGTATAACCGATAGCGCAACGCAACCCCGCCCACCCAGGTGGTGAAGTTGAGGTTGAAGGCGTAGCACACGAAGGCGATCGGCAGCACTTGCCGGACCGGCAACTTGTGACCGGTATAGGTTCGGGCCAATAAGTCGTAACTGGCAAAGATCAAGAAGCTCATCAGTGCCATGACCAACCCGACGGCCAATGTGCCGGGTTTGTAGGCCAACAGCGATTCACGCACCTCGTTCCAATCCAGGTTGCGCGCCAACGTGAACAGTAACGCCGGGATCAGGATAAGGAACAGGACGGTGAACAGACGCTTGGCCCACACTTGCCAACGCTTTCGTTCCATCAGGTGTTGCCCTCGTGCAGGTTGCCTTGGGTCTCTACGGCTTGCCCAGGCGTTTTCAGGCGCTTGCGATGCGCAGGTAGCCAACCGGCAATGCGCGGGAAGTGACGTATGACGTGGAAGCTCAAGAAGATCAGTGGCGCCCGCCACCAGTAGCCGCGAATCATTCGCTCCAGGGTGACCGTCTTGCACTGTTCGCTGGCCAGCGACTGCAGGTGGTCATGTAGCTGCTGATTGAAGGCACGGCTGCGGATGAACAGGTTGGCTTCAAGGTTGAACGACAGGCTCAGCGGGTCGAGGTTGCTCGAACCGACCGTGGACCATTCGTCATCCACCAGTGCGACCTTTCCGTGCAGGGGGCGCCGGCAATACTCATGGATCCGCACACCGTCGCGAAGCAGGTAGTTGTAGAGCAGGCGAGCCAGGGTACGCACCCACCACATGTCCGGCTCACCCTGCATGATGAGGGTCACCTCAACCCCGCGACGCGCGGCGTTACGCAACTCGCGCAACAGGCGATAACCCGGGAAAAAATAGGCATTGGCTACCACGATGCGCTTGCGCGCGCCACGCAGCGCTTCGAGGTAATAGGCTTCGATAGCCGTGCTGCGCTGGCCGTTGTCCCGCTCTACCATCACGGCGGTGATGTCGCCAGTGGGGTCGGTGACAGGGCGCACCTCGCTTGGGGGCTCGAGCACCGGCGACATCAATCGGCGGCTGACGGCATGCACCTGCGCGACCACTGGCCCGGTTACCTCCACGGCGTAGTCCTGCTTGGCCATGGGGCCATAGTCGCCGAGATGATCGGCGCTGTAGTTGATGCCGCCAATGAATGCACGCTCCCCGTCGATCACGACGATCTTGCGATGCAGCCGGCGGAACAGGTTGGTGCGCAGGCCCGCCAGACGAGGCTGGGGGTCGAACAGGTGAAACCTTACTCCCGCCTCGGTCATCGCCGCGATGAACTCGGCTGACAGGTCAGCGGTGCCGTACCCGTCGGCAACCACTTCCACACGGACCCCACGTTGCGCTGCCTCGATCAGCGCACGCTGCAACTGGTGGCCTACCTTGTCTTCGTAGATGATGAATGTCTCGAGCAGGATTTCATTGCGCGCCTGGCCCATGGCCTCGAAGACCCGCGGGTAGAACGCCTCACCATTGATCAGCAGCTCGACGCTGTTGCCATCGACCCAAGGTCTTTTCACACGTTGATCTCCGCAGCCAGGGGGGCGTGGTCGGACAGGTGCGACCACGGATAATTGGATAAAACCTTTGCAGCATGGGGCATGGCATTGCGCACGTAGATCCGGTCAAGCCGAAGCAGCGGCAGGCGTGCCGGAAAACTGCGGGCTGGCGAGCCGAAACGCTCCCCGAATGCCTCTATCAAGCGCTGCGACAGCACGGCATCTGCTTTCAGACGCCAGTCGTTAAAGTCGCCGGCGATAATCACCGGCGCCTTGGCAGGCAGGCGGTCGAGCAACTCGAACAGCAGACTCACCTGCTTCTGCCGGTGTGCCTCCCGTAGGCCCAAGTGCACGCAGATTGCATGCACTTCGTCGTGGCCGGGTACTTCCAGTTGACAGTGCAGCAGGCCTCGCTGTTCATTTCCCGCCACTGAGACGTCGAGGTTTTCCGAACGCACGATCGGAAATTTGGAGAGCAAGGCGTTGCCGTGATCGCCATGGGGATAAACGGCGTTGCGACCATAGGCAAATTGCGGCCACATGCTGTCTGCCAGGAATTCGTACTGGGGCGCCTGCGGCCAGGCAGGGTGGCTGATCGCATGCTGTTGGTGGCTGCCATGCACCTCCTGGAGAAACACCAGGTCGGCGCCCGTGGCACGTACCGCATCGCGCAGCTCCGGCAGGATGAAGCGGCGGTTGAAGAAGGTGAAGCCTTTGTGCACGTTGAGCGTCAGTACGTTCAAACGGTGCACGGCGGTGACTTTGTCGATGATGCAGCTTGGCGCGGAGAGTGTAGGGTTCACAGTTCAACCTCCGGCTCGGCGCCCGGCTCTGTCATCAGCTCGTGGTCCAGGTGCATCTTTTCCAGCAATCGGCGCGCGTCGTAAGGGGCGTGGACTTTCTGGTCGTTATCGAAATAGCAGTACACATCCCGGGTTGAGCGCCGGGGGGGAGGGCCCTGTACGATCAGGTGTGCATCGTCGGCCTGACTCCCCTCACGCCACTGTTCGATCCGTTTCTTCCAGCGGCGCAGTGCGCTGACGGTATAACCGCTGCTGTAGAGTTCGACGTCGCCATGCAGGCGCATGTACATGAAATCTGCGGTGACGTCCTCCACGTAAGGCCACTTGCCCGCGCTGTCGGCAACCACCAGGGCAACGTTGTGCTGGCGCAGCAGTTCCACGAAGCGCTCGCACAGGAAACTTTCGTGACGAATTTCCACCGCATGGCGTAGCGGCGCATTGCCGCTTATCTGCGTGCCGCCGTTACCTTGCAGGCGTTGCTCGCAGCCACTGGCGCTGCGTCGGGCAGCGGCGCGGTCACGCGGCAGCGATCTCAGAAATGCATCGAATCGCTCAGCGTCGAAACGCATGTTGGCAGGGAACTGCCATAAGAATGGGCCGAGCTTGTTACCGAGAAGGAGCGGCCCGGAGGCGAAGAAATTGGCCAATGGCGTATCGATGTCCTTAAGTCTGCGGATGTGGGTGATGTATCGCGGCGCCTTGACCGCGAACACGAAGTCATCGGGTGTGGCGTCATGCCAGGCTTGATAGCGTTCGGGCGTTTGCAGGCTGTAAAACGAGCCGTTGATCTCGATGGTATTGACTGCCCTCGACGCGAAGGCCAGTTCGTCGTCCTGGCGCAGCCCCTTGGGGTAGAAGTCCTTGCGCCAGGGACCGTATCGCCATCCTGAAATGCCAATGCGTACCTCGCTCACGCTGCCTCCTATCGCATCTCCATTCCATTCATCATTGCGACCAGTGCAGCGGCAGGAGGGTTCAGGCGCAGTTGATCAGTGGTGGCGAGCAGGGCTGGAATTGAACTTTGCGGGCAGGCTTGATGCCACTTTTAGACAGGCAGGGTGGTGACCAACGCTCTGTATCGACACTTCTTGGAGGTGCACATGGCCCGACACATCATCCATTTCACCGGCCCTATCAACTCGTCTACCTGCGGCAATCTGATCAACACCTGCACCAAGGCCGTGAACCAGGGGGCCGAAGTGGTGCAGTTGAATGTCGCCACCATGGGCGGCGAGTGCAGCTACGGGTTTACCCTGTACAACTACCTGCGGACCTTGCCGGTCAGTGTGCATACCCACAACCTGGGCACGGTCGAGTCAATGGGCAACATCCTGTTCCTGGCCGGCGAGCACCGCACCGCGTGCACTCACAGCAAGTTCCTCTTCCACCCCTTTCACTGGACGCTGCACGGCTCCATCGACCACTCACGCATGGCCGAATATGTAATGAGCCTGGATTATGACTTGCGCCTTTACGCGCAGATTGTGGCGCAGCGCACCGAGGGTGCAGCACAGGCACTTGACGTGCCGCGCTACTTGATGGCGGCCCCGCGAATCCTTGGCCCACAAGAAGCCCTGGACAGCGGGATGATTCATGCAATCGACGACTTGCCGATAGAGGCGGGCGACTGCCAATGGAGCGTGCACGCTTAGAGCGGCACGCCCGTTTTTGAATTAGCAGCCAGTAAAGTGGGCGTTAGCGCACAGACGCTGCGGTAGCTGCGTCGCACTCGAGCAAAGAGCGAATCAATTTCTTGATGTCTTGCTTGAGCGTGCTGACGTGCTCGAAATGGGCGAACTGGTAGTCAGCGATCTCATGCAAGGCGCAGGGCTGCGGTGCTTCGTCGAACTCGGCCTCGAAGACATAATGCATGCGTTGTGGCGTTTCGTGGCGCATCAGCAGCGTGAAATTGTGGGCCTGCAGGCCTGTCTCTTCCAGCAGTTCGCGCTGGGCTGCCTCAAGCGGCGTCTCACCAGGTTCTACCTTGCCTCCTGGCAGCGTCCAAGGGGCATTTGGCTTGCGAACCCACAGCCATTTATGAGCGTGTTTGCCATGCCGACAGATGATGGTTGCGCGGGGCTTGGCGGATTTCATGGGTACTCCGGCGAATCACATTCCTATGAGGAGTTAGTCGCCGAGCACCGTGCAAAAGTCATAAAACTGTAACAATTGACCGACGAACGGTCAGTAGGGTACCGAACCGTGGAGGCTCTCGATGGCCTCTACCAACTCGTCGTAGCCGACAGGCTTGTTCAGATGACGATCAAAGCCAGACTGCTTCGACCGATGCTGATCAGCGCTTGCCCCATAGCCGGTAAGGGCAATGGCCGGGGTATGCTGCAGGTGCTTGATGTCTCGCAAAGCCTTTATCAGGGCATGGCCATCCATGACTGGCATGCCGATGTCCGACAGAATGACGTCATAGTCCGTTTGCCGTGCTGCTTCGAGCGCCTGGCGGGGGTCAGCGAACGCGCTCACCTGCGCACACTCCATTTCCAGGAGCTGTTGCATGACGTCGAGCACCTCGGGTGAGTCATCCACCAGCAGTACATGCAAGCCATCGAGCCGGCCCATGCGTTCAGTTTGCTGGCAGGCCAGTCGCTCGCCTTTACCGCTTTTGGACAAGGGCAGGGTGACGGTGAACGTACAGCCCTGACCAAGACCGGCGGAGTACGCGCATACGCTTCCGCCGTGGGCCTCCACCAACCGACGGACCAGCGATAGCCCAATGCCCAGGCCCTCTCGCGCCGCATGCCCGAGCGGCGAAGCCGCCTGGCTGAACAGGTCGAAAATGTGTTCCAGGCTATCTGCCTCAAGGCCAATGCCTTGGTCGATCACGCTGAGCGAAACCTGCGTGTCGTCATGGCTCAGGGACAACCGGATAGTGCCGCCGGGTGGGCTGAACTTCAGGGCGTTGTTGAGCAGGTTCCAGATCACTTGCTCCAGGCGTGTGCTATCCCCGTCGATGAACAGCGGCAAGCCGTCTGCAGGCATTTCCAGCACAACCGCCGAGTCAGGCTGCTCGCTGATGACCACCGCGTGGATACCCTCGATGATGGCAACCACGTCCACCGCTTCGGTCTTGAGCTTGAGCTTGCCGGTACGGATACGGGCCACGTCCAGCAGGTCATCGATGATGCGCGCCTGGCTGGTCACGGCTTCGCGAATGATGCCCACCGCCTTGCTCGCAGCGGCGACGTGGGCGATCGAAGGCAGACGACGCAGGATCTCGGCGTTGAGCTGTATCAGGTTAAGGGGGTGTTTGAGTTCGTGGGACATGATGGCGAAGAACTCATCCTTCATGTGGCTGCTGCTTTGCGACTCGGCCAGTTGCTTGCTCTGCTCATCGTGCAGGCGCTTGTGCCCGGTCAGGTCCCGAGCAATCTTGACGAAGCCACGCAATGAGTTGCCCTTCAAGCGCGAGATTTCACCACTGGCATAGAAGCGGCTCCCGTCCTTGCGCAGGTGCCAGCGCTCATCCTGGCTACGGCCGTTGGCGCGCGCTGTCTGTAATTCCTGCTCGGGGATGCCGTGCTGGCGGTCGTCCTGGGTGAAGATGAGCTGGTAATGCCGGCCCACGACATCGGCCTTTTCATGGCCGAAGATCAATGCAGCACCTGTATTCCAGTCAGTGATCAGGCCCTGTTCATCCAACAGGATGATGGCGAAGTCGTGGGTACTTTCAGCGACCACTCGCATGCGCTCTTCGCCAAGTCGCACCCGCTCCTCGGCCGCGCGACTCTTGCTGATGTCAATGAAGGTGAGCACGGCCCCGTCGATCTTCTGTTCGCTTGAACGGTAGGGCAGCAACCGGGCCAGGTACCAGTGGTAGGCCTGGCCTCCGATTTCCCGCTCGATGATGTGCTCGCCATTGACCACGGCGCGCGCATCATCGGCCAGGGCGGGGTAGTCCAGGCGATGAGTGATGTCGAGCAGGGAACGCCCTGTATCCACCGGCAGCATGTTGAACAGGTCGGTCGCACGTGGGGTGAACCAGCGAATGTGCAGGTTGCGGTCGACGAACACGGCGGCGATGTCGGTGCTGGCGATCAAGTTGCGCAGGTAGTCATTAACCTTGTCGGTCTCCTCAACCTTGCTCTTGAGCTCGTAATTGACAGTCAACAGTTCTTCGTTGATCGACTGCAGCTCTTCCTTGCTGGTTTCCAGTTCTTCGCTGGCCGAGCGAAGCTCTTCGTTGATTGTCTGCATCTCTTCGTTGGAGGCCGTGAGTTCTTCGCTGGATAGCTCCGACTGCTCAATGGTCTCCTGCAATTGCACGCGCATGCGCTGCAACTCTCGCTCCAGGTTGTTCAGCACCATGCTGTCGGTCTGGCGAATAGCATCGACTAACGGCAATGACAGATCGGGCGCACGCTCTTCGAACACCACCAGCAGGTATTCGCCGGCCGTTTGCTCATCCTTATGCGGTTGCACGGTAATTTCGATCTGGCAGCGCTGACCCTCCTCGCCCATGTCCACAGGGCGAGAGGTGACCGCATGGGTGCCCTGGCGCGCCTGGAACAAGGTGCTGCGAAGCGCCAGTCGCAAGCTGGGCAATACCAAGTTGAGCACGTTGCGGCTCAATTCACCGCTGCCCAATTGCATGTAGCGCCCGACACCTTCGCTCAGATGAAGGAGGGTACCCTCACCGTCGATGATCAGACTCGGCGGGGTTCGACGGGCCAGTGCACGATGGTGCACCTCAGCGTAAGAGGGCTTGCGCTGGGCTCTGCTTTTGGCGGTGGCCGGTTGCTTCAGAGCGCCCAGATCAGTCCCTTGCAACTGACGCCCCGGACGCGTGTCGGCATGGGCGACCTCGCGTGCCCGGTAGATGCGATTACGCTTGTCCACCACCGCGAACAGATCGCCAGCCAGTTCAGCCGATTCGGAAGAGCCCAGAAACAGGTAGCCACCCGGGCGCAGGGCGAAATGGAACATGCGCAGGATATCCCGCTGGATTTCACGGTCCAGGTAGATCAGCAGATTGCGACAGACGATCAAGCCCAATTGCGAGAAAGGCGGATCGGACAGCAGGTTATGCCGTGCGAACAGCACTTTCTCTCGTATTTCCTTACGCACGCGATAGTGCTGGTCTTCTTTGGCGAAAAACTGGCGCAGACGCGAGGGTGGCACATCGGTGATGATGGACTCTGGATAAAGGCCGGTGCGGGCATGGCCAATGGCACGCTCGTCGAGGTCTGTGGCAAACACCTGCACCTTGTTGGCGCGCTGGTCCAAGGCCAACTGCTCGCACGTCAGCATGGCTAGGCTGTAAGACTCCTCTCCCGTCGAACAGCCCGCGGACCAGATGCGAATTTCGGCTGGGTTATCGCCTTGGTCCGGCTCATTTGCCAGCTGGGGCATGACGATACGCTCAAGCGCCTCGAACGCCTCGCGGTCGCGGAAAAAATTAGTAACCCCGATCAGCATGTCCGCCAGCAACGCTGCCGACTCTTCCTCATGGGTCTCAAGGTAGTGCAGGTAGGCTCGAAGATCGGCCTGTCCCGTGACATGCAGACGTCGCTCGATACGCCGCAGCACAGTGGCGCGCTTGTAATGGTGGAAATCATGACCAGTGGCGCTGCGCAATTGCAGCAAGATGTCTTCCAGCACAGGTTTGCACGCCTGAGGGTCGCCGGCTCGGGTACCCAGCGCCGGCGGTAGGCTATCGTCTTCGATACGTGGCAGATTGACCTGTCGCGCGTTGTGCCACAGCTCCATCAGCTTTTGGGCAAGCTCTGCCGCCGGGAGCACCACGTCGACCAGACCCGTCTCGATGGCCGCCCGAGGCATGCTGTCAAACTGAGCATCATCCGGGCTCTGTACCAGGGTGAGGCCGCCTTGTTCCTTGACACGTGCCAGGCCTACGGCGCCGTCCGCGCCCGTACCGGAAAGGACCACGCAAAAGGCATGATCCTTATGCACGTCGGCCAGGTCGCGGAAGAACAGGTCGATGGCCACATGGTCACCGCGCCGCCTGTTGGCCGGCGCTACCCGCAGGTAACCATCATTGGTCGATAGCCGATTGGCAGGAGAGATGACGTACACATGGTTGCGTTCGATCGGCACCGGTTCCGTTACCTGGCTCACCGGCATGCTGGTTGTCTCCTGAATGATCCGATCAGCGACACTCTGATGGTCTGGAGACAGGTGCAGCACAATGACAAACGCCATGCCTGAGTCGGCGGGCATCTGCCTGAACAGGGTACAGATGGCTTCGATGCCCCCCGCTGAGGCACCAATACCCACCACAGGGAAATTGAGATGGCTAGGGCTCAGGTTCGAGGGATGCGGCGCGGCGGGCTGGTTAACGGTCGACTTCATGGCGGTGCCCTGTACAGACCTTACAGACAGCCCTTCGACACGTCGCGGGGCATGAGGAGCGCCATTATAGGCAACGCGCACGGATATTCGCGAGTGCGTTGATGCGACGCTAATGACTGGTCCGCAAGTGTTCGGACAGAGAATCTTTTCGCGCCACCGGTCTGCAATCCACGCCATGCGACTGAATAGCCTGTTATCGCAGCGGTTCGGATGAAGGGCATGGCCTCGTGTCGTGCACATTTCCAGAACCGCAAGGAGAAACGAAATGGCTCGTGATCAAAAATCGACCGGTCAACGTGGCGGCACTAAGGAAACCAATCCAGGCAACTTCGCCAACGACCGCGAAAAGGCTTCCCGCGCTGGGCAGAAAGGGGGCCAAGTTTCAGGTGGGAACTTCGCCAATGACCGCGAGCGCGCCTCGCAGGCTGGACGCAAGGGCGGTCAGAACAGCCACGGCGGCGGGCGCGATCTAACGAGCGAAGCGCGCGGCTGACCTCGTCCTGGGTGCCCGCCGAAACCGTGCTGGGCACCCATCGGGGCCAACGATGCATATCCGATTGAATCTTTAGCGCTGCGCTGCACTCCATCGCAGGGTCATCCACGCAAAAGAGGAGGGTGTAGCGATGCCTAGTCCCCAGTTGTACATCATCGATTACCGGCTCCATGGCGAGCCTCGCACCTTCATCATTCGTCTGGACCGTCTGGATAATGCCGAGGCTTGGCATTGGGCGAGCTGTGATGCCGGCATCGGCATCATCCCCAAGTTCGGGCGCGAGAAGATCCGCAAGGTCAGCCGGCCCATGGCTGAGCGCTACGGCGTCACGGATGTGACTTGGCGCCTATCAGGCAGTAAGCCCGGACAGTCTCTAGAAGACCCTGCCACCACCGCCTGATTGCGCAACCTCTTCCATTACCTGATTACACACCCGCCTCAGGGTCGCTGGCAGGTACGCCTGGACGATTTTGATCGTCATCGGTCAGGCCCGGGTCAGTGTCGGGGTCGTCGACTCTGTCATTGCGCTGCTCTTGTTCAAGCTCGGGCCAGTCGTCCTGGACATTGCCGCCACCCATCATAAGTTTCTGGATCACTGCATGCGCCTCCGTTGGTTTGGAAAAAAGGCCCGCCCCGAAGGCGGGCCAACACAGGAGTGAGAGGAACAGCCATTGCCAGACCCCTCACTTTTTCAGAGCGCCACTGCAGGGGTAGAAGTCCCTCTGCGCAGGCGCGGGTCTGACCAACGGTGCTATCCGGCCGAGTACTTGACGGCAGCCGCGGTCCGCGAGCTGACGTTGAGTGCCTTGAGCAGTGACGAGACGTGGATGCGCACCGTGAAGGGCGAGATGTCCAGGGCTTTGGCTATCTCCTTGTTGGTCTTGCCCTGTGCGATCAAACGCAACACATCCTGTTGGCGTTGAGTCAGGTGCTCGGTACCCGCGTCGGCATTGGCGATCGGCAGCAGGCCGGAAGGCAGGTAACGCACCAACACTTCCCCTGCTCGAACGGCAAGGATAGCGGCGCCCATTTGCTCGGCGCTCAGGCTTTTGCCGATGAAACCATCCACGCCGCAGGCCATGACCTGGTCGATGATGACCGGATCGTCCACCATCGAAACGACGATCAAGGTCGTACGCGACAGTTGGCGTTTCAGCTGGGCAAGGCGGCTGACGGAATCCAGGCCCGGAAAACGCAGGTCTAGGATCAGGGTATCGAGAGCCTCGCCAACGCTGGCAATCTGCAATACCTCATCCAGGCTACCGGCCTCGGCCACGCAGGCGCTTGGCAGCACACGGCAGACGGTACGTACCATGGCTTCCCTGAACAGCGGATGGTCGTCCGCCACGATTATTCGACTGGTCACACTTGGCAACTCCCTTTGGCCGCAGGTCGATCAGGCCATGTTAACGTAGCAGCCCTGGCACGTGCGCGCTGCCCCGTGATGGGAGCAAAGGCGCCTGATGATAAGGATTTCGGCCATGGTCATGGACAAAAATAACGAGCTCGATCAAGCGAACTTGCGTCTGATTGTTGGCAGTTGCGCGTTCGCCTATGTGGCGATGCTGGTATTTCTGCTGGACCGCTCTGCCGCGCTCTACGTGCCGGTGGTTGTCTACATCTTTGTCTTTCTCTTGGTATCGGTGCTTCTGCGCCAGGCCATCGCACGCTGGCCCGGGCATTATCCGTGGCGCCGGGTGCTGGGCATGGTGCACGACTACACAGGCACCTGTTTCGGCTTGGTGGTCGGCGGTGAAGCGGCGCTGCCGCTGTATGCCGTGATGGTGTGGGTCAACCTGGGCAACGGCATGCGTTTCGGCTCTCGATACCTGGCCATTGCGACCGGGCTGGCGCTGGTCGCGCTGGTAGTGGTGTACCGGCTGACGCCTTACTGGCAGGCCAACCCTTTTCTGGTGCTGATGTTGCTGACCACCAGTACCGTGATACCCGTCTATGCGCACTTGCTGCTCGAACGTACGCGCCGAGCTTCGGAGCAGGCCGCTGCAGCTAATCGCGAGAAGTCCCGCTTTCTGGCCCAGGCGAGCCACGACCTGCGCCAACCCATTCACTCTATCAGTCTGTTCACGGCGTGTTTGCGCGAGGCGCGGCTGGGCGAGGAGGAACGCAGGCTGGTGGACAGCATTGACCGATCGTTGCTGAACGTGTCCCAGCTGTTTCGGTCGATTCTGGACCTGTACACCCTGGATAACGGGCGCGTGCAGCCGCGCTATGAAACATTTGCTCTGGGCGATTTTCTCGAAGCCCTTGCACGTGAGCATGCCGAGGCTGCTCGCTGGGCGGGGGTGGAGATACGCGTGCGGCCTTGTCCCTACTGGACGCGTGCAGACCGCGGCATATTGACGACCATGGTCCAGAACGTCCTGTCCAATAGCCTTAAATACGCATCGGGACGGCCACTGTTGATAGGTGTACGGCGCTGCCGGGATGGTCTTGCCATCATGATCTGTGACCAGGGACGAGGCATCGAACCTGCACACCAGACGCTGGTGTTCGAAGAGTTCTACCGGGTCAGGCAAGTGCGCGACAAGGACGTCGAAGGCGTCGGGTTGGGCCTGTCGATTGTTCGTCGGCTTGCGCGGCTGATGAACGTGCAGGTGCACCTGCGATCTCGACCCGGTCACGGCACCACCGTGAGCCTGAAGGGGTTGCCGCAGATAACGCCTCACCCTACACGGGCAGCGCCTGAGCAAGAGCTGGCTGCTGCAGGTTTGCTCAACGGCCTGCGGGTTTGCCTGATTGAGGACGACCAGAACGTGCTCAGAGCAACGTCGGCCCTGTTGCAGCGCTGGGGATGCGAGGTAGATGGCCATAGTTCAGCTGCCGCTTCGAATGAGGACTGCGACGTCATCGTTGCCGATTATGACCTTGGCCAGGACGCCACCGGAGTCGATTGCATCGAGCGGCTGCGCAGCGAGCGGGGCTGGGCTGTACCAGGCTTGATCATGACGGGGCATGATCCGGACCGAATACAGGTCGCAGTACAGGGTCGCGGTATCGCAGTGCTGTCCAAGCCCGTGCGCCCTGCCGAATTGCGGGCCATGTTGCGCACGCTCTGTGATAACGCCACCTCGCCCCGTTATTGAAAGCGGCCATAGCGCCGGTCAAAAGCGTCCGGTCTGGCCTTCTTTCACGCAGCTGGGGGTGGGTTGATAGATGCCCATGCCGGCCGCAGCGACCAGCGCACCACTGGGCATCTGGCATTCGAATCGCCCTTTGCCAGTTGTGGCGGTGTAGTACGTGATGGTGCTGTCGCTGCGCACATCTTCCACTTTGGAGACCTTGGTATTGAGTACGAACTCGGTACGCTTCTTCAGCGTGTCATCGGAAGGCTTGACGGTTTGGCAGCCGGCCACGGCGAACAGCGCACCGGCAATGGCGATCAGCTTGAAAGGACTCATGGGAGGTTTCCTTGGCGATGAAAGCCCTGGAATATAGCGTGCGTTGAAGGGAGGAGCGATTAGGACGGATGTGCTAAATGGCACCTGGCTACTAGAGCCTTGATCAATTTATACGAGATATAGAGTCAACAAATATTGATCTTATACTATTTAGTGTTGATTATAGTCGCTTCTATGAGTCTGGTTTCTAATTTTAGAGGCAACCGACGTAAGTCTTAAGCCTCGTAAAATTGACGATGGTGAGCATTATGCAAGACTTCTTTCCCGTGGCTTGTGCCGACATGCTCGCGCGTGTAGGCATGCTGGTGAAGGCACAGCGTTTGGCGCTAGGTATTCGGCAGGCGGACATCAAGGCCGCTATTGGCATATCGCCGCACCTGTTGCGCAAGGTCGAACAGGGCTCGCCTCACGTAGACCTGCGCTCCTTCATGCTGGTGCTATGGCGGCTTGGCATCAACGATACGGTCTTCCGAACGCTCGAGGACGTTGAGCACAGCGCCCAGATGGCCCGTTTCGTTCAGCTGGAGGATGACCCTGAGCAACTTTCAGCCCGACGCGTGCGCCTTCCCAAACCCAAGCCTGAGGCGTTCTGATGCAACGTGCCTACATCTACATGGAGCATCCCGAGAGCGGCCAAGTAGTCACCCTCGGCCGCCTGAGCCTGAAGGGCAGACTGGGCGAATTCGTCTACGCACCCGAATACGTGGCGCAGGACGGATGGGTACCAGACCCGATCCACTACCCGCTGCGTGCCTGCGCTTCGCGATCACTATGCCACCTTCCTCGCGGGTGCGGACCTGGACAGCGCATGCGCAGCGGCGAGCAGTGACCGGATGCTCAGTTGATTTCGCAGCGGGGTCTTTGCGGCAATCAGACCATAAGGGCCAACAGCGCGGCGGCCAAGGCTGGCGGCATGATCAGCAGACCCAGCCGCAGGAATTGCCACGCGCTGACAGACTCGCCTTCACGTCGAATCGCCACCAGCCAGAGCAGGGTTGCAAGGGACCCGGTGATGGACAGGTTCGGACCCAGGTCGACGCCGATCAGCAAAGCGGCGGTAGTTTGCCGAGGCAGGTGGGCGATATCAACCATTGAGCCGGCAATCAGCCCAGTCGGTAGGTTGTTCATCAAGTTGCTTGCCACGGCCACACCGACCCCAGCGGTCCAGCTCGCAGCGGCCTGAGACCGCTGTTCCAGCGTCATGAGCATGTGCGCCAAGTGTTCGATCACGCCTGTCTGGGCCACAGCTTCGACCAATACGAACAAGCCCGCAACCAATGGCAGTACACTCCAGGCCACGTGTCGCATAACGGGCATCGGGCTGCGCCGTTGGCGCAAATGAATCAGCGCGGTGGTCGCGACACCAGCGCTGAAGGTAGGCAGGCCCAAGGGTATGTCCAGTGCCGAAGCACCCAATAACACGCAAGCAGTCAGCGCAATACCCCATGCACACAGACGGGCACCGGCTGAAAGAGGCTGTGTTTGCACAGTCAGGGCAAGCGGTTGGCAGACCTGGCGGCGTTGGGTAATGCGCAACATGAGATAGGTCGCCATGATGGCTGCCAACGAAGGCAAAGTGAACTGCCTGAGCCAGTCCCACAAGGGCGGCATCTGGCTGCCGAAAATCACTAGGTTGGCAGGATTGGAAATGGGCAGGACAAAGCTTGCGGCATTGGCGATGAACGCACAGATGAACAGATAGGGCAGGGGCTCAGCCTTGGCGGCCTTGCAGGCTGCATACACTGCCGGGGTAAGCACCACAGCAGTGGCATCGTTCGAGAGAAAGACGGTCACCAGAGTGCCGACCAGGAAAACCAGATTGAACAGGCGCTGGCCAGACCCCCGGGCATGTCCTACGGCGTAACGGGCTACCCAAGCGAAAAGGCCTTCCTGACGGGCCACTTCGGCCAGAACCATCATGCCGATCAGAAACAGGTAGACGTCGCCGCCCTTGGCCACGGCGGCCAAAGCGTTCATCGGCGGGATCAGCCCAAACAGAACAAGTACGATGGCGCCACCCAGCGCCCAGATAAATTCCGGCACCTTGAAGGGTCGGAGTATGACGCCGGCGGTGGCCAAGGCCGAGACGATCCAGATGATCAATGAGGTTTGGCTCAGGTGCATGAAGGGTTCAGTTTCCGGCGGCTGACGGTATTGAGGAGGAGGGCGCATCGCCCTGGCGCGGGTGGGTTTCGGGCAGGGCTACCAACACAAGCACGAAGGCGCAGGCTGCTATACCGGCCAGCGTCATGAACGCGGCATTATAGCCCGCCGCTTGGACGACGAACCCAGCCAGACCAGGGCTTAGCGCCGCACCAAGACCGAACACGGCGGTAAGCGCCCCAAGGCTGACGTTGAACCGCCCGGTGCCCTCGGTGAGGTCCTTGACGATGATCGGGAACAACGCCCCGAAAATGCCGGCGCCAATGCCGTCGAGTAATTGCACGCCTACAAGCCAGAAGGGATTGTCCGACAAGGTGTAGAGGGCGCCGCGCAGTGGGAGTATCAGGAACCCCACGAGCATGAACGGCTTGCGCCCCCATTGTTCGGCACGCGCCCCGACCAACAGCGCCATGGGTACCATGACCAGCTGGGCTGCCACGATGCAGGCCGAGGTCAGCGGCGTGGCCAGGCGCAGGTCGACCTGGGAGAGCTTCTGGCTTACCAATGGCAGCATGGCCGCATTGGCCAAGTGAAACAAAGCGCAGCAGATCGCGAAGAGCAGCAAGGTGCGGTTATGCAAAAGCAGCGCAAAGCCAGCCGGATTGTCTTGATCGTTCGGGCCATGGGCCAGGCCGCGAGCCACGTGGTGGTCGATGGCGGCGCCCGGCACGCATGCTACTGCGATGACGCTGGCCACGGTCAAGGCAGCCATCAAATAGAACACCACTACTGGGCCATAAAGGTAGGCGAGCCCACCGGCTAGTAGTGCAGAGAATGCATTGCCAGCATGGTTGAAGGTTTCATTGCGCCCTACGCGTCGCGTAAACGCCTTCGGTCCGGTCAGCCCCAGTGAGATGGCAGCGATCGCCGGCGCGAACACGGAGCCGGCCAGTGCGCTTACAGTCTGGGTTATAGCGACCCAGGTAAATGACGTGATAAAAGGCAACAGCACACAGCTCCCGGTTACCAGTACTGCCGCTATGACCACCACGGCACGCTTGGCAGGCGTACGGTCAATCAGGGCGCCGGCGGGCGTCTGGGCGAGCAGGGCAGTAACACCGGCAATCGTCATGACCAGCCCTATGCTTGCGGGCTGCCATTGATGAACGGCAAGTAGGTAGATGGCGAGGTACGGTCCAAGTCCGTCACGTACATCGGCGAGGAAGAAGTTCAACCAGTCAAGCGAGCGATACGGGGCGGATTGCCTAGGGTTTTCCAAGGACGTGCTCTCGAGAGGGCCACGCAGCCATCTCGCTGGCGTGGGCCGGGGGATGGACGGCAGGCGAGTACTGATGCTGGGGTGTCATTGGCAAAGACTGTGCTCTGCGATAATAGGTTCCAGAGGCGGATTTGAGTTGTCTGGGGTGAAGGCCAAGAATCAGTGAGGGATGAAATAACAGGCCTGGTCATCAGGGCATCATCAGATGAGAACTTGGCAAGGTAGGGCTGGATATACAACGATACGGAGTAATAAATTATAACTAAACTAAATGAATATTTAGTGTAGTTATCACCTGTAGTTATATTAGTTTAGGGCAGGAGGCGCCCTAACCATACGGTTAGTCCTCCAGATTCTGGATCTTCAACAACGTGATCGACGACCTCGAACCCGTTGATGCGCAACTGATCGGCGTATTCCTTGGCATTTAGACTCGCGTGATACAGCGTTTCGCCTTCGAATGTACCCAAGGCCTCACCGTAAGAAGGCCCACTCGTGAACATGAGCAACGCCCCTGGAGCCGCGTGACGACGGAAAACCGGGAACATCCCGCGCTGATCAGAGGGTTTGAGATGGAAGAAGCTGTTCCAAGCAATGATCGCGTCAAATTGGCGTCCCAATGCAAGCGCGCGCATGTCTGCGTGAATCCATTGCTGTTCAGGAAACTGTGCACTGCAAAGGGTCAGCATCTGGTTGGAGGAATCTACACCCACAATGCGAGCGCCGATTCCGACCAGATATCGCGCCACAGGTTGGCCAGAGCCGCAGCCCAGATCTAAAACAGTTGCTGACGGCCTCAACAAGGCCCCGAAACGCTCAATCCATTTGCGATCGGTGAAGTGATTGGCACGTTTTTGGTGCCAGGTGAATGCATGGCGATCGTAGAGGTCGATGATGTGGTCAGCTGATAGATGGTGGGACATGGGAAGATAGTTTCCGTGAGCGGTCTACAGAAGGACGCTGTATGCGGTTCGTGGGTTCGAATGTACCCCAGGGTGGTATCGAACTGGAAATACCTAGATGCGCATAATGTGTATTATGTTAAATGGTAGGTAAGCTTGTTGGACTGAGCGTGTCACCAGCCCCCGGAAACCAGTGATCCCGTCGCTAAATTATGAGAATCGCTTCGCTTCGCCCCTAACCCATTGATATTGCTGATGATTGCTCCCTTGGCGAGAGGACGACTGCGAATACATGAGAAAAAACGGGTGAATTGTTAGCCTGCAAACGGGGTGCATGGGTCATTCAGGTCCTCGGCAGAGCCTATGACTCCCGAAAATAGGCTTGCATTAAAAAGGAGAAATTCCCGCTCGAATATTTCGCTAAAGCGAGAAAAAACGCTTTGAGTCTAGCGTGCCCTTACGGAAAGCCCGTAATAGTTAGGCTTGCTCTTTGCGGCAATTATGAGAAATTCCCGGCTGGATGTTGCCTATTGATGAGAAACCCCCGACTGACACACTGGCGCTGCAAACATAGCCATAGAAAATTCCGGGAATTTCTCATAATTGAACAATAACGCATTGCCGAGCCTTTGCATTTTAGGTGTCCGTCAGTCAGTCTTGCGCCTCAGGGAGCATGTCGCTACCATCGATATAAGGAGGCTAAATTCACCTAAAAGCTTCGTACTTCCGATTACTGTCATAAGTGGAAGTCTATTGTCTTCAAAACTCTGGCTGGTATTCCATGGCGCGCGCACCCACTCCCTTGTTCTAAACCTACGATAAATTCATCGAGCAAGACTTCAGTTTGCAGGGCTCCTCACTCGCCTGCGTCGCTTCCTTTTTGGATGAGTGTGAAGCGGCTTTGCAGCCTGAGCGTGGCTACGCTGCGGTGCGTGCATTCCTGCGCGCGTTTTCCGACAACGCGCAGACGTTCAACTCGTACCGCAGTCATACGGAGCGATGGGTACTCGTGATGGCTGGATCCCTAATCCGAAATGGCATCCTTTCAACATGAAGTCTCGCAAGGCGACGGCCACAGAATTGCCCAGTGCCCAGCACTATCAAGCGGCGAATGGCACGTTAAACCAAGTGTTTACCGTCTGCAGCCGGTTCTATGAATTTCTCATTGAAGACGGCTTCGCCCAAACGAATCCGTTTCGCCTCCTCAAGAAAGGCAACCGCTTTTCTACGCAAGAACTTGAAGTTGCGTCTTCGCGGGCACTCACGCCCCTGCAATGGGACTTTGTCCTGGACACCGTTGAGGAGATGGCGAACACCGAGCCGGAACGGCATGAACGAATAAGGCAACTGGTGGTACTTCGCGGTGGGTAAAGGCAACAAGGCGGCCAAGATCGCCGTGCGGGATATCTACGAAGAGCGCTATCTAAAACGTTACCGCCGATTCCTGGGACTCTCCCAATTACCTCATCCAGGGGAAAGTACGCCGCTGATCAAAACACTCAAGGGTCGAGCAGGCTTGTCTGATCGGCAAATCCGCGCCCTCCTCCAAGCTGTTTTTGATAAAGCCGTAGACAAGATGCGCAGCGAAGGCCGCGCTCACCATGAGATGGAGAGTCTGCGCTGTGCCTCTGCGCACTGGCTGCGTCACACCTCCGCCACGTTTGACGCTCCGCTGCGCAATCCTAAGGACCTGCAGGAAGACCTGCGGCACAGCAACCTTAGTACGACCCAGAACACCTATTATCACGCGCATGACCAGGAGCGTGCGCATTCGGTGAAGCGCATCGGCATGCGCGACCGCGGTTAAGCCTGGATTGCCCAGTCGTCAACCGCCAGCTTGCCGCCCCCAAGTGAACGATGTGGCTGGCACACTCCTGATAAAGACGCGTGCCGGCCCCAACTCAAATGTACTGTTTCCTGCCGCTTCGCTCGATCGGCCGGCCCTTGAATACGTGTGGACCATCCATGGTTAACTCGACCTTTTCACCCTTACGGGTCATCCAGGGTGTGGCTTCGGATCCCGACCTTGAGGTGACGCCGCTCGGGCTTATCGTGATGGCATCACCATCGATCTCAATGATGCCAAGAACATAGGTGTACACCATGCTGCTGAAGAATCCGCTCTTGAATTCGAACGCGCACTCCACTATCTGATCGCCGTACTCCATGCGCATTTTGGGCTTCAGCGAGGCTACCGAGACAGCACCGTTGTCGACTGCAGAGTACACGCTGCAAACAAGTGCCACCCTCCCACCCATGCGATGCGAGATAGCCGGATTGATCTCAACGCTCTCTATCCCAGGGGCAGAAGAACTCGCGCTTACCACATCGCCCGTATGGAAAACGTAGGGGTCAGAATCGAACGTCCCCCGCTTGTCAGGGGCCTGGATGATTGACATGCGTCCGTCAGGACGAAGTATGCCGACACGGAGATCAAGGTCGTCATTATCCCGACCATCTCCATTGTCCACCCAGGTAGCGCTTACCTTGATCGTCTTTGGCGCTGCAGCGCCCTTCTCCAGCGAGACCTTGTGGGCAGCTCCAGGCTTGTCCAAGGTGATGACCGACTTGGTGATGTTCACCGGCTTGGACTGTGCAGCTACTGGCTCGACCAGTGCAGGTTCATCGCTGACCTCCACCCCATACATGTTGCAGAGGCCGGCCAGGCCCGAGGCGAATCCTTGCCACACAGCCCGGGCCTTCGCCTGACCATTTCGCACATAGAGTTCAAGCACAGTGATGCCCGTCTCACCCTGGAAGGCATCAGGCGTTAGCGCCAGCACCTGGTCGCCCACTACTACCTGGGCACTGAGGTCCTTGACCTGTGCAAAACCACCGCCGCTGCCGTCCTGCGTCAGGGTGATCGCGATCTTGTTGATGCCGGCCGGGAGTCGACTCAGGTCGAAACTGATGCTGTGCCGTACCACGCCTGCCTGATTGCTCGGTGGAGTGAATGTTGCTGAGCCAGAGGCGTGCACTGGGGCATTGAAGAACACCATGCCACTGTCATCCTCGACGCGCCCAGCATCTGTCAACAAGAAAGCGGTCAGGTTCACATCGAGATTTGCGCCAGCCGCATGGGTTACCTGCACAAGTCCGTTAGCTACGCTGAGCCTTGTGTTCTCACCTGGCTTGAGGGATTGAGTCAAAGTTGGTCGCCTATTCCATTGATATGCCGACGGGGGCCGCCGGGCAGCTGCATACGTCCTTGCCCATTCAAGCAATGACAGTCTGCTGGCCAGTTTAACCAGCCGGCCGTCAGAGGGAAGCCAGAATGCGGCAGGGAAATCACGAGCGGGCTGAAGCTGCCCGCGTGGGGAATAAAGGCGCCGGGCAAAAAGGGGTCTTCTAGACCAGCATTTGGCCTATGCCTTCGGTACCGCGCTTGCTAGTCGCGCACTAAGGCACGAGAGCAAGGTGGACTAAACCTGAGCAGTTAGCTCGTCGATTCCTTATGAGTTCGCATCGCCGAGAGCCCAAACATTCATCACATCAAACGCTCGATCACGAAGCAGCTCCGCGGCGTGGCTACAGGCGTGCTCGAGCGTCATAGGCCCGGCGGTGATAGAGAACGCCGCGCAGATGCCAATCTCGCGCAGGAGCTGGTAGCCCTCACCAAGGGTACCGGCAATAGCGATCGTCGGTACTCCCGCCGCTTTTGCAACAGCTGCAACACCTGCAGTGGTTTTGCCGTAGTAGGTTTGCTGATCCAATTTACCTTCCCCGGTGATTACGAGGTCGGCCCCCTTCACCCCGTCAGCCAGGCCGGACAGCTCGGCGATTAGTTGCACACCCGGGCGAAAGCTTGCGTCAAGAAATGCTTTCGCTGCGAATCCTATTCTACCCGCAGCGCCGGCTCCTGGTGAATTGCGCACGTCCTTGCCCAGTAAGTTGGCAGCGATGTCGGCATAAACGCCCAGCGCCGAATCCAGTTCTCGGACCTGGGAAGACGTTGCACCCTTCTGTGGGCCGAAGACATGCGAGGCGCCTCTCTCGCCGGTGAGCGGGTTGTCAACGTCACATGCCACTTCGAATCGGATGCCCTGCAGACGTGGGTCCATACCTGACAGATCGATGCGGGCCAGCTGCTGAAGGGGCAAACCGCCAGGCTGCAACTCGGTACCGGCATCGCACAAGAACTTGGCCCCAAGAGCCTGAAGCATCCCTACCCCACCATCGTTGGTAGCACTTCCTCCAAAACCCATGATTATCCGGTGAACCCCAGCCTGAAGTGCCGCTTGAACGAGTTGGCCAGTGCCATAGGTGGAGGTCCGCGTTGCGTCGCGCTGGCCGACAGGCCCCAGGTGGAGGCCGCTAGCTTCAGCCATCTCGATCACTGCGGTGCGCGTATTTGCAAGCCAACCCCAGCTAGCAGTGACCTCCGTACCAAGTGGCCCGTTGACCTGGGTGGATCGCAGTTCGCCTCCGGCTGCGGCGAGAACAGCTGCGACAGTACCCTCCCCGCCATCAGCCATTGGAACGGTCACAATCTCAGCGTTGGGTAAGGCCTTTCGTACCCCTTCCGCAAGGGCCGCAGCAACTGCCTCAGCTGAAAGGCTTTCTTTGAAGGAATCGGGGGCAATGACGACTTTCATCTTTGGGAATCCTTGATCAATCGGTCAGGTCTTTTTGTGTTTTCCCGATCATGAGCCTGTTCCATGGCAGGTTCTATGTTCGAGGTGACAAAAAAGGGGCTGGCGTTTGTTCAGGTCGACAAAGGGTGCGGGGCAAGGTGCCCCGGCCTAACCGTCCAATTACGGGTGCTGCTTTGGTTCATCCTTAGGAACGGAAACTGCGGGCGGGGCTGGACACGCGGCACTTGCAGGTGCCGCTGCAGGAGGAAAGATGAATGTGAATGCCCCGAATGCAATGCCAGCGATGCCTACAATGAAGCCACCAAACGTGTAAAAACGCTGCCGTCGATTTGCTGGTTCTTGGTGCTTCAGAAGGTCTCTGACATGGTTAGCCAAAGGATAAAGGTCTGATCCATTGGGGGCTAGGTGAAGTCTCAAACGATCCATCATGAACCTGGTTTGTGTAGGTAGGCCCTCAAAGGGCAACTGTTTCTGGTGTTCCTCCTGAAGGGCCTCAAGAACCGATACCTTGTCATCAAGGCCAGTCAACCTGTTGGCTACCACATCCCGGATAAGCGTCTTGATGAGAAACTCAGTGCACGACATGTTTACGTGGCGTGTGTCAGCCATGGTACAAACTTGGCTCCAGCTAGGACTGCCTTTCTTGAGAGCGTTGATTAGGTCTGTGCGAAGGCTCCTTCGGCTCATGATGCCAAAGACTACGTCAACCGTAACCATTGTCATCCAGACCACCGACCCACACGCCACAAGTATCACGACGCCCCATGCACCAACAACCAACGATTCCATTACATTCCTCTGTTTTAGTGCTGCCCATGAATCTCGTGAAAAAATGCGCGACGTGACCCTTCTGCAACCCAAGTATACCGGGCCGCAGGTGCCAGATTAATTGGTCTGGAGGTCAAATCCAGGGGTGACAAAAAGCGATGCAAACAAGGTCTTTTCAGGACGGAACGTGTAGGTTTCCTCAAACGAGCCGCTCTTCGCTAAGGCCAACGCGATTCCACACTCCGAATCGCTGTGCGTCTTACCCTTGCTACCGAAATCGCTCTGCCAAGTTGCGAGGCCTGCAGAATCACAGAACGCACCGCCCGAATTGCCAGCCTGGCTGTAAGGCACCTTGAGCGAATCGAATCCCTTATAGGTCAGTGCATAGCTCTCAACCTTGGCCTTACGAGCGAAACTGCCGGCAGCGTCAGTCAGGATGGCTTGGCTAGCGATTTTGTCGTAGGCGCCGACGATGAAGGCGGTCAGACCTGTTTTGAGCGTTTCCTGGACGGCATCCAGCTCAGGCAGGGCAGCGAACCGAGCTTCGCGAACGATCCGGCCCACCTCGTTCCCATCGATACGGTGAATGACCACAAAACTCATGGTCCCTTCTCCGTCGTCGGAGCGCGTGAATGTTAGATCCAAGTCGACCTTGGTTCCGAACTCCCCCGAGGCTGCAATCAGAAATGAACCCGTCACCGATGATCGAACTGCCATGTTGGCACCCCACGAGTACTTGGGCTTCACAACTTCCCCATGCGGCCCCACCTCATCACCAGGCTGAACCTCATCAGGTACATCGGAGACCAAGACCATTTCTGACCCTAGGCGCGACAGGTACTGGTTGCTCTGGTCCACACCCAACAGCTGGATACGAATCTTGCCGCTTTTACTATCCCCACTGTGGCTGAGCTTCAACTCATCAGCATGGATGTAAGCGCCAGCAGTGCCGCGGCCGACTGTTGATCCAACCTGGTATTTTGCCCAATCAGCCAGGCCACCTTCTGTGGTCCCATCCAGGGAGGCACCGAATAGTCCGTACAGCCCACGCAGGAACTGCTCAGCTCCATTGGTTCGGGCAGCAATTAGGCGAATCTCAGGGTTCTCGACGGTCAGGTTCCCAGAGAAAATGCTGTAGGAGATGTCACCTTCAGCGAGGACATCCTGGAGGTAGAACCGTTGCTTGAAGTCCTCGTAGTAAGCGAGGGCCTTCTTCCCGCCAGTGTTCATCATGCCGGCTATTGAAGCTCCGCCCAGCACCACCATGGAGAGAGCGCAAATCAGCTGGGCCTTTCTGTTTTTCAAGATGGTCATCGTGATGCCTTATTGGATTTGTGCGGAAGCGTTCTTCCAGGCGTTCAGGTGCTGCTGGGATACATTAGGGGTCCATCTGAAATCGATTCCAGCATCGGGAAACTCCCGGCCTAGCACCGCGCCAAATGAAACGCGCTCCGCGCAGCTCGCCTGCTTACAAGGCTCCGGCTCCTCGGCCGAGTAGATCTTGAATGTCGGGACGGCTTTAGCACCCACGAGTGGAGCGACCGGGGTCAGGTTCGCTGCCTGCAGGACGTACCATCCATTCCCGAGCTTCCGATCGGACTTCAAGCGGCCTGGGCCTGGGAAGTCGATTTGATAGTAATCACCTTCATGGCCAGTCACGTGAACCATCATCGGGCTGGCTCTCATTGAACTGCCCGGGTCCATCATGGCCAACGGGGAGCTAAATCGAGCCCTGATCCCTGCAAGCTGTGCCAGCGCCTCACTCTCGTGCCCGCTGGTCTCCTTCAGGCTGGCCTTGAGCTGCTCGTAACGCGCTAGCACCCGAGTGTGCAGGTTTGCCATGCGCTCCATCTGGCGTCGTGCTTCCTGAGCCCGTTCTTCCCCGTCCTCGACTTGTGCGAGCTGGGTGTTACTGAGCACAACCGACCGGTAGCCGTCGATAGCCACAGCATCGACAACCGCCGCGGGGATTGTGTCCCCTGTCACAGTTGCCAGCTCATCTTGTGCCCGGGCCGGTACCGGCTCTGTTGCAACACTCTGTGTTGTTGCCTCCGCCTTTGGGGAATTCACCCCTTCAGTCGACGCTTTAGTGCCAGCCGTTGTTTGAGTTCCAGCTGCGGCTTCAGGGACCACTGTTGAGGCGGCCGAGGAGAGAGCTGTGGTAGGGCCATCTTGGCGTAGTTGGGGTTGCGCCAAGGAAACGATACCCAGGTTCGCAGCGTTACCAAAACCGCTCGCATATGGCTTGCCAGATGCGTCGACGGCTTTCCACGTTACTTTAGCCGCCGGGCAATCTTTCCCGAGGACGACCGGTAGCACAGAAACCAAACGCTCAAGAGTTTGTTGGTTGTCCCACGAGGCCCTCGAGATGGTTAGTTCAATGTCCGGTTTACACCAGGTATCCGCGGTACCAGGGACCTCAACCATGACCTGGTCTTTCTTCGAAAATGCCAACTCGTGAGATAGGGCATCCGGCACAAGACCGAATGCTCCAACCACAGCCAGCGCGAGAGCGCTATATTTCATCGCTGTCCTTAGATCAGTTCCCAAGTGCCGTTGTTCTGCTTGCAGAAGGTGCTCTGCTGCTGCTCAGGCTGGCCACTTGCGGACTTTAGGCTCACAGTCACCGGACGGCAGGATGTTTCTGCCGCGATCTGCTGGGTCTGCAGAGTCTGGATAGAGTCCAGGTCGAATGCCTGGGTCTCTTTGCTCGCTTTCACGTCCATATCGTCCAGGTGGGCAGCTGGTGCCGCCCGCTGAGCTACGGCCTGCTCTTTCGGCTGTACGTAGGACTTGTGCACGTATCCGACAGTGACACCTTTCCGACCAACCAAAACCCAATCACCCGTGGAGCCTACCGCGGTGAACTCTGTGCTCGGAGCAAGTCCGCCGACCTTTCCAGCCTTCAAATTCGGGGCGGATCGTACATTCACGCTCGACTTGGTCACGTAAGGCTCGTTGATCAATCGCATCGAGGGTACGGCCTGAACCGTAGGGGCGCGCTTGACCTCGACGACTTTGGTCTGGGTGAACTCCTTGCCCTGCACAATTTCAGCAGTCGCCCCAGAATGGTCCGACGCCCAGGTGGTGGGTCGGTTGGGGGCTACAGGTTGGTTGAGGATTTCCTGGGTACGCAGCGCCAAGGCTTGCTGGTCCTTTTCATCGAGACTGGCGCCGATACGGTTACCAAGGTAGCTGCCGAGGCTGCCGGCAATGATGATTGCCACAATCTTGCCGGTGCCCTTACCCATTGCCGCCCCAGCGACAGCGCCAGCCAGGCCGCCGATGATCGTACCGGCCTGCTGTTTGTTGATTCCCAGTTGAGCGCACCCGGTCGTGCTAGCGATGGCGATAGCCAAGCAAGTGGCGACAAACTTCTTACGCACGTTGAAACTCCTTTTTACGAACAGTCACTCTGCTTTAAGCAGTGGCTTGGTGAGGTTGTAGAGCATTGCTTCAGCAGTCATTGCCCAATGAAAAACACCCGCAACCAAAGTGGGGCCGCGATCGATGCTGCGGAAGGCCTTCTTGTACCCTTCAGATTGCACCAGGGCATTGCCGGCCATTAGGGGGATAACCACGATTGCAGCGATGGAGACGGTACGCAGCAGCCACTGGCGGCCTCGAATCAGTCCTCGCCGCTCGCAGGCGGACAGGATCAGGCCAACCAGGTTGAGTGCTCCCAGAAAGAGTCCGCTCAACAGCGACCAGGGGACGAACCACATGTTTTTGAGCACATTCAATCCTTGCTCACCGCGGATGTCGGTGTGTGCAACATCGGTGGCCATGTTGCGGGCGATCTGCGGAAGGTACTTCTCGAATTGCTCGCGACTGGCAAGCACATTCATCCCCTTCACGTAAATTGGCCCTAGCGCTTGACTCGCCATGTACAGGACCTCAGGAGACTGAGCGACCTGCGGCCGACTACGCAGGCCTGGCTTGATCGCCTGGGCGTATTCAGCAACTGTTGGCTCAAACCCGAGGTCTTCGCCAGGCTTGGGCAGCCGGATGGGTTTCCACTCACTATTGCCTATGCCAGTAGCACGGAGTGCTTCTAGCTGAGCATACGCGCGGATGACATCCAGAGTGGTTGGTACCACTTCAGCTTGGAGGCGCTCGTAGAGCGCATCGCCGTTGCGGCGCGTGTAACCTTTGAAAACGGCCTCAGCAAATGCTGGGAAATTCCCGTCGATCTTCTCTACATAGGTCCCCTGCGCACTCATCAAAATCCCGAGGTTTGCAATGAATGCCTTGCCCTCGCCGTGCTCCCGGTAATCCTGATAGGGAAGCCCTGGGATTTGAATGGAATCGTAGAGCAGCCCCTTTTTAGTGACATAGGCGTAGAGGCTGGATACCCGAAGGGTGTGAGGGAATTTCTCAGCGATGAGATCTGGCGCCTCACCCTGAACCCACCATGTTGCAGGAGCGGCCACCAATGTCATTGCTCCCACGCTGTGCCAGAGGTACTTTTCTCCGCCCCAGCGGTGATGAGCCCAGATGCACACTCGCCAACCAGTCAGGCAGACGGTTACTGACGCCAGGATCTGGCTGTATATTTCGAGATCCTGCAGTTTCTTCAGCGGTATGTCCGCGCCGGCGACGTTTAGGAGCTCAGCGTTAAAAAGAAGGCCTGCTAGCAAACAGACAGCGTTGAGGCACGCGAGCAAAACTAGGAGCATCCAACGGTTCCTTGTCAGTGTTGGTGTATAGAAACGGCACCTGCAGCTCCGAAAGCCTGAAGCTACGCATTACCCAAAAGCAGTGTGCCGAATCAGGTGAGAATTAAGCGTTATCTCTGAACCTAACTGCCGATCTTCGGATTTCAAGAGGTTCCTACCCTGCAGTAGAAGCTCTCAGGCTGTCCACGACAATATCATAATGACTTCACAGCAGTGATGGGTCTGAATTACGGCCCTATGAGCGTGTCCGTCTTCGATAGCACACACGCTGCTCTGCATCATCCAGAGCCAGGACGGCGTCGAACTTCCCTAACGGGATGAGAAATGGGATGCCTTCAGGGTACGCCACGTGCGCTAGGCCGGCTGTTACGTTCTAACGCGACAAGTAACCCTCGCTGCGGTCTTAAAAGAGACCCGGAGGATACCGGCTTCAGGGCGTGTGTCATCCCAAAGTGGGCGTACAGAATTGGGTCGCGCTGTTTAGGGACTGCGGACGCACGGCCTATCCCGCCTTAGGCGGGCTTGCTACTCAGGAGGACGGACAATTTGCGGCGCAAAATGTCCGTTCGACTACACAAAGGCGGCGCGGCGCATGATGAGCTTACTCAGGAGGCAGAGCGGCTTTTTGCGATTGGGTACCGTGCTTTCGGACGAAGGCCTGCATTGCTGGCGAAAGCGGCCGCTCTATGTCGAAGTCACCATAGGCTTGCAGGAACGATGGCCACCTTGCCTCGAGAAGGCCGGCGCGCCTGTATTTTGGTGCTACCCATATCCATTGCAAGGACCACTCAGGCCCCTCAACGGCGCCGTCGCGGCGCATGAATCCGCATGCACCCGCAATCGTACCCATGTCGTATGCAGCAAAGAGCCATCCCTGCCAATCCTCCCCTGCACGCCTAGTCGAGGAACCATCCCACTGTACAAAGTCGTACTTGAACTCGCGCTTGAACTCAAAAGCTCGATCGCAGACTGCACCGTGCATCCAGAAGGGGGAGTCCTGATCAACGAGTTCCCCAGCCCGACCGAGGTTGGTCAATCGCTCTGCAAATTGCTCATCTGGCTGGGGATCAATCATCTGCTTCTTACGACTGTGCACCTCACTATGGATGCGAGTCTCCTGCGAGTTGTTCGTGTAGTACGAATGACCGCAGTACTCGCATACCGTGTGCTCCTGAGGCTCTGGCTTCCGATACCTTGGGCCCAGGACTTCAAGCCAGACTACGACGTCACCGTCCCATTTCATGGTGAAACGGTATCCTGCTTCGTCTTGGTGGGTCGTCTCGGTCCACATAGGGTGTATCGGCCCTTGAGCTGCATTCAGCACAGTGCGGCGGCGGCCGGCGTAGTGATCATAAAGGACTATTTCAAGCTCATTGCTTGTGAGCACCTCTCTGCCCTCAAGTGCCTTTGTCAGTTCTCGAACGAGCCGAGAGGGGTCTACTTGAAGGCCGAGTCGCTCCAAACCAATGATCAGGGCCGTTGCGTCGAATGCAGTGAGGGCTTGAGTGAGGGTGATATCGTCTTCAGGATCGACCGGGCGGCGGCCAACAGACTGCTGAGCAATTCCAAAAGGCATGAGCAAGTCTTCGAAAATGTATTCGATGATTGCTAAGGCTCGCGTCTCAGTTGTAATAAGGTAGTCGCCAATGTCCAAGTTCTTGGCTACACCCTCCTTCAGAACCTCACGCTCAAATCTCGTCAGCCCCTCACCACGAGGTGAGGCTTTGCGCTCTTCAACAAGGATCTCGCAGAGCTTGGTAAGCGTTTCGCTAGATACGTTGGTGGCCATGGTCTACCTAAACTAAATGGTGCCCCGCTTCTTGGAAGCCGGAGGGTGTACAGACCTTCGTGAAAATCACCTTGATCACGAGGTGCAATTCATGAGCTACGGTTGGCTAGGCTCAGTGCTGTGCATAGTGCCAAACGATCTGACTGCATTTCGGCTCACCCTTCGAATGACCTGCTTGGGCAAAAAACGCACGCCGCGGCGCTGCATCTCCAAGCTCACGCTCATCTCTCCAGCCATTTTTTGGAGTTTGGCTCTATCCTCAAGCCGTGCGGTTCGTGTCACTTCTGCAAGTAGTCGCATGGCATGGACCAGCCCTCTCGCTTTGCGAGCTTCCGAAATGGTCGCAACAGCCGGAGGTGCGGCCCGAAGATCGATGCCTGAGAAGAGGTCAGCCACCAAATCTAAGCGTGGATCATCAGCCTCCTCAAGAAACCTCAACGCCGGCGGACTGAAGCGGAAGGAAAACTGATCCCCGTCGCTCCAGTACTCGATCAGGATCGGAGCCCGACTCATAAAACCATCATGGGTGACATTGACTGTCTCAGACGACAAGTACGCAGCGTGCTTGTGAATAGCTTCATCAGACAGGGTGCCGTTTGGGCTGCCCTTCAATTCAGGTTGAAATCTCATTTGTCGCCTTACGCCGGATAAGTGGGGTCACCTGGTCTGCAGGTCTTTCATCAACCATGAGTGCGTGTGCAGGCGGCAGATCAATTGCCGCCCAGTCGGCCCATTTTAACCGCATGCCCAGGCGGGGACCGCCTAGCGTGGGTCGAAATGCATGCTCACGGCACACAAACCCAAGCCCTGTAGCCAACTCGGCTGGTTCGAGGCTCGAAGACAGTTTCTAAGGCAATAAATTGTAGTGACAAAATGCCACGATGGCTCTTTACTACGTCGCCCGCCAGCCAATAGATGGAGGGTCAGGAAAAGCTGTCTTCAAAGGAGTTCAGAATGCTTACAAAGGGCGCAATCGCACTGGCTATGGGTTTGATCGCAGGAAGCGCTTCAGCAGCAAGCTTCGACTGCACGAAAGCGTCGGGCTTTGCAGAGACTGAGATTTGCCGAGATGGCTACCTATCCGGAGTGGATGTAGTTCTCGATCGTACATACAAGAAGGCCGTCGCTGCCTCCTCAAACCCAGAGGGGCTCCGCCAATCGCAAAGGGAGTGGCTCCAAACCCGAAATCAATGCCAAGACCAGAAGTGCCTGGATAAGGCGCTTGGGACTCGAATTCAGGAACTGGAACGTATCGCAAGTGCCGAGCGCGTAAAAGCAATGCAGGCGCGAGACGAACAGGATGCGGCACAACGTAGAGCTGTGGAGGCCGAGCGCGAAAGGCAAGCCACCGCGCTGGCTAATCAGCAACGCCAGGCAGCACTAGCGACACAGCGCACACCCTCCCCAACGGCATCTTCCACGCAGGCAATACACCCGACTAGCGCCCACGCCCAGCAAGCACAGAATCCCGTGGCTTCGTGGTTCATCAATGGGCCTGGCTGGAAATACACCCTGGTGCTGGGGTTACTCCTCTCCATCTGGGCTGTTGTGCGCCACCATAGCGGGTCTGCAACCATCTACAGCGACTACACAGATGCTTTGATCACGAACCTACTACCTGCGCTCGGGATCGCTACAGGCGCGATTTGTCGCTGGCTTGAAATGCCAGGCGTCGTATCCGCTATCGCTGTGGTAGCTGGTTTCGTCCTCTCGATTGCCTACGCGATTTACTCGACTGCGAAGAACAACAGGGGTGGCTTAAGCATCTTCCTGACCTTGGTGGCGAAGCTGACTCTGATTTCAGTCTTCTATGTCGTCATCGGGTTGCTGATTGCCTCGCTGTTCAACGGTGGTGCGCGTCGTAAGGGCGAATCCCAGGCAAGAGCCGATGCCCGCAATCGACGTGAGCGAAAGGCAACCATGGCATTGATCACGGCTCTCTCTGCGGCATACACCGCCCTCACTGCATGGGTGTGCCGTAACCCTAAGTTCGCCCCTGTTAGCGAATGCCTGGAATTCAACCGAGTCCCTGCTCTGACATAAGCCCCCCTATTCCGTGCGCCACCAGGCGCACGCGACTTGCCCAGAAGGGTCAGCTGAGCATCATGGCGGGTGGAAGAATGCTAGGCCCACCCGCCCCGATATGGCAGCATCAATACTCGCCGGCCTGAAGCGGTTTGCAACAACTCTGCAGCGCAGGTGCCTCACTTTCCCTGCATATTGCCAATTTCAAAAGAGTGATCACTTTGATGCCCTGGGTAAAACGTTCGCTTGGAATCCTCAGCTTGGTGCTGGTTACGGCAATCGGTTTATGCCTCCACTTCTACTTACCGCGCCATGAGGTCGTTCATGTGACTGGTGTCGAGGTGAAGCGCATGGATGCAGATGGCGTGATCAGCGCTGAGAACCCGGCTGATGGTCCAACCCGAGATGTCTATTTCATCAACACTGTTTCAACCGACGCAAATCGTGAGGTAGCGGTCTATCGAAATGAGGATACCGGTTGGGGATTCCCGTGGTACTTCAAATTCGATAGCGCCGACCTGCAGGCTAAGGCCCAGGACTACTCGCGTGACGCGAACCAGCTCGCGGTCATCAGGTATTACGGCTGGCGCTTCCAGATCTTCTCGATGTTCCCAAACATCACCGACATCAAGGCCACAACCAGCAACATCGAGCCTTTCCCAATTTTCGTTACCCTCTTTTTCGGCGGGCTGCTCATTCTTGTGCTTGTGATCACCCTCCTCGTCCGCCGAAAGCTGCGCGCCCGGCATAGGCCAATGGTCCCGAACCAGTAGGCTTAACCTTCGCCGTTATTCCCCCGGACGTTAAGCTGTGTTGGGCACCGCCAGGGCGCTGTCCTGGCTTCTCAACCGCCGGATCTGACTTCTCAAGGACGCAGTATGCAAATCACACAGGGCCAGCGCCTGCCGCTGTCCAGCATAGGTATTTCTGACCGCCTCACGGTTGCGGTCTCCATTCAGTCAAGCAATGTGATCGACGTAGCCTGTTTCGGGCTTGATCAGCAATCGAAGCTGTCCGACGACCGCTTCATGGTGTTCTTCAACCAAACCTCCGCACCTGGTGATGCCATCCGGCTGATTGGACAAGGCCAGTTCGAAATCAACCTGGGCGCATTGCCGGCAACGATCGATCGATTGGTATTCACCGCGGCGATTGACGGTCCGGGTGCCATGAAAGACATCTCGTCCAGTCGCTTCGTTGTGAGTGGCCCTGATGCACCAAGCGCAGCCACGTGCGAGTTTGACGGGGGCACGTTCACCGTCGAGAAGGCGATCATGGTTGTCGACATTTACCGCAAGGGTGGCGAGTGGCGCATGCTTGCCAACCTGCAGGGCTTCAAAGAAGGCTTGAGCGCGCTTGTGCGCCACTTCGGCGGTGAGGTGAGCGATGAACCCGCGACCGCGCCTCCAGCACCTGCTACGCCGCCTCTTGTCCAGGCAACGGTATCTCTCGAGAAAAAGGTCGCAGCCCAAGCGCCAGCATTACTCAGCCTGGCAAAAAAAGCTCAGATCAGCCTGGAGAAAAACAACCTCACCAAGGTGAGAGCGAAGCTAGGCTTCGTGCTCGATGTGAGTGGTTCTATGAATGGCCAGTACAGCCGAGGCAGAGTGCAAGAGGCCATGAACCGGCTGATGCCACTCGCCGTAGCCTTCGATGATGACGGCGAGCTGGATGTTTTTGGGTTTGGGGCAAAACCAGTTCAGCTCTCGCCAGCCACTCTATCCAACTACAGCGACTACATCGACACTGAGCAAGGCGGTTGGCGGAAGTGGGATGTGGGCCAGCGCGTAAATGACGAACCACGCGCGATGAGGATGGTTATAGATTTCTATAACCGCTTGGGTGGATCAGAACCGGTCTACATCATTTTCCTCAGCGACGGCGGCGTGCACAAAAACCGTGAGATCACCCAGCTGATGATGGAGGCCTCAGGCAGTCCGTTCTTCTGGCAATTTGTAGGCTTAGGCGGCAACGGTTACGGCATCCTGGAGCGCCTTGACGATATGCCCGGCCGCGTTGTCGACAACTGTAGCTTCTTCGCTATGGATGACCTCCACGATCTCACCGAAGAAGCTCTGTACGAAAAATTGATGGAAGAATTCCCAGGATGGCTGATCGAGGCGCGTGCCAAAGGGATCATCACCTAGTAAGTGCTTGAAAGCTGCGGCACCACGGTGCCGCAGTTAATCTCAGCCCAAATACTTAAGGTCGAACGGTTGGATCTCCCGGAAACGCGCAGAACGGTCCAAGTCGACCCGAGCACCCCAGCTATTCAGCGCGCCGACAGGATCTATGTGCTCAATGCGGCCAAAGTCCAAAAGGTCCCAGTCTTCCCGTCGCACGACTACAGACAAGATATACGGCTCCTCTAGGCGACCGGTCGCGGGGTCATTACGCTGAACATACCCTGACACCAGGCAGCGATTGATTGCCGGCAGCAGCGCGAATACCTCGCCAACGACCCTGAACAAAGAGCCGTAACACAATCCCACAAAGTCCCGTCGCACCTGGGCATCACTTCGTGTCTTGAAGGTGAGTTTTCCATTGCCTTTTGCCTCGGCAGTACGCCGCGGGGTATCACCCTCGTCAGGTAGATCCACATCCAATGCTATCCCGGCTGCATCGTAGGTGAACTGATAGGCAACATTCGTTTCCTTGGGCCAGGCTATGCCGCTCAGCACGTAATCAAGCGCTTTCTCCATATGAGCACTGAATCCCTTCGCAGCCAGGCGAAAGGTCTTCTCAGCTTCCGAGCGCTCATTGTCATGCGCGTCACGGGCTGCCTCCCACTCCGATAGATCCTGCTGGTAGATCTGCTCGTTGGTGAGGCGGTCAGCCTCTAGCTTGCCAGACCTGAACAACCTATCAACGAAGCTAGGCTCAACTGACGTCGGCGCCGTCGGAATCGGCATCGAAAAAGGAGGCGGTAATGCCGGCATAGTACCCGGCCGAGGGGTGCCTACGTGGACGTTCAAGCAATCATTGAGATCCTGGTTCAAACTCTCTGCAGCTTTTGTGAGCAGCGCTTCAATCTCTGCAGCCTGTTCGCTCTTAACGCGCCTCACAACTCCTGCAGGAACCGGACTTCCTGCCTCATCGACAATCAATAGCGTACCGTCATCCTGCACGCTGATCTTGATCGGCCCTGAATAGCCCGCTGAACCGGAGGAGTTGGATGGGGAATGACGTGCACCATCCAAACGCTGGCGGTAGGACAACCCGGTCCCGGGTAGGCCAGCGTTTAGAAACGTGCCATTACGTCCCATTGTCATGCTTAGGCCCCTCGGACCAACTGAAGCGGACAATCCGCTGGGGGAGATATTAAGCCTTACGCCCGGCACAATCGTGATCCGCTTACTAAACCTCCACCCCATAGCCTTTTCCTTGACTCATGATTATAGAACTGGGCGCTAACCGCCATTGCACCTCTGGCACGCATGACGGCAGATACGAAGGTCTGAACGTGCGCCCGATTGAGAACTAGCGTTTAAGCGCCTGGGAGCTCGATGAACTTCTCACCACTCCACTGGAAGCGCTGAGCGTATGGCTGCGTCGGGCAGCAACGTGGATCATCATCTCCCTGAACAAGGGCGTCGATGAAGATGGTGCGACTGCCGACATCGCGCGCCTCACGAACGGCTCCACTAATTGCAGCATCGCCACCTTGAGCCTGCCAACCCTCTGGCGCGTGGTAGAACGCTGCGAGGGTGTGATAGGCAGACTGTGAGCCGCCTGAGCCTTCGATGGTATAGAGCACTGCGGCATCCAACTCACCGTCACCATTCAGGTCCACCTGAATGATTTGGCGACCTTCTGGGTACTCTACACCGCCGTCGGTATCGAGCCCCGCGATGTACGCATTGATAGCCCCAGTCAAGTCAGGGAACGACTGGGCTGCAACAGTAGATTGAGCCATCACGACTGCGGGTGGGGTGGCAATTGGGTTATTCAATTGCGGCTCGGCCGGACCTGCTGCCAAGGTATCAGCGCCGGCATTCGGCTCCGGCTCGACAGAGCTCGGGCTACCTTTGCCGTTCACGGCATCGGCAATCATTTGGTAACTCCGAAGTGCCTGATCGTCTGGCTTCAGACCAACCTTCTTCGCACGAACAGAAAACTCCTTTTGGATCTCGCCCAAAGCCCGTCCCATGTCCTCAGGGTTGAAGGTCATCACAAATCCTTTAGGAGACATCGGTTGCGAGTCACCGAAGAAGATACGCGCAAAAATGTTCGGTCGCATGTCCTCAAGGGCGTCGATGCCGGCGTCAACAAACTCGTCCGCGACATCCTTGTACAGCGACCATCCTTCATCGCCGAAAAGCTTGGTGATGTTCTCTTTGGCCACGTCATTTTTGAAGTCGGTTAGCTCCAGGGCTTTCTGGTTAAAGTCGATCGTTTGGCTCCTGCAGCTATACGTGTCATTACCGAAGCAGTTCTGCCTTAACTCGTTGAGTGCCAGGGAAAGACGTACGTCATTCGCTGCCTGGCCGCAGCCGGCCAGCATGGTGACCACAGCACTGGAAACCAAGATTCTCTCAATCACTTGAAACTCCGCAATCCATGCGCATCACGTGTGCGCGCAAAGCTAGGTGGTCAGAACGAACCACCTGACAAAAAAAAGCCCCTGCCGTGTTAGCAGGGGCTTTTCCTACAGGCTCGAATTAGCCGACGGAAACGCCATGGGCTTCAGCCAGTGGCTTCAGGCCGCCAGCGAAACCTTGACCGATCGCCTTGAACTTGAACTCGTCGTTGTGACGGTACAGCTCACCGAAGATCATCGCGGTTTCAGTCGAAGCGTCTTCGCTCAGGTCGTAGCGCGCCAGCTCTTTACCGTCTGCCTTGTTAACGACGCGGATGTAGGCGTTGCCCACCTGACCGAAGCTCTGCTTGCGTCCTTCGGCTTCGTGGATGGTGACCGCGAAAACCAGTTTTTTGACGTCTGCAGCCAGGCCGGTCAGCTTGATGTTGACCTGCTCGTCGTCGCCTTCACCAGCGCCGGAGCGGTTGTCGCCCAAGTGCTCAACAGAACCGTCTTGCGAGGTTTTGTTGTTGTAGAAGATGAAGCTGTTGTCGTTCAGGACTTTGCCATTTTCACCGGTGATGAAGATGGATGCATCGAGGTCAAACTCGGTACCGTCGGTTACACGAGGGTCCCAGCCCAGGCCAACGACCACTTCGGACAGGCCAGGAGCTTCTTTAGAAAGCGATACGTTGGAGCCTTTGGTCAGCGAGACAGCCATTGGATAATCCCTTGAAAATAGATGGAGTGGTCTTTAGCACCGTGTGGTGCTAACGACGGATAACGGACCTTAGAAATTCAGGCCGTACGAGTTGGCAAGAGCCTTCAGGCCGCCGGCGTAGCCTTGGCCAACGGCGCGGAATTTCCACTCGCCGTTGTTACGGTACAGCTCAGCGAAGATCATCGCGGTTTCAGTCGAAGCATCTTCGGCCAGGTCGTAACGAACGACCTCAGCACCAGTCACATCGTTGGCGATACGGATGAACGAACCGCCGACCTGACCGAAGTTCTGCTTGCGAACATCGGCGTCATGGATGGTAACGGTGAACGCGATCTTGTCGATGTCCGCTGGCACGCGGCTCAGGTCGACCTTCAGTACTTCGTCATCGCCGTCGCCAGCGCCAGTACGGTTGTCGCCGGTGTGCTCGATCGAACCGTCTTGGCTCTTCAGCTGGTTGTAGAAGATGAAGTCTGCTTCACCGCGAACCTTGCCATTGGCAGCCAGCAGGAATGCACTGGCGTCGAGGTCGAACTCGGTGCCATCGGTCGAACGCGGGTCCCAGCCCAGGCCGACGATGATCTTGGTCAGCGACGGGTCAGTTTTGGTCAGGGACAGGTTGCCGCCTTTCTGCAGGGTCAAAGCCATTTCTTAAACTCCTTGTTAGGGTACGAGTGATTCAGTTGGATTCTGCTTGAGTGTCTTCCTTTTCGGGGAAGATCACACTTGCAACGATGCCGATTACCAACACCACCATCACGATGAGGAGGCTGGTATTTGGATCGATCTTGAAGCCGTGGTGGAACATATGGTCTGTGGCGTTGAGGCCCAGTTTTACCGCGATGAAGAACAGCAGTGCAATGACAGCTTTCTCCAGGTGTACCAGGTAGCGCTTCAGGGCCTCGAGTACGAAGTACATCGTACGCAAGCCCAGAATGGCGAACAGCATAGCGGAGTAAACGATGAGAGGCTCACGGCTCACCGCGATCACAGCCGGCACGGAGTCGAAGGCAAACAGCACATCCGATACTTCAGCGACAACCAAGCACAGGAACAGCGGGGTAGCAAACAAACCACCTTTGGCCGCCAGGCTCATGCCTTTGTTCTCAGGTTTCAGCAACTCGCCCTCGAGAACCTTGCGGCTAACGAAGAACTGGTTGCCGTGCAGCCTTGGCCAGACCGGGAACAGTTTCTTGGCGAATCGATAGGCGATGTGCTTGGAGTAGTCTTCCTCCTCCTCATCATCACCGCCGCTACGAAGCATCATGACGGCGGTCCAGGCCACGATCAGTGCGAATACGATTTCTACCCAAGGGCCGAACGCCAGAAGGCCGGTACCGATCGCAACGAAAATGCCGCGGAAAACGATAGCGCCGATGATGCCCCAGTAGAGCACGCGGTGGCGCAGGCCATCAGGAACTTTGAACCAGGCAAAGATTGCCATGAACACGAAAAGGTTATCGACGCTGAGAACCTTCTCAAGGGCGTAACCGGTGACGAACAGGCTGGCGACTTCAGGCCCGTGCTGAACGTACAGGAATCCTGCAAACGCGAGGGATATGGCAATCCAGAACACGGACCAGACAGACGCTTTTGCCAGCGAGACCGGCTTATCGCCGCGATGCGTAACCATGTCGAGCAGCAGAGCGCCTAAGGCGATGCCGACGAAAACCATCATGGTCAACGGGGGGAAACCGATATGGGTAACTTCCACGGGTCAGTCCTTAAAGTTCGAAATCAGCTGGGGAGAGGCCCAGCTCCATGCAGATCAGACGGCATGCCGCCTTTTCCTTTTCATCAAAGTCACCATCGGATGCGCCGACGGAGCAGGTAACGCGTACGAGAAGGCGCGCAGCCCCTTCGTTGTCTTTGATTCTGCCGATGACCTTCAACGCTTCTGCTTGACCGATCTGCGGGTCAAATTCGAACTTGCTCATCGCGTCGTTGAACACGGCGAGTACGTCGGTCAGGCTGAACACCTTCAACTCTGGGGAGTTGTTGATGAAGCCGATCATCTTTTGCTTTTCTTCAGGACCTGAGCCATTGCTCGCTACAGCTACCATGGCGCAGCCGTTGGCGGTTGCTTCCATGAACTTGCGATTCTTGTGCTTGCCTACTTCGGCAGTCAGGGCCTCGCGTGCTTGCGCACCTTTTGCTTTCAACCAACTGAGCATTGTTCGTACCTCAAAGTGGCGGGACCGAAACCCCGCCCGAAAGTGGATTACTTGGAACCAACGCTCCAGCGCAGACCCCAACGGTAGGCCTTATCCATGGGCTCTTGGTTTCTATGGAAGTCGACCCTACGAGACACCTTAACGGCGCCGTTGTCGTTTTCAAGGAGAGCAATGGCGCAACAACCGAGACTTCCACCCTCCTCGTTCAAACGGACTTCAATCTCTGGCTGGCCAGGGATGAAAATGGTGACCACACCATCAGTCTGCCCCCAGTTCGGTGCACCGTCGTAGATGAAGGCGTAAACCAGGATTCGCTTGATCTCACTCCACTTCTTCCCATTGATGTAAATCCACTCGCCGCCGGATACGGAGCCAGTTCGGTCATCACCCATGAGTTGAATGTAAGGCTCGTGCTCAAGGGCGCCGAATGCGTTGCCAAGGGCTTGGACCACGCCCTTGTGGCCATCCTGCAACTCAAACAAGCAGCCAACATCGAGGTCAATAGACTTACTACGATTGAAGAAGCCGCCGGACTTTCCTTGGTTCCAGTTCAGGTTCACCCGGATTTCACCGAACCCAGCAGCTGTCTTTTCCAGGCTGATCGAGGAACGAGTCTTGTCGAGGGTCACCTTACTCAGGCTGATAGTCGACTTTGGAGCAGGGGCCGGTGCTGGGGTAGGCGCTGGAGCAGGTGCCGGCGCAGCACTTGGAGCTGGCGTCGGGGCCGGGGCCGCAATGTCGACACCAAAGTGGGTTGCCAGTGGTGCAAGGCCACCGGCAAAGCCCTGAGCGACACATCGGAATTTCCACGCACCCTGGCGACGGTAGAACTCGCCAAGAATCAGCGCGGTTTCCTTCATACCCGAAGTCGGGATCTGGGTCTCAATGCCGCCAGACACAGTGACCACAAGCATGGGTACACGGTCGAAGCTGGCTTTGTTCTCGTAGATGGTCGCCGTCAGCGCTACCTTTTCGATAGCTGCGTCCAGCCGGCTGAGGTCAATGGTGAACACGGCGCGGCCAGCAGCCGTATCAACCAGCTGCACCGACCCACCCAATACACTGGGCTGGCCGTAGAAGCACATGTCATTGTCGCCACGGACCTTTCCAGTTGCGGTCAGGGCAAATGCAGACACATCAATGTCTGCACCTGGAATGGGCGAATAGCCCACCTCCACCCGCAGGCTCCCGGTCGCTACCGGTGCGTTACCACCAGGGACCAAGGTTGTCATGCGCGCACCGCCTGAACGGCCAGGTTCACCAAGTCGTCAGCAGTACGGCCATGGGTAGTCTTACCGATAGCTTTGAACTCCCAGCCAGAAGCGCCGCGCGACAGGTTGGCCATGACCACTCCAGTGTGCTCACCCTGGTCACTGAGGTTGAAACGCGCCAATTCCTGTTTATTGCCGTCATTGACGATGCGGCAGTACGCATTTTGGATGCGAGAGAAGTTCTGCCCAGTGAAGCTGTTAGTCGTAAACACCAGGTGCTTGACCGATGCAGGAACGTTGCTCAGGTTTACGGTAATCGACTCATCATCACCCTCACCCTCACCAGTGCGGTTGTCACCAGAATGCTGTATCGAACCATCTTTGGATTTCAACTGGCGGAACCACACCAAGTCGACCGGCTTCAGGTCGCCATCCAGCATGATGCACGACGCGTCGAGGTCGATCTCTCCACCGCCACCACCGAAAATCTTGCCGAAAAGACCAGTAGCTTTCACAGGATCCCAGCCCAGACCCAGGGTTACCTTGGACAGACCCGAGCCCGCGGTCTTCTCCAGAGAAATGGACTGATTCTTCGAAAGGGTAAGTGCCATCGTTACGCTCCTTGTTGGTCATCGTGCTGTTGGGTGCCAGAGGAGACACCCGTAACTGAATTTGTGGTCGCGTCCGTCGAGTTCACACGCGCACCAATTTTCTCAATCTTCATCCGGCCACGTTGCCAGCGCGGGTGAAAGTGCCGCCAGTGCGGCTCTTGCGCTGCAGCAAGTAGCTCTTGATCCCCGCGGGTGTCACCCCAAGCTCGTAGCTTGTACTGGGCCAGCGGGCCATATACAGCTTCCAGGCGAAGTACCTTTGCTTCGCAGCGGCAGTTACTCCCGCTAAGCGCGCCTGTTAGCTTGCCTTCAACTACTTCAAGCTCAGTCCCAATCAAGCTGATACCCAGCTCCTGAGCGAATGGCATGAGCACTATCCGCGGAGAAGCTGAACAGATTGTTACCAGGGCACCGCTTGCAACCTCGGACGCGACGGATTCTACGCCGGCCGGCCGCATGAGCCGTACCCAAAACGCCCGCCTGAATTCCGCAGCCTTCCGCTTCACCCAAGCCTCCTCAACACCAGTCAGGAAGGTGGCGACAAGCACAGCTTTAAGCTCGTCGCGACTCATTCCCTTGCCGAGGTAGCGAATGCACGCAGGAAGCATGCGTATCACCCGTGCGGCGAACTTCCGCTTACCGAACGCAAACAGCAGGAATGGGACGAAAGTGTCTCGCCGCGTCAGGGTGCCGTCGAAGTCAAAAACCGACAGGACCTGGCCGGAGGCCGGGCCAGCTTCAATCAATTCCTGGGTCATCGAACTGCCTCAGCCAAGCGAACTGGCTCCGCTATACCTGCTTCTGCGGGTTTCACTCCGTGCCATTTCACCCGTTCGATGATGTTGACGGCCCAGTTGTAGTGGGTCGCTGGTTCAACCATCGCATCGTTGTGCTTGAAGACAGCGGGCGCAGAACCATCGACGATGAGCTTGGCGCAGTTGTAGTCCTCAAGAGGAACGCGGAAGCCGTCATGAATCTGCGCAATCTGAGTCGGGTGGATCGCTGTCTTACCAACCAGCCCATGGGCAATGTCCAGGTCCAGCTCCTCAGCGAGCAGCTGAGGTGTTGCGAGCTGCTCGAAGACAGGCGCGGTAAGAGCAAAACCTTGTGCCCCAAGGACCCCGCACAGCATTGGGATCACGTACCCCATTGGGGTCTGATACAAGGTCGTTGCCGGGTTTCGGCGCAACCCCAGGCAACTCATAAGATCATTTCCACCGATGCGCAACGCAAGGATTCGATCCCCCAGCTCTGCGCGAAGCGCGCAACCCAACTCGCCCATCGCCCCAGGGTTGTATACGTCGCTGGTTTCAAGCGTGGGCATCAACAGCAGGTCGGGGTTGGTAACTGCTCGGACCCACTCGCCCAATGTGGCAAGGGACAGTTTCGGCACTACGAACCCATGCGCTGCGGTGATTTCTGGCCACTCATTGAGTACAGCCGCCATCCTCGAATCACGCGGTCGAACGAAAACCAGTGGACTTCTTGGAGAGCGATTAACTCGGGGCCCGATAGCAGTCAGGATCGCGCGCAGCGACTCCAGAGCATGCTCAACATCGGTCGCGGCAACCGCGTCCTCTAGGCAGATAACGAGCGAGCGAAGACCAGGCTGCTTATCAGCGCAAATCACCTCGACGATATCGGCTCGAGTTGCAGGCATGTAGAGCGTCGCGCCCAGTGCCCACGGGGAGATGCGGTCCATTAGCTCACCTCCCGGATGATAGTAACGGCACGGTAGGGCCCCAAGCCTTCACCAGCTTCCTGTACCTGGATGCCGGCACGGTCAGTCAGATGGATCAGCAGTTGGACATCTGCATCGCTGCGGTCCCGCACCAGTACCTGATCTGGGACACGGCGCAGCACAGCGCGAGTCGCTTCGGCGATACCGGGCTTGATGCGATTCAAATTGGTCACACCAAATCGGTCAGCAAGACGGCTGACGACATCAAGTGCATCGTTCTGCAGGTTCTTTGCCTCTTCTGGTGTCCACGGCAGGGCCGGACTTACCTCGACGGCAGCTCGAGCTGCTTCGATCCGATCAATGAAAGCCCGGGTCACGTCGTGCTCTCGCAGGTGGTCGTATACGACGCAACCATGCAACCCGCCATCACTCGGCCAGATCGAACGGGAAACCAAACCGGAGACGGTCGCACCGAGAATACCGGATGGGATGATCCAGTCTTCAGCCGAGGCTGCCAGCCAGGCCCGTCCGCACGGATCTGCCAGTACGACCAGTCGGGGGTCTTCAGGGAAACGGCTGTCTCCTGCAAGGCTGCGCTTGATCTCCCCAGAGATTGCGCCTTTGCCCGTCCACCCATCGACGAAAACGATGTTCTCGGCGCCGTGCGCAGCGATGATAGATTCAAGCGCAACAGTGTCGATACCACGATCGCGGACGATGCTGATGCCGTAGTGATGTGCATCGCGGCCCAGGTCGATCAATGCACGGCGTAACAGAACCCCAAGCGGAAGCCCGGCGCGAACGAAGGACACGAGCGCAATCGTCGGACCCTGATAGCGTTCTTCCAAGGCCAGAGCCAGGGATTGAACGTCCGCCGCCATGCGCAGGCCGTTCTGAGTCATCGCTCGCTCGAACAACTGCATGTGAGTCTGTGACGGCGCATCTTCCTGGCTGATCATGTCCGAGTAGTGCTTTTGCTTGGACTGGATCAGCCGCTCCTTTTCCAGCACATCGGTCAGGCCGATGTTCACTGGCTGCAAAAGGAAATGTACATCCTCAGGCAAGTAGCTACCGCTACCAACAGTCATCGAGGTCAGGATCGGGTTAAGCATGGATGCTGCCCTCCACCAATGCGGCAAGCTGGCTCCGCGCCGGAGTCGACCAGAAATCGCAGAGGTTCATGTAGCCGAGATCGGTGATGCTATCGCCGAAGCCGAGCACAGGGCGCTCCCCGTTCAACTCACGATCCTGCTTGAGGAAGTGCTCAACAGCGACGCGCTTGGACAGACCTGCAGGTAACAGGGCAAGGTTGTTGCCGTTGGAATGAGTGTGCATGCCTTCGATCAGGCCAGCTTCTCTCAGCTTATTGCGCACCAGAATCAGGTCAGCGTCAGAACCGTTGTTGTGCTTGACCACAACGTAGTGACGCTGATTGGCCTCTTCCACAACCCAGCCACGAAGCGATACACCTTGCTCGTCCCCAATACGCAACGCCGTCTCACACAGCACGGGCAAGCGGTCCTGGAACGCCGAAAGAATTCCATTCATCACGCCATGCCAGTCCATATTGACGGAGCGGTCGGGATTCAGGATCAGGCCGCCATGGGAGCAAATAGCAGGGCCAGTGAAATCCAGACGAACACGGTTGAAGGCCTCGGCACTGCGCGCAGTAACGGGTACCACATCAGTCGTTGCCAGAAGCCACCCAAGGAACTGCTTCTGCATCTCGGTCTGGTAACCACTCACTTCACCGTTAACGTCAAAGGACGCCGGATAGCGCGAAGTGCCCTCAGGCATTTTTCGAGCGGTTTGGAAGAGGGTGTCGTCCAGGTCGACCAGAGCCAGCGGGCGCTTATTTGCCATCGACGATCACCTCCGCGTTCAAAGCTTCAATCAAAGCAGCCGGCACAGCCTGTGCGTCCGTCTCGCTGCAGATCAGCACTCGATCGAATTGCCCGGGTGCCACGTTGTAGAGGAAGTTAACGATGCCCAGACCATAGTTGTCTGAGAAGTTCAGCGCGTGCCCAATCGAATGACCAAGTGCAATTGGCGAACGGGTAGTCGAGCTGAAATGCACATCGGCGCCAGCGCGTTCAAGGCGTTCAGCCAACAGGAAGGGCTTCCAAACGAACTCACCGGTACCGAGGACGATGACCCGCTCACCCGGCTGGACAGCGATGTTGAGCCCCAGGGTGTCTGCTACCCCACGGGTACCCAGTCGGCCCCAGTCGTTTTCGGGGTTTACAGCCCAATCCCCCGCGGCCACAGTGCCGGTGTCCGGCATTTCAGGAAGCGGAGCTTCAGGATCTTCGGTGAAGCTGTAAGCGCCACTCAGCAGGGATACCTGTGCAGCCGCTTCGCCGATGCTGCTCGACACAGCGCCCGCAGACCAATCAGTCAGCACGCAGGTGACAACGCGCTCGATCTGGTTGAGCCCAGCGTCCACGAGTGCGCGGTGTAGATTGATGAACGTGCGACCGGTCGAGGCCTCATCATCAACGAGCACCAGCGACTTGGCGCTGCGCATCATTTCCGAGAGTTGAGGTTCGGAAGGCTCATGAATCAAGTGTGCACTGGCATGGCTGTGCTCTTCTTCAAAACGAGCAAAAATCTGAACGCCTACCGGGTGGCGGGTGCTGACGATGTACATGGTGTCAGCCCGTGACTCGCTCAGGGCGCGATGAACGCCCGCCCCCAGGCCGACAGCTGTCTCTGCCATACCGATGACCAGTACAGGGCCTGGCAGGTCGGATGGGATTTGTGCAGCCAAGGCCTTGTAGGATTGCTGCATCACCGATGGCTTGACGGGAATGTGCTTACCCAGCACCCGAGAAACAAACAAAAATGCTCGTTTCGGATTGCGGCGCTCGGCAAAGCCAAAAAGAGACTCAGGCGAAATGGAAGCCTGATGCACATCAACTTCGAGAATGCCGCGCTTCAGCGTGGCGCTCAACTTTGTAGACGCTTGATTCACTATACTATGCTCCATTTTGGAGTTCCGTGGACGATAGTAGTGAACCTAACGTGCGCACTTTTAATTTCAATGGCCTGCAGCATTTAATTTCGCGCTTCGATTTTCCAAAGCGACGGTTGAACACCCCTCGCTATATCGGCAGGTGTCTGTGCTGCATGAGAGTCATTGACTGTGATGTGGATATGGCAAGCTTCTAAGAAGGCGCCGAGCAAATGGGACTTGACTGCAAAGTTCATGTTCTGCGCATCAGGCACGGTTGAAGTAACCATGCCGACCACACTCCCCCGCGAGTCGAACAGTGGACTACCACTCGATCCGGGCTGAATTGCCGCTGTGAACTGCAAGAGGCTCGAGTCATTACGCAGTCCGAACAGGGCGGAGACGCCGCCCTGAGTGACATGCGCACCACCGCCAGCAAATCCCGACATTGGGAAGCCAATCGCCGTCACTGCGTCGCCCAGGGAGCAGCCGCCGGTTGCGGCGAACTGGACGGGCGTCAATGGCGCACCATCTACTCGGAGCAATGCAATGTCGTTTGAAGTGTCGACCATCACTGGCTCAGCTCGGTACCGACCATTGAAGGAACTGATCTCAATCGACGACATCCCCTCGATGACATGGGCGCAGGTCAGCAGCACGTTGCTGGACACAGCAAAGCCAGTGCCAGTGGCGGCCGTTGCACCGCCATTAGGGCGAGAGTCACGACTCCCAACCTCTGGATGGTCAGGGTTGGCTTCGTCAATCTTCACCCCGAGCCTGCGGCCAAACGCCGCCAGGCCATAGGCTGAGCCTTCTGCCATGGCCCGAAATTTCCATTGTCCACCGCGGGAATAGAACTCGCCCAATATCAACGCGCTCTCGCCAAACGCGCTGGTATCTAGGTTGTATGAAACCGTTTGATCAACCTTGAGCTTCAGGTGGCCAAGAGAGCTAACCGGCCCGAGGTTGGAATATCTGTAGACGATCAGCAGAACGCGATCACTGCCGGCAGGCAGGCTCCCGAGCTGAAGCGAGCAGCCGACCTGCTCCCGACTGCCACTCCATTGCATCCAAGCGGGCTGCTCAATATGAAAGAGAGCGGCAGCTCCCCTTGGGGATCGTTTGTCATCAACAGGGATCAGCGCGACAGCTGCGGTCGAGCCAAAAGCATTCTGCTGCGAAGACTCCAGCGTCCACGATGCTTTTTGTGAAGAAAGTGCAACATTGGCGCCTGGCGTCAGCATGTCTCGCTCCCTGAGTAGACAGAAACTTTAATCTAGATTTGGTACACGTGGTACCAGAATGATGGCCATTCTATCACCCAGCTGGGGCCGTAACGGCAATAGTGATCGCCCGAATTCGCACCCCCTCCTTCCAAGAAATCTGTGGTTCTGGGAGGCCAAGCCGGCGCGCAGCGAAGATACCCGCCAGGTTGACACCAGCTTCACGGGTGTAGCCAACACCACCTGAATATCGTGGGTTGATCTCTAGAAGCCTTGGCATCCCATCGGCGCCATCGCGGGTCTGGACGTTGATGATGCCGTCACAACCGAAATGCTGAGCCGCGGCGACAGCCAGATCGGTTGCAGGCGTGTCTCGCTCGAAAGTTTGGTGCGCTCCGGCCTTCCGGCGACCGACATACGCTACTACCTTGCCGCCCTCACAAACCATGTCTACGGAGCACTCTGGCCCTGGGAGGTAGGGCATTACCAGCATCGGCTCACGAGCTGGCCCGGCCGAGTAGATCCGATGATAAGTCTCGAAGTCGACTTCTCGAGCATCTGGGTTCGCAAAGCAGCGGAATGGGTCAACCCCGGCCTTGAACCGCCAGAATCCCTGTCCATAGATGCCAACAACCGGCTTGATGCAAACCTCTGAAGTCGGACTCAAGGTTTCATAGGCAGCGCGTAGTTGGTCTGGGTTTTCAACCGGGATAGCGGGGATGCAAGCCAACCCAGCGCGTTCTGCCTCGGCTGTAAAATTGGCCTTGTCGTCAACCAGCTCAAAAGTGCGCTTGCTCATACCGCCGGTAACAAGCGTGATGCCTGCGCGCTCAAAATCCGCACGACGGCTCTCATACGCGCCCCCAACGCGACCAGCTAAGACCACCTTAATCGAGTTCTCGATTGCAGTGCGGAGCACCCAGTCGATGCGATCTTCGCGGTCTTCAGGCTCCTTAAAGCTGCCGTGAGCCAAACCGGTGATCTCCGGCCGGTCACCCCCATGGGATGCGAATACGCGCACGTCGGCTGGGAGTGCCTCCAAGGCGCCCAGAATGATGTCGCGCTGAGAAGCCTGACCCTGTAGAAACCAGATCATTAGAACCACCTTGATTTAGTGCAATTGAATTTGGATCTAGGATCCTGACCTTGGGCGAGATGGTAACGGTTGAGCCGGCGGCTTCAAGCGGGGCGACATTATGATCTGCCTCCCTGAAAAAGGCTTCTGGCCGAGCGAAAAACGCACCACGCAAATTGTTGCGATTTATGAATGGGGTTGACGCCAAGAATCCAGGGTACACTACCGTCAGGAAGGTGACTAAGTGTGCCCCTGGCCATGAATGTTTTTTCAATAACCTTGTTTGTTTTTACTCACGTTTGCAGAACCTGGAGGAGGCGGCGCGCTGACTTCGTCAAGCATTTCTATGAGGCGGTCGTACTCTTCCTGGGTGATCGCTCCTGATTCCAACGCCTTCCTAGCCTGAAGTCGGATCACGTCCTTCGATAGTGTTGTCCAAGGCTATGTCAGCCTGATGTGCCGAGGGATGACCATGGCGGGTGTGGTGAACGTCACGACCATCATTGCACGTCTTCCCTATTCGGAAACCATCTACAAAATCAGCACTGGTGGTAATACCTACGAACGATAGTGCGGGGATCATTAGCAGATCAGGTGGAGAGTCGGATCCTGATGTGAGATTGCTTCTTCAGGACAGGATAGAGGCACGCATACGGTCCCTCATTTCTTCGCCTGAGGGAGTGACACGCTTATCACGGTGTGCCACAGAACACTTTGCAGCCCCCTATTGCGACCCAAGGCCGTATCAAGAGTGTGCGATACGCCCTTAAAGACAGGCCTGGTGTACGCCGATCCAATTAACCCATCCAATGGCATCAGTTTGGAGGTCAGCATTTAGGCGAACCAGCCCGAATGGTCAAAGGCTTCAAGCAAGACGAAGAGGTCGTAGTGCTTGGGATCTGGCGCCACTCAGTTTCTGAGTCACCGGATACGCTCGACCCCATTCGTCGAGCTGAAAATTTTGTGAGAATTACGCACATATTGGGTCAAAAGGCGCTTCAATTAATAAGTGCAAAATCACGAATCTGGAGAAATTAATCGGTGGAATATCACGATCTATTTTGTTTATTCAGCGGAAAAACCATAAATAATTCCACTAATTTATCGAAGGGATCGATTTGGCCTATGAAATACGGGACTTTAGGGCTTTCCACTTAAATCACGATTGGTGCAGTAGATAAGGCATATTGGAGAGCATTATGGATCCCGGCTAGAACTCCACCTTCCCTCTGCCCGCCTTGATACCGCTACGCCTGGCCTTCCCCTCCAGGCGGCGCGTTTTGGAACCGAGTGTCGGCTTGGTAGGCCGACGCTTCTTTTCAACCTTGCCTGCACTCACGATCAATTCGGTCAGACGCGTCAGCGCGTCAGCCCGGTTCTGCTCCTGGGTACGGTATTGCTGAGCCTTGATGATCAACACACCGTCCCCAGTGATGCGGCTGTCTCGTAATGCCAACAGTCGCCCTTTGTAGAACTCAGGCAATGAAGAAGCGGGAATGTCGAATCGCAAGTGCACGGCACTCGACACCTTGTTGACATTCTGCCCGCCTGCGCCCTGGGCGCGCACGTAGGTCAGTTCCACTTCAGCGTCCGGCAGTTGTACGGAATTGGAGATGGTCAGCATGAAGGGACCCCTATGATTGACCGCATTATCACAGCAATGGCCGCGCCTTAATAACGGTACTTGATTATTCGATGGCTGGCCCTTGTGAAAGGTCAGTCGGGATCTGCCGCCAGGGCTTGTGCGACCTGCCCCTCCAACGCTCAGTCTGCTTGAGCGCCACGAGAATATCCCTTGCTTAGATCAAGCTGCTCAAGTAGCCGGGCAAGATCGGAAACCAGCGCCAATGCCTCCTTCTGATATCGCGCTTGCGACGATAGTTTACCAAGGTGCGAAATGGGTTAATCAGCTCACCAAAGCCTTGGATTGGCATGACAAATATTTCGTTCGCAAGCGCATGAATCGACTCAAAAACGTGCGGTCAGAGGCCGGTAATGGCGAGCTTACTCGATATCTGGATCAAGCGCTCGATATCGAAGTGTTTCGACTGGCCTCTGGCATCAGCGCCAGCCGCTCACTGGTGGAGTACCTGCTCAAACTCGACAGCACTGGACGCTGGAGTCACGCGCAACTGCGTAGCCTATCCAAGTTCGTAGTCCGGGACCCTGCAGATGACAACTTGAAGGTCGCCGTTAGTCATCTTGACGGTGTCATCGCCTGGGTCGGAGGGGTCATGGCCATCAGCTTATGGGCCATAGCTATGGAGTGCTGCATGATCGCTTCAACCGAACCCTCGCCTTGGGCAAACCGTGCTTCGATCAGGTGGTGCAAGTCCACAACTTCCTGAAGATAGCTATTCATTAGGGTCTCTCAAACGAAGATGCGCTGTGATCGGTCGGTGAATACCGCCTCACCGCAACCCGAACCCCATCCGCTTCAATTCATCAAACAGCGCTTCCCGCCCATGCAAGCTGGCAACGCTTCGTAGCCGGCTGACGACCTGTTCCGACCACCCCGAGGCTTTCATGCCTTCACGGTGGTAGAACGCCCCCAGGCGCTCGTCGTAACGGGACAGCAAGCTCTGTTCCTGAGCGGTCGAGTACGTCTCATGGTGCAACACGACCTCCTGCGGTAGCCGCGGCTTGACCTTGGCGGGCCGATCCGCAGAGGGGTAGCCGACACACAAGCCAAACACGGGATAGACATGAGCAGGCAAGTCCAACTCCGCGGCCACACCTTCGATGTCGTTACGAATGCCGCCAATGTAAACGCTCCCCAGCCCCAGGGACTCCAGGGCAATGACCGCGTTCTGCGCCGCGAGTGCCGCATCGATGGTGCCTAGCAACAAGCTTTCAAGATAAGGCAATGCTTCTAGTGCCACACCATGCTGCTCGCCAATGCGCGACACCCGTGACAAGTCGGCAAGCCAGACCAGAAACAGGGGTGCCTGGTGGATATAAGCCTGATTGCCCGCCAGCACCGACAGCCGTTGCTTGCGGCCGGGATCCTGAACTGCCACCACGCTCCAGACCTGAAGGTTGGAAGACGTGGACGCAGACTGGGCAGCGGCAACCAAAGCTTCCAACGTACCATCAGGCAGCGATCGGTCCGCAAATGCCCGTACGCTGCGATGGTCGAGCAACTGCTCGATCACTGCATTGCATTGGGTGAGCGGCGATACCTCTTCGGTACCATAGCGGGCGGCAAGTTTTGATCGGCTATCGGCTGTCATACAATTCCTCCAGAACGATAGGAGGCTATCAAAAAACGGCCACGCGCACATAATGGGTGTTGTAGTCTCTGAGCCTAATGGCTGGCTCAAGTGCCATGGGCTAACTGACTTGCAACCCAATCGAGTACGGACCATCAGCGTGACAACACCTTCCCTGGCAACTCGTGAGGTCTACCAGATATTGCGCGATATCGCCCTCGGGATCCGGAACTTACAGCGCGTAAGCGAACCAAGCTGGACAGAAATAGCCTGTGGATCCATGACCGTGCAAGCAGACGGCTGGATACTCACCTTGCGCAATGAAGCCGGCGCGTTAGATCACCTCATCAGCTGTTTCAGCCCCGACGGCCGTGTTTACGCGTTAAACACCCATCACCACTACGGCACCGACCCGGTTGCGTTGATGAGCACTTGGGAGCACGCCCAGTTGCTGCGGTTACTCGGCGCGGCCTAGCCCCTGTACGGAAAGCTTTGCTACCGTCCGTTCCCAGCACTGTGCGATCTCATCACCCACCGCCCCGCAGCGCGCAACTGCCGGCTCGAACGGCCGCACCTTAACGTGCTCGGTCAAGAACTCATCCGTCCAGCCTGCCCACTCACCGGCCACGGACCTGAGGTTCCAATGCAATGCCGGGTATAGTTCATGCCACAGGATGCTGTGCAATTGATCAAGCGTGTAGGGGCTCTGGGCCACGGCCCTAGCCACCCACGCCAGGCTCGACTCTGTCAGTTCGGTGTCCAGAAAGAACTGCGACAGGGCTTGCCAGGCTTGCAGGCGGCTCTCGTCTATCGTTTGCACCGACTGAGCTACCACTGCTCTGCCAGCGTCACGGGGACGCGCAGCGGCGCCAGGGGACCATCGCGCTGGCCGCACATCTCGTCATGCACCACATGCTGCACCAGCATGCATGGCACAGGCGGCACATCGGCCAGTAGCTCGCGCAGCTCCGTCATCGACCGCAGGCGCACCGCCTGCCCCTGGGCATCGCTGAACGTCTGCGGCCCGTCCGCCGTCAACGCGCGCAGTACGTATAAGCCGCCTTCGAGCGACAGCAGTTCGAGTTCGTTGACGGTGCCGGCAGTGGCCAGTTGTTTCAGTTGCTCTAGGTTCATGGCTGATACTCCATCCGGCAGGCGCGGCCTGCATCGGGCTTGATGGATAACGTCGAGCGCTCGGACTTATACAAATCCAGCGCCTTGTATAAGGATACCGCAGCGCTGCCGTCGTTCCGTCCCGTTCGCAAAACCCGAACACGGGTCGCGAAACTATCTGTACCCACTTGAACTCAATCGTGGCGATGCCGCAGAGCTTCAGCCTGCACGCGGCCTACCTACTGAGGAAGATTGACCACCATGATCGCTCGCTGGCGTTGGGCACTTGCGCAAACGACGAAAAGGCTATGGTTTCGCGCCAGCCTGTTTTCCCTGATCGGTGTATTCACCGCGCTGCTGGCCATTGCCTTGCGCGACATGGTGCCGGCGTCGTTGCCGGCGAAAGTCGGGGCGGACTCGGTCGACAAGATCCTGGGCATCATCGCCTCCAGCATGCTGGCGGTGACCACGTTTTCGCTCAGCACCATGGTGTCGGCCTACAGCGCCGCCAGCAGCGGCGTGACACCTCGCGCGACCAGCTTGGTAATGGAGGACGCCACTACACAGAATGCCCTGGCGACGTTTATTGGCTCTTTTCTGTTCAGCCTGGTGGGCATCATCGCCCTGAGTACGGGCATTTATGGCGCTCAGGGCCGTGTAGTGTTGTTTGCAGTGACCTTGGTGATGATTGTACTGATCGTGTACACCCTGCTGCGCTGGATTGATCACTTGTCCAAGCTTGGCCGCGTGGGGGAAACCATCGACCGCGTGGAGGACGCGGCCATTGCAGCGCTCAAGCGCCGCGCGCAGTGGCCTTACCTGGGGGCACAGCCCTACACGGATGCTACGCAGGTTGACCCGGACGCAGTACCGATTCCCTGCGATGACATCGGCTATGTACAACACGTCGATGTCAGCGCCCTCGCCCACGCAGCCGACAAGTACAGTGCCGTAATCTACCTGGAAGTGCTGCCGGGCAGTTTCGTGCATCACGGTACGGTACTGGCACGCGCCGTGTGCAGCGTACAGGCAGGCAATACCGCAGAACTTGAAGCTGAGATTCTGGCTGCAGTGACGCTCGGGGCACGGCGCACCTATGGCCAGGACCCGCGCTTCGGGCTCTCGGTGCTGGCAGAGATTGCATCCCGCGCACTGTCTCCCGCCACCAATGACTCTGGCACGGTCATCGACGTCATAGGCCGTGGGGTACGCTGCTTTTCCACATGGGCACGGCAAGCGCCGGATACAACGACCGATGGCCAGTTTCAGAACGTGCATGTGCGAGGTTTAACGGTCGACGACATGTTCGATGACTTCTTCACCCTGATTGCACGGGACGGTGCCGGCTTGCTGGAAGTGGACATCCGCTTGGTAAAGGCCCTGGCGAGCCTGGCGCACATCGCGCCTGATCGTTTTGGCCAAGCGTGCATCGCGCACGTGGATTTGTTGCTCAAGCGGGCCGAGCAGGCATTGCCGTTGGATGAGGACAGGCAGCGATTGCGGGCGTTGGTCCAGAATCTGGAATGGCCACGGGCGCAACTGCCTTAAGGGTCATCTCACAATCTGACCGTTCATCGGCTTTACCGCTCAAATTAGCGCTCTACACAATGGGGACTTTTATTTCACCGAATTTTCACGTTGCCAAGTGGATTATCAACTCATCCCCATGAGAAAGACTTAAGCCCGACTAGCAGCGGGCTTTCTTTTGCCCGCTCGAAAATCCCCTTCCTTTAAATGCCACCCTCCCTTGCTCAGCCCATGGCGACGCCCACGCTGAACCGTGGGTATTACCCTCAGGTCAATTGATCACAAGGTGGCGATGGGGGGCGCTTGATGGAGTCATTCGATCTGCAAAGGATGCTGCTGGGTGACTTGCCCGTCACGTTTCTGATGGAAGTGATGATGCGCGTGGTTGCGGCCTTTCTCGCCGTGTTTCTGTTTCTGAAGTTCAGCGGCCGGCGTGGCATCAAGCAGCTTTCGCGCTTCGAACTGGTCGTTATCCTCACCCTGGGTTCGGCCGCCGGCGATGTGACCTTCTACGAAGATGTGCCATTGCTGCCGGTGGCCCTGGTGTTCGTCACGCTACTGCTCCTGTATCGCGGTACGATCTACCTGATGCGCCGGAGTAAGACGTGCGAAGCCTGGATCGACGGCCTCCCGATCACTGTCGTCAAGGACGGGCAGTACGAAATCCACTCGTTGCGCAACCTGAATATCTCCTCGAACGAGTTGTTCATGGAGCTGCGCCAACAAGGGGTTGAGCACCTGGGCCAGGTGCGGTTGGGTTTGCTTGAGACCGACGGCGAACTGAGCCTCTACTTCTACGAAGCCGAAGACACTCAGCCGGGACTGTCAGTGCTGCCACCTGAACACCGCCTGGAATACGACGCCCCACCTGCAGCAGGCCTGTATTGCTGCGTCAGTTGTGGTCTGCCGGTACAGCATCAACTTCATGACGTCATTGCCTGCCCGCGCTGTGGCCATCGCAGTTGGTCACCCGCCCTGATGACCACCCGCACCCGCTAGTGGCCGGCACCCACGAGACCCGTAAGCAACCATCGAGTTACAACTTGGGCCCGGCGATGCAAACAAAAGCTTAGCGATAACGATTCCCACTCGCTATAATTCTGCACCTTGCTGCAAGGCCATTTCCTGTCGTTCCAATTCCTTCATCAGGTTCTCACATGCCCTTCCCAAATTTTGCCCGCAAGCCTGCGTTGCACACTGTCGTCTGGTTGCCCCTGGGGTTGGTCGCAAGCGTGGCGTCACCGCTCACACTTGCCCAGAACACACTGGAAATCCCGGTGCCGGTCGCACAGCCCGTCAATGCGGCCGGCACCACCGGTACGGTTCTTGAGCTTGAAGAAACCGCAGTCTCGGCCAGCGCCGACGCCTCCAGGGATGGCTTGGTACCTGAATATGAAGGGGGCCAAGTAGCCCGCGGTGGGCGTGTTGGTATCCTGGGCAACAAGGACTACATGGAGACGCCCTTCACATCCACCTCCTATACCAATCAACTGATCCAGGACCAGCAGGCGCACAGCGTCGCGGATATTCTGCAGAACGATCCTTCCGTGAGAGTCGCCCGTGGCTTCGGCAACTTCCAGGAACTCTATGTCATGCGCGGCTTCCCGCTGTATTCCGATGACATCGCCTACAACGGCCTCTATGGCCTGCTGCCGCGTCAATATGTGGCGGCGGAGTTCATCGAGCGGGTCGAGGTATTCCGCGGGGCCAATGCCTTCCTCAACGGCGCTGCCCCCGGCGGCACCGGCATCGGCGGCGCCATCAACATCCTGCCCAAGCGTGCCCCGAACGAGCCCCTCACCCGGCTGACCGCTGGCGTTGAAAACCGGGGCTTCGGTACCGTTTCGGCCGACGTGGCGCGGCGCTTTGGGGAGCAAGACCGTTTTGGCGTTCGCGTGAACGTGGCCAAGCGCGACGGGGAGACAGCGGTACAGGACCAGGACCGCTCCCTGGACATGTTCGCCCTGGGCCTGGACTACCAAGGCGAGCGTCTGCGGCTTTCGGCCGACATCGGCCACCAGTACCATTTCATCGACAACCCGCTGCCCAGCGTCACTCCCACAGGCCGCGTACCCAGCCCGCCGGATGCCGACAAAAACTACGGCCAGCCCTGGACGTACTCCAAGGAGAAGCAAACATTCGGCACCTTCCGTGCCGAGTATGACCTCTCCGATGCACTCACCACCTGGGCTGCCATCGGCATGCGCAAGGGGGAAGAGAAGAACGTGCTGGCCAACCCCTCCTCCGACGCCAACGGCGTGACCCGTTCGACGCGCTTCGACAATTACCGGGAAGAGACCGTGGCCACCGGTGAGGTGGGCATGCGCTACACCCTGCAAACAGGTCCGGTGTCGCATCAGTGGGTGCTGTCCGGCTCGATGTTCGACAACAAGGACCGCAATGCCTGGGCGGGTAATTTCGGTGGTTTCGCCAACGATCTCTATGACCCGGTGTATGTCGCCAAGCCCGACAACACCAGTTTCAGTGGCGACATGTCCGACCCACATGTGACCGCGAGAACCCGTACCCAAAGCCTGGCCATCGCTGACACTCTAGGGTTCTTCAATGATCAGTTGCTGATCACTCTGGGGGCTCGTCGGCAAGGGCTGGACGTGACAGGTTACGACTACAATTCCGGCGACAAGACATCCAAGTACAAACGCTATGAAACCACGCCGGTTGCCGGCGCGGTGTATCAAATCAACGAGCAGTTCTCGGTATACGCCAACTACATCGAGGGCTTGACCAAGGGCGATACCGCCGGCGCCACCACTACCCTGCCTGACGGTTCCAGAGCGCCGGTGCTCAATGCCGGCGCCTCCCTGGCGCCCTACGTGGCCAAACAGACCGAAGTGGGCGTGAAGTATGACGGTGGTGGCCTCGGTGGCAGCCTGGCAGTGTTCGAGACGCGCAAGCCGGTCGGCATCGTCGAGGACCAGGTCTTCAAAGAAGGCGGCGAACAACGCAACCGCGGGATCGAGTTGTCGGTGTTCGGCGAGCCGACGCCCGGCGTGCGTCTGCTCGGCGGCGTCACCCTCCTCGATGCTGAGCTCACCAAGACCCAGAACGGTCAGGACGACGGCAACCAGGCCATCGGCGTGCCCAAGACCCAGGCCAACATCGGTGGCGAATGGGACGTGCCAGGTGTGAACGGCCTGACACTGACCAGCCGAGTGGTCTACACCGGCCGTCAGTACATCAACAATGCCAATAACCTCGAGATCCCTTCATGGACGCGGCTGGACCTGGGGGCCCGCTACGGCTTCAAGGTCGACGAGAAGGATGTCACCCTGCGTGCGCGTCTGGACAACGTGGCCGGTCGTGACTATTGGGCTTCCGCTGGTGGGTATCCAGGCTCGAACTATCTGGTACTCGGTGCGCCACGTACGCTGTCTCTAAGTGCGTCGGCCGATTTCTGACCGCGCAGGTCGCACAACCTGCCCCCCCCTACGGCAAGCGTTGTGCCATGCACCGCTTCAGGGCTGCTTCGCAGCCCGTCGCCGTCAGGCCGGGCCCCTCACAACTTAGAGCCAATGCAGGCCTCAGGTTTGAATCTTCGCGCATCGACTACCCTCCCGTTTTCACTCCTGAAAAGAAAGTATTAATCCTCTAAGCCTGTTTTTCTTCACAAACGATAGGAATAGCCTAGGCAGGTACCTTTTCACTCAAGGCCCTGCCCCATGAAATCTGTCGTTTACTCGCAGCCCGGCTTGCCGCTGCAAGACCCTCAATCGCTCTATGATGCAGACCTGCCCAAACCGTCCCCCGGTGCGCGAGACCTGCTGGTCGAAGTCAAGGCCATCGCAGTCAACCCGGTCGATACCAAGATTCGCGCCAGCCGTGGCGGTGACCAGCCACAAGTGCTGGGCTGGGATGCGGTCGGTATTGTCCGCGAGGTGGGCGAGCAGGTGACGCTGTTCCAGCCAGGGGATGAGGTGTTCTACGCCGGCGCCATCGACCGCCCCGGCTGCTACAGCGAATTCCATCTGGTAGACGAGCGCATCGTCGGGCGCAAGCCGTCCAGCCTGGATGCTGCCAGCGCCGCCGCGCTGCCACTGACGTCCATCACGGCGTGGGAGCTGCTGTTCGACCGCTTGCGCCTCGAAGAAAACGGCGGTCAGGGTCAGCACCTGCTGATCATCGGCGCTGCCGGTGGGGTGGGTTCAATCCTGGTGCAATTGGCTCGCCAATTGACCGGGTTGACCGTGATCGCTACGGCATCCAGGGCCCAGACCCAAGCCTGGGTGAAAGACCTGGGCGTGCACCTGGTCATCGACCACACGGCCCCACTGGCCACCCAGCTCAGCGCACACGGTGTTGAAGCGGTCGATCACGTCATCAGCCTGACCCATACCGACACCTACCTTGAGCAACTGATCGAGGTCCTGCGCCCGCAAGGGCAGCTTGCCTTGATCGATGACCCGGCGCAGCTGGATGTGGTCCCACTCAAGCGCAAATCCTTGTCGCTGCACTGGGAGCTGATGTTCACCCGCTCGCTCTATCAGACGCCCGACATGATCAAGCAGCACCAACTGCTCAGTCGTATCAGCGAGATGGTCGACAGCGGTGTGCTCAAGACAACGTTGGGTGAACACTTCGGGACGATCAATGCGAGCAACCTGAAACGGGCGCACGCGGTCATCGAGAGCGGCAAGGCCAAGGGCAAGATTGTGTTGGAAGGCTTCTGAGCACGGCGGCTCGAGGGTCGCGTTCAGGCGTGCAACAGCGGCGTGATGGACTCCATCAACTGGTCGACTGCAGCCGTCACGGTGCCGTCATTCTGACAGAGCAGCCAGCCGTGCTTGTTTGCAGCACGGCTGAACGCCTGGGTGCTTGCGATCTGCTCCTGCAAGGTATGCATCACCGTGCTGCCCAGGCCCCGGCGGCGTGCCGCCGCCCTCGCCCAGGACGTTTGCGCTGTGGTGAGCACCGCAATGTTCAGGTCAGGCACCTGCACGCCGTGTTCGATGTTCAACCGCAAAACCTGATCGAACGGCACGGTTCGGCGAAACGCTGCGTCCGAGGGGTACCAACGGTCGATCAGAACAATGCTGTCGCCAGGTTGACGCGGCAGTACGTGCCGGGTGATCCAGGCGCGACTTTCGGCCAGTTGTTCGCAGACCTGCCACTCAAGTGCTGGCGAAGGCTGCCTAGCCAGCTGATTGACCAACGCCATGGTCTGCGCGCGCTGTGGATCATTGTTGCGCTCACACAGCCTGACCACCTTGTTGCCCTGGGCTCGCAACGCCTGGGTCAGTGCTTCGAGCAGCGTGGTCTTGCCAGTGCCCTTGGGGCCATCCATAGCGATGAAAAGCGGACGACTCATGCGCGTTTACCTTCACAATCATGGGGCGCATGAAACCACCGAAGCCTGTCATGCACAAGGGCGGGCACCTGGTGCAGACGACCGGCACCCACAAAACTGCTATCCGGGGCACTCACCGGCTTTGCCGTACGCGGGTGTACTGCTAGGCTGACGGCGGCGGCCGCGCAGGCAGCCTCTACATCATCTACAGGCATGGCTAATGACCCTCGACCCACAGGTAAACCTGAGTAATTGCGACCGCGAACCCATTCAGATTCCTGGCAGCATCCAGCCCCATGGCTGCTTGCTGGCCTGCGACGCCACCGCAACCGTGATCTTGCGCCACTCGGTCAATGCGCCGCAGTTACTGGGGGCGGCGCTGCCACTCAATGGCCTTAAACTCGATGACGTGATTGGCGGGGAGCTCGCCCATACCTTGCGCAATGCCCTGGCCCGGGTACGCGAAGGCTCGCGCCCGGCGTTGAGCTTTGCAGTCGCCCTGCCCGATGGCAGGCGTGTGGATGTATCGGCGCACCGCTTCAAGGGCAGCACCATCCTGGAATTCGAGCCTGCCGGCCAAAACGTTGCGGAACCCATCGAGCTCGCCCGCACATTGATCGCGCAGTTGCGTGAGATCGACCAGACCGACCGCCTGTTCCGCGATGCCGCACGGTTTGTCCGTGCAGTACTGGGCTACGACCGGGTGATGATCTACCAACTGGGCACCGATGGCGCCGGCAAAGTGATTGCCGAGGCCAAGCGCAGTACGCTGGAGAGCTTCCTGGGGCAGTATTTTCCCGCTTCGGACATCCCGCAGCAGGCACGCGCCTTGTACCTGCGCAACCCGATCCGGGTCATCCCGGACGTGCAGTTCGAGGCAGTTGCCCTGGAGCCTGTGCTGGACCCTTCGGGCGAGCCATTGGACCTGTCCTATGCGCACCTGCGCAGCGTCTCCCCAATCCACTGCGAATACCTGCAGAACATGGGCGTGGGTGCCACCATGTCCATCTCGATCATTGTCAATGGCGCGCTGTGGGGGTTGATTGCCTGCCCCCACTATTCACCGCGCAACCTGACCATGGGCCGGCGAGTGGCGGCCGAGATGTTCGGCGAGTTCTTTGCCCTGCACATCGAAACATTGCGCAGCCGGCAACAACTCGAAGCGGCCGTGCAGGTGCACGACACGCTCGACCTCATGCTGCGCGATGCCAACCATGCCGCCGACATGCACAGCTTCTTCGAAGACCGGCTGCCAAGGCTGATGTCGCTGATCCCGTGCGATGGCATCGGCATCTCGCTGCAAGGGCGTTGGTCGAGTGCCGGTAGCGTTCCGCCCCGAACCTGCGTGCCTGAATTGTTGCGCTTTGCCGAGAGCGTGGCCGAGGCCAGAACATGGGCATCGAATAGCCTGTCCCAGGCCCATCCGGCGGCCCAGGCCTACTTCAGCGACGTATCGGGCGTGCTGCTCATCCCCATTTCGCAGCGCCCGCAGGACTACATCATGTTCTTTCGCAAGGAAGTGGTGCAGACCCTCGACTGGGCGGGCGACCCTAACAAGACCTATACCAGTGGCGCGATGGGCGACCGGCTGACGCCGCGCACGAGTTTTTCCATATGGAAACAGACCGTGCACCAGCAATCTGCGCCCTGGTCGGAGCAGGATCGGCAGTTCGGAGACGCCATTCGGACTGCCATCGTCGAGGTGTTGCTGCACAACAGCGAACTGCTGGCCAGCGAGCGCTCCAAGGCCGAGGTTCGCCAGCGAGTACTCAATGAGGAGCTCAACCACAGGGTCAAGAATATCCTGTCACTGATTGGTGCACTGGTCGCCCATCCCACGGCCGAGGGCCAGACGCTCAAGGGTTACGTGAACACCCTGCAAGGCCGCATCCAGGCCCTGTCGCTGGCCCACGACCAGGTCGTGCGGGGTGACGGTGGTGGGCGCCTGGCGATGTTGCTCGATGCCGAGTTGTCGCCTTATCGCACGGCGATTGCCGACATCGTCATGCAAGGGCCCAACGTGATTCTCGATGCCAGGGCCTACTCGGTAATGGCCCTGGTGCTGCACGAACTGGCGACCAACGCCGCCAAGTACGGTGCGCTGTCATGCCCAGGGGGGCGGCTGTGCGTCAGCTGGGCAATCGACGCTGCGGGCGCCTGCGCCATTATCTGGCAGGAAAGCGGTGGCCCGCCGGTGCAGGTGCCCAGGCGTCGAGGTTTCGGGTCGGTCCTCATCGAGCGCAGCATCCCGTTCGATCTGGGCGGTACCAGTAGCGTGGAATACTACCCTGAAGGGGTTCAGAGCTTGTTCACGCTGCCAGCCCGGCACCTGGCGGTCGCGGAATCCGAGCCTGCGCCTGCTGCTGCCTCGCCCCTGATCGATTCGACAGAGGCATTCGCCGCACGACCTGGCCTGAGCGTGATGATTCTGGAGGATCAGTTGGTCATTGCCATCGGCCTCGAGCAAATACTCAACGATGCCCAAATCGAGCACGTCATCACGGCCAGTTCCGAACAGGAAGCCTTGCAGATATTGGAGCGGCACTCACCCGACGCCGCCATTCTCGATGTGAACCTGGGAAGAGGTACGTCCATTGCCGTGGCCGAGGCATTGGTACGTCGGCGCATCCCTTTCCTGTTCGCAACCGGTTATGGCGATGGCATCAGTATTCCCGCGCACCTGAAGCACATTCCGGTCACGCGTAAACCCTATGACATGAGTACCATCGTGATGAGCCTTCGTGGCCTGCTTGAACCCCAGAACTGAAGACGCTCAAAGCACGGCGGCCATTGCGGCCGCCGCATACAGCGGGAGATCACATCCACATCGCCTGTTGCATCTGGTCGATGCAACAGGATGAACGACCCAGCGATCAGCCACAGCGTGTGGGTACGCTTCAGATCGCCAGCGCTCGCTCACGCAGCTCGCTGTTGAGAATGCGGTCGTTTTCGCTGTAGTCGACCGGGCAGTCGATCACATGAACGCCTGGGGTGGTGATGCAGTGCTCCAGCAGTGGCAACAGGCCCTCGGCGCTTTCGACACGGTGGCCGGTGGCGCCGTAGGCTTCGGCGTACTTGACGAAGTCCGGGTTGCCATAGTCCAGGCCGAAGTCGGTGAAGCCCATGTTGGCCTGCTTCCAGCGGATCATGCCGTAGCCGTCGTCACGCAGAATCACCACGGTGATGTGCATGCCCAGGCGCACTGCGGTTTCCAGTTCCTGGCTGTTCATCATGAAGCCGCCGTCGCCGCACACCGAAATCACCGGGCGGTCCGGATAGACCAGGTGCGAGGCCATGGCCGACGGCAAGCCGGCACCCATGGTCGCCAGGGCGTTGTCCAGCAGCACGGTGTTGGGCTTGTGCGCCTTGTAGTTGCGGGCAAACCAGATCTTGTAGATGCCGTTGTCCAGGGCCACGATGCCCTCGGAAGGCAGTACACGGCGGATATCGGCCACCAGGCGCTGTGGATAGACCGGGAAGCGGTCGTCGTCGCCGCCTTCGGCAATCTGCGCCTCGTTGGCTTCACGAATGGCCATCAGGCGGGTGAAGTCCCAGTGCGCGGTGTCGGTCAGTTGTTCGCTGATCTGCCACACGGCGTTGGCGATGTCCCCGATCACTTCGACCTGAGGGAAGTACACGGCATCGACTTCGGCGGAGCGGAAGCTGATGTGGATGACTTCGGTGCCGCCACGGACCATGAAGAACGGCGGCTTCTCGATCACGTCGTGGCCGATGTTGATGATCAGGTCGGCCGCTTCGATCGCACGGTGTACGAAATCACCGGACGACAACGCCGCGTTGCCCAGGAAGCGCGGGTGACGCTCGTCGACCACGCCCTTGCCCATCTGGGTGGTGATGAACGGGATGCCGGTCTTGTCGATCAGCTGCTTGAGCACCTTGGCCGTCATCTTGCGGTTGGCACCGGCACCGATCACCAGAATCGGGCTGCGAGCCTTTTGCAGTTTTTCCACAGCCGCTTCGATGGCCACGTGCTCGGCCAGCGGACGACGGTGCAGGCTGCGCGGAATAGGCAGGGCGTCGGTCTGCTCGGCGGCGATGTCTTCAGGCAGTTCCAGGTGCACGGCACCCGGCTTTTCTTCCTCGGCCAGGCGGAAGGCTTCGCGCATGCGGGCCGGGATGTTGTCGGCCGAGGCGAACTGGTGGGTGTACTTGGTGATGGGGTCCATCATGCCGCACACGTCGATGATCTGGAAACGGCCCTGCTTGGACTTCTTGATCGGCTTCTGCCCGGTGATCATCATCATCGGCATGCCGCCCAGGTAGGCATAGGCGCTGGCGGTCACCAGGTTGGTGGCACCGGGGCCCAGGGTGGAAAGGCTGACGCCGGTCTTGCCGGTCAGGCGACCGTAGGTGGCAGCCATGAAGCCTGCAGACTGTTCATGGCGGGTCAGTACCAGCTTGATCTTCGACTTGCGCAGGGATTCGAGCAGGTCGAGGTTTTCTTCACCGGGAATGCCGAACACATACTCGACACCTTCGTTTTCCAGGCATTGCACAACGACATCGGCGGCCTTGGCCATTTAATGTACTACCTCAAGATCCAGGGAGGATGCAGCCGGCTGGCTGCGTGACTGAGATGTTGCAGGATGTCTCAGTGCCGCGCATCGTAGGCCGTGGCGTTAATAATAGTAAATATATTGTTATGATGCTGAGCATCACAAAACGTTATCAATCCTGGAATGCCCTAAATGAATCTCAAGGCGCTGCGTTGTTGCGTCGAAATCGTCCGCCAAGGCAGCTTCACCAAGGCCGCTCAGCACCTGCATATCGCCCAGCCTGCGCTGAGCATGGCCGTGACCCGCCTTGAAGAAGAACTGGGCGTCAGTTTGTTCAACCGCACCACGCGCAAGGTGGTACTGACCGTCGAAGGCGAGCAATTTCTGCCCCGCATCGCATCAGCCTTGCGGGAGATGGACGTGGCCCGCCAGGCACTGCGTGACATGGCCGACCTCAAGCGCGGCGAAGTGCGGCTGGGGATCCCGCCCATGTTCGGCCTGCACTATGTGCCCGGGTTGATGAACGCCTTTCGCAGGCTTTATCCCGGCATCGCCATGACCGTGTTCGAGGGCAGCGCCGAAGACATTGGCCAGCGCCTAGAGCAACGAGAAATCGACCTGGCGCTGCTCGAGTCCCGCCGCGTGCCCGCGGATAAGGAATCGATCCTGTTGGGCAGCGATGAAATGCTGGCCTGCATGCACCCGGATCACCCCTACGCCGGCAAGGCAAGCTTGACTGCCGAAGACCTGCGCAGCACCGACATGGTGGTGTTCGACCGTACATTCGTGCAGCGCCAGTTGCTCGACGCCTTCTTTGCCGAACACGGCATTACCTACCAAGTGGCATTGCAGAGCAATTTCGTTTCGTTGGTAGTCCAGGCTGCACTGGACAACATGGGCGTGGCCACATTGCTGCGCTCCGTGCAATTACGAACGCCAGGTATCGTCGGCGTGCCGTTCGAGCCTGCCCAGCAGATGAGTTTCCGGCTGTGCTGGCGGTCGGGTGAGTACCTGTCGCTGGCCAGCCAGCGCTTCATCGACTTTGCCGGACAGAGTCAATATCTAGATCGCTAGCGCTATGGAGTACATCTGTACTCCACCTCGCATTCGCCCTACTTTTGCGCCCGGAGAAGACCGCTGATTGCGTCGGCGAGCGAGTCAGCGCGGCTCGACGCACCGTTCGCGTTGCCATTATCATCCCTTGAACGTTTCAGCATGTTTCAAGGAGCCAGATGTCAGTTTTAGAACCCTCCCCGTTGCCCAGCAAAAGCACGGTCGTAAAAATGGAAGCCGCCATGGCGCTGGGCAGCTTCGCCATTGGCACCGGTGAGTTCGCCATCATGGGCCTGATGCCGGATATCGCCAGTAACCTGAACCTGAGCGAACCTCAGGTCGGACATGCCATCAGCGCCTACGCGCTGGGGGTCATGGTGGGCGCACCCACCTTGGCCATCCTTGGCGCCAAGATTTTGCGCAAGCACATGCTGCTGTTGCTGATGGGCCTGTATGCGCTGGGTAACTTGGCCACCGCCTTCGCACCTTCATTTGGCGGGCTGATCGCGTTTCGCTTCATCAGCGGCCTGCCCCACGGCGCGTACTTTGGCATTGCCGCAGTCGTGGCCTCGAGCATGGTGGCCAACAACCAGCGCGCAGGCGCCGTGGCTCGGGTCATGATGGGGCTTACCTTGGCCATGTTGCTGGGCAACCCGATCGCCACCTTTCTGGGCCAGTACTTTGGCTGGCGTTCGGCGTTCGTGCTGGTCGGGCTGATTGCCGTGTGCACCATCGCCATGGTGTGGCGCTTCGTGCCCCAGCGTCATGATGAGGTGCGCAGTGACCCGCGCAAGGAGCTCAAGGCCTTCACCTTGCCCCAGGTCTGGATGGCGCTGGGCATTGCGTCCATCGGCTTTGCCGGGATGTTCTGCGTGTTCAGCTACCTGGCCCCGACCATGCTCGAAGTGACCCGCGTGGCGCCGCAGTGGATTCCGTTCGGCCTGGCAGCCTTCGGCGTGGGCGGCATTGTCGGCAATATCGTCGGCGGCAAATTGTTCGACCGCTTGCAGTTCCGCGCCGTGGGGCTGGTGCTGGCGTGGTCGGTGTTGGTCCTGCTGTTCTTCACCTTTGCCGCCGCGAACCTGTGGAGCCTGCTGCTGGGCATCGGCCTGGTGGGTACCATGATCGCCCTGGCAGCGCCCTTGCAAATCCGCCTGATGGACATCGCTCACGAAGCCCCAAGCCTTGCAGCGGCCTCGAACCATGCCGCCTTCAACTTGGCCAACGCCCTGGGCCCATGGTTGGGAGGCATGGCGATCACGGCGGGGTTGGGCTGGACCAGTACAGGTTACATCGGCGCTGCCATGGCGCTGCTGGGGCTGGGGCTCTATGTTGTCGCACGGCGCATGAAAGGCGGCGCTTGAGCCAAGGCTACATTCCCGCACGGGCTGGTATCCAAGACGGTGTCTGGCCCTCTCAGACCTATAACTGCCGAGCCCGCTCATGTTCGATTGGGAAGACTTACGCCATTTCTCGACCTTCTGCGCGACCGGGTCGCTGTCTGCCGCCGCCAGGGTACTGTCAGTCGACCACGCTACCGTCGCTCGGCGGATCGCATCCCTCGAGGCTTCGCTCAACCTGAAGCTGGTCGACCGCCGCGCACGGGCCTATGTGCTCACCGAGGATGGCGAGCGCGTGGGCGAGTTGGCCGGTCAGATGGCCGCATCGTCCTTCGCCCTCGAACACTTTGCCAGCGCCGGTCAACAAACGGTAGAAGGTGAAGTGATCCTCTCGGCACCGCCCGCCTTGCTGGGCAGCATCATCGCAAGGCGCCTGGGGGACCTTTACAAGCACTACCCCCAACTGCGCCTGCGGCTGGTGGGCAGCAAGTCTCGGGCATCCCTGGCCAGGCGCGAGGCCGACATCAGCATCGTCCTGTCACGGCCCACCGAGCCGACCCTGGTGGTCAGCCTGCTCGGGCACCTGGACTATCGTCTGTATGCCAGTGCCGATTACCAAGCCAGCGGTTCGGCACGCCGGTACATTGGCTATGACGCCTCCCAGGCCCATTCACCGCAGCAACAGTGGCTCAACCGCCAGGCGGGCGAGCAACCCTTCGCCTTGCTGAGCAACGACTTGCGCATCCAGGCCCAGGCGTGTGCCGGAAGTATAGGCATCGCTTGCCTGCCCGCCTTCATGGCCCATGAGCACGGGTTGACCGTGGCTGGCCAGCCTGAGCAGACCATCAGCATCGAGATCTGGCTGGCGGTGCATGAAGACGTGCGCGCCACGCCGCGGATAAAGGCAGTGACCGATTTCCTGCACCAGCAGATCAAGCCCCTGTTGCGCTTGTGAATTCCTGCAGGTCCCACTTGCAGCAACACGGAATTTGCCCGCATGGCCAACGCGGGTACGCTGCACCTATTCAAAGGCTGACGAGGACACACTGATGCAATACGTGAAATTGGGTACCACCGGGTTGGACATTTCCAGGTTGTGCCTGGGCTGCATGACCTTCGGCGAGCCGGATGCCGGCACGCACCCCTGGACACTGGGCGAAGACGCGAGCAAGCCCATCATTCGCCATGCCGTCGAGCAGGGCATCAACTTTTTCGACACGGCCAATAGCTATTCCGCGGGCACCTCAGAGGTGATCCTCGGCAAACTGCTCAAGGAATTCACCCGGCGTGACGAGACGGTGATCGCCACCAAGGTTTTCTACCCGGCCAACATGTGGCAGGGCGCCAGCCGTCCCAATGAGCAAGGGTTGTCGCGCAAGGCGATCATGACCAGTATCGACGCCAGCCTGTCGCGTTTGGGCACCGACTACGTCGACCTGTACCAGATCCACCGCTGGGACTACACCACTCCCATCGAAGAGACCATGGAAGCGCTCAATGACGTGGTCAGGGCGGGCAAGGCCCGCTATATCGGCGCTTCGTCGATGTATGCCTGGCAATTTGCCAAGGCGCAGCAGGTGGCCACCAGCAACGGCTGGAGCCGTTTCGTGTCGATGCAGAACTTTTTGAACCTGCTGTACCGTGAAGAAGAGCGCGAAATGATTCCCCTGTGCCTGGATCAGGGCGTCGGGCTCATGCCCTGGAGCCCCATGGCACGTGGTCGCCTGACCCGCCCCAACGGGCAGCAGACCGAACGGACCCGCACCGATCTGTCCGGGCAGTCATTCTTCGAGAAAACCGAGGCGCAAGACGGACGCGTCATCGACGTGGTCGAACAGATTGCCCAGGAGCGTGGCGTGCCGATGGCCCAAGTGGCGCTTGCCTGGGTACTGGGCAAGCAAGGGGTCAGCTCGCCCATCGTCGGTGCGTCCAAGCCCGCGCACCTGGACGACGCCTTGGCCGCCATCGACCTGCGCCTGACGGCTGAGGAGACCGCTCGACTCGAGGCACCCTACGTGCCCCATGCAGTCACGGGTTTCAAATAGCATCACGCCTTCCCTGCGACCATTGGCCACCCGTTTTCCTACGCGTGGTGGTCAATGCGTGCTGTCTGCTCTGGGTAGAAGTACTACAATGCACGCCCCAGTAATCTGCGTGTTGTTTACCCATGAAATCATTGCGTTACGCCCTTCATCTACTTCTGATTCTAAGTAGCCCTGCCTGGGCAAACCCGCCCTCCACTTTTGCTGAAGCCAAGGTCGTGGCCAAGCAGCAGGTCTACATGGACCAGGACAAGAGCGCCATGGGCGAGCTGTATTGCGGCTGCCAGTGGACATGGGTAGGCAAGTCAGGCGGACGGATCGACGCGGCTTCGTGTGGCTACCAGACCCGCAAACAGCAAAACCGCGCCGAGCGCACCGAGTGGGAGCACATCGTGCCGGCCCATACCTTCGGCAACCAACGCCAGTGCTGGAAAAACGGCGGCCGGGAGCACTGTGTGGACAGCGACCCGGTATTCCGCGCCATGGAGGCCGACCTCTTCAACCTCTACCCTGCCGTGGGTGAGGTCAACGGTGACCGCAGCAATTTCAACTACGGCATGGTCAGTGGCAACCAGGGCGAATATGGCCAGTGCACGACCAAGGTGGATTTTGCCCAGCGCGCGGCCGAGCCCAGAGATGAAGTCAAGGGCCTGGTCGCCCGTACCACGTTCTACATGTTCGATCGCTACCGCCTGAACATGTCTCGCCAACAGCAACAGCTGCTGATGGCATGGGACCGCCAGCACCCCGTTTCAGCCTGGGAAAAAGAGCGCGACAGACGCATCTCCGCCATCATGGGCCACGCCAACCCGTTCGTCACGGGCGAACGCAAGTGGACCCTGAACTACACCCCAACGGGCGATGGCGTGCAGCCAGCGCTGGCGGCGCCTGCCCGTACCACCGTAGCAAGCCAAGCCCCCGTGGGCGCCGTACTGGGCAACCGCAACAGCCACGTGTATCACTTGTCTGTCGGGTGCCCGGGCTATCACCAGGTCGCGCCCAAGAACCAGGTCGCCTTCGCGACCGAGGTAGAAGCCCAGGCAGCGGGCTACCGCAAAGCCGGCAACTGCCGCTGATCAACCATCCTCAGCGGCGGCGCATCAGCCGTTGACCGCGTTGGCTGGGCGTCTACCCGCTAGCGCGGCGAGCATGTTGTCCACGGCGCAACGCGCCATCGCTTGCCGGGTGTCTTCGGTGGCCGAACCTATGTGCGGGGTGGCCACCACGTTAGCCAGCCGCAGCAAAGGCGAGTCGACCGCCAATGGCTCCTGAACGAACACATCCAGGCCCGCGCCGCGGATGCGCCGTGTTTCGAGGGCATCGATCAGCGCCTGTTCGTCCACGACACGCCCTCGGGAGATATTGATCAGGATGGCCGCAGGTTTCATAAGCGCCAGTTCCTTGCGCCCGATCAGCCCCTCGGTAGCTGCGCTCAACGGGACGGTGAGGCAGACGAAATCTGCCTGCGCCAATAGCGCGTCCAGCGCAACGCGTCTGGCCCCGTAGCGGGCCTCGACGTCAGGCTTGGGTCGCTGGCTGTGGTAGATCACCTGCATGCCGAAACCCGCGGCCGCCCGCCGCGCCAGTGCTTCGCCGATACGCCCCATGCCGACGATGCCCAGCGTCTTGCCGTGTACGTCGCTGCCGAACTGCGCAGGGCCAAGGCTTGATTGCCAATGACCATCGCGCACCCAGTTGGCCAGTTCCACCACCCGCCTGGCCGTGGCCAGGATCAGTGCGAAGCCAGTGTCGGCCGTGGTTTCGGTCAACACATCGGGCGTATTCGTGAGCACGATGCCGCGTCGATCAAGGTCGGTGATGTCGTAGTTGTCCACGCCCACCGACACACTGGAAATGACCTCAAGCTCGGGCGCCAGGTCGAGCAGGCTGGCATCCAGGCGCAAACTGGCGCCTAGCAGGCCGTGGGCGCCGGGCAGCGCATCACGCAAGCGCGCCATCCCATCGGGGCGGGCCAGGTCGACGGTGGTGACCTCTGCCGCGGCCTGAAGGCGCGCGAGCAAGTCGTGGGACAACGCCTTGTACAACACGATGCGTTTTTTCATGTTGGGTTCCTGAAGGGGGTGGCCGGACGCAGGCAAGGCGTCTTGGCGCGCCCGGAGGTGGTTGAGTTGTTCAGCGCTGCGGTCAGGGCAACGGCACACAGCAGCGCGCCACACATGAACAGGTACGACGCTGCGGGACTACCCGTGGCGCCGTTGAGGTATCCCACCAGCCACGAGCCACCGAATGAGCCCAGCGCGCCCATGCTGTTGATCAAGGCCATGGCGCCACCGGCCACGTTGGCCGGCAGAATCTCGGGCACGATTGCGAAGAACGGACCGTAGGGGGCATACATGCAGGCCCCGGCGACCACCAGCAGGGCGTACGACAACCAGAAGTGTTCGGTCCCCAATGCGTAGGAGCCGTAGAAAGCGAGCGCCGCCACCAGCAGCGGTGGCCACACGAAGCGCTTGCGCCGTTGCATCCGATCAGAGGCCCAGGAGACGCCCACCATGGCGATCACCGCCGCCAGGTAAGGCACCGAGGCCAGCCAGCCGGCCTCGACGATGTCGACGTTGGCCGCCTGCTTGAGGATCGAGGGCAGCCACAGCACGAAGCCATATACGCCAATGCTCCAGCAGAAATACTGCAGTGACAGGATGATCACCTGCGGCGAGCGAAACGCCTCACGGTAGTTCTTGACCGGCTTGATGCCCTGCTGCTCTGCTGCCAGTGCCTGTTGCAGATCATTTTTCTCCTGCTCGCTCAGCCAGGAAACCTGCGCAGGCCGGTCATCGACCAGGCGCCACCAGCAAAACGCCCAGATCACCGCCGGCAAGCCTTCGATGATGAACATCCAGCGCCAGTCGAAATGCTTGATCAGGTAGCCCGATACCACCGACATCCACAGGATGGTCACTGGGTTGCCCAGCATCAGGAAGGTGTTGGCACGCGAGCGTTCCGCACGGGTGAACCAATGGCACAGGTAGACCAGCATGGCCGGCATCACCGCCGCCTCCACCACGCCCAGCAGAAAACGGATGCCGATCAACATGTACACGTTGCTGACCATGCCGGTCAGCGTGGCCAGCCCACCCCACAGGATCAGGCAGACGAAGATAAGCTTCTTGACGCTGCGCTTTTCGGCATAGATAGCACCCGGCACCTGGAAGAAGAAGTAGCCCAGAAAGAACAGCGCACCCAGTAGTGAGGACAGCACAGGGGTGATGTGCAGGTCTTCGGCCATGCCCGATGCTGCTGCGAAGCCGTAGTTGGCACGGTCCAGGTAGGCAAGGCTGTAGGTGATGAACACGATGGGGATGATGTACCACCAGCGGCGTGGCGCCAGGCTTGTACGTTTCATGGTGAGTTTCTCCTGAGCTTGTTGTTTTTGTGCGACAGGTGATTCAGGCCGTGCGTATTTCAGGGTTATGTGGGAATTCGTATGCCGTCAGGTCCTGCCGGCGCGGCAAGCCCTCCATGTCACCGCGCGACTGCACGGCGCGGCTGCCGCACCAATTGCCACGGGCAACGGCGTGCTCGACGGGCTGGCCTTCGAGCAAGGCGCTGAGCACCCCGACGGCGAAAGCATCGCCAGCGCCCACGGTGTCGACCACCCATGGCGCGGGTACGGCCGCGACCTGGCCCTCGTCGTTGGCGCTGCGGTAATAGGCGCCCGCCTCGCCCAGCTTGATCACCACCAGGTCCACACCAAGGTCCAGGTAAAAGCCGGCGATCTCGGCAGGTGTCTGACGACCCGTGAGCAGACGCCCCTCCTCCAGCCCCGGCAACACCCAGTTGGCCTGGGCAGCAATGGCGTTGATCTCCTCGATCATGCGCTGCTTGTCGGGCCATAGCGTCGGGCGCAGGTTGGGGTCGAATGAGATGGTGCGACCGGCTGTGCGCATCTGGCTGACCAACGCCTGGGCCAGCGTCCGACAGCCATCCGACAGCGCCAGCGGAATGCCGGTTACATGCAGGTGGCCCGCGCTCAGCCAGGCAGGATCCAGCATCGAAGCACTCATGTGGCTGGCTGCCGAGCCACGCCGGAAATACTCGACGACCGGATCACTGCCGTCATCGCAGCGCGCCTTCAGTTGAAAACCCGTAGGATGAGTGGGGTCAACCTGCACATCCGCGCAGTCGAGCCCTTCTGCACGCAAGCTATCGAGCACGAAGCGCCCCAGCGAGTCGTTGCCTACCCGGCTGATCCAGCGCACCCCAAAGCCAAGCCGCGACAACCCGATGGCGACATTGCTGTCGGCGCCGGCAATGCGTTTGCCGAACCGCCCGACCTGTGCAAGATCCCCCACATCGTCGGCCACGAACATGGCCATGGTCTCGCCGAAGCACAACACGTCATGATCAGGCATGGCTCAGCTCCCGTGCGTGATGGCGCGCACCCAGTGCGGACAGTTGACGTACATGGCTGCGCGTTACGGTCAACAAGTCTTCGCCAAGCAGCGGGTATTCGACCGCGCGCGTGACCCCAGGGGTGAAGTGGGCCAGCACCTGCTGCCAGTGCTCAAGGTCGGGTGCTTGAGGTGCAGTGGCTACCAGCCGCCCGGTGGCATGGCGTATCACTGCCTTGCAATGCACGTACTCCACCCAACGTCCAAGCCGGTTGGCGGCCTCCAGCACAGGCTCGTCCAGCCACTGCCAGTTGCCGATGTCGAACGTCATGCCGACGCGCACACCGCATGCCTGTGCCTGTTCGAAGAAACACACGAGCGGCGCTATCCGCCCACCGTGCTCAGTCTGGTCGTTCTCGACCAGCAATACCGGGCCGTCCTCGGACAGCAGCGCCCGCAATGCCCGCATGTCGACGTCACCCCGGTAATGCCCCAGGGACACCTTCACCGCCACAGCTCCAAGTGCCTTGGCGATGCGCAGCTTGGCCTTCAACTCGGGCGCGAGGACCCCTTGGGCGCACCAGAGCTCTAGCGGCGTGGAGTACAGACACTGCAGCCCTGCACCGGCGATGAATGCACCCAGGGCAGTCGGGTCGGGCTGACATGAGAACAACTCCTCACGTAACTCCACGCGGCTTGCCTCGGCGCTGGCCAGCAGATCGATGAACTGCTCCTGGCCGCGGTGTCGGACGAAGTCTGCGCCGTAGCTGGACAGGCTGATGGAAACAGGATTTGCATGCATTGTTATTGTCCTATGAAACCGGTTTCATTTTTAAGCGGCAGGCATCGCGGGCAAGGCCCAGGCCGCCGTTGTGTTCAGCGTGGGTGGGTGGAACCTCGTATGATCAGCGACGCTTTGAAATCGATGCGCCGGGCGACGCCTTGTTCACCGTGCAGGCGACTGAGCAAGTGTTCGAAGGCTGCCATACCGATGCGTTCGGTGGGCTGCGCCAGGGCCGTGATGCCGTTGCCAACCAAGGGATACCAGTCAAGGTCGTCCAATGCGATCACCCCGACCTCACCGAACAGCGCATGCCCGGCCTCGCGCAATGCGGTGGTCACCGCCAGCGTCGCAACGCCATTGAGGGTGAAAAGTGCCTTGGGACGGGTGCCGTCGCTCCCCAAGAAGCGGGTGAGCGCTTGCGACAGTTCAGGGCCGGTTGGCACCACCTGGCACTGCATGTCAGCACGGGTTTGGACAAGGGCTGTCAACGCCTGGACGCGCTCGGCTCGCGAGCTGGTACCGTCCAGCGGCTCGGTAATGGCGAGAATGTTTCGGTAACCACGGGCGTGTAGATGCTCGATACCCTGCTGCATCGCGTGCGCATTGTCCAGGCCGACCAGGTCGGCGTTGAGCCCAGGCAACTGCCGGTCGACCAGCACGATGGGCAGGTCGCGCATGACGGTAAGCAACTCACCCGGGTGGTGGCCCAGGGTGTTCACGATCAGTCCTTCCACGTTGTAAGACTGCAAGGCGCGCAGGTGGTGGCGCTCTTGCTCGTCATCGCGGTTGGTGTTGCACACGACCAGGCTGTAGCCATGCTGGCGGCACGCCGTCTCCACGCCGTGCATAACGGCGACCGAATAGGGGTTGAGAATATCGGCGACCAACATGCCGATCAGCCGTGTCTGCCCGCGCTTGAGCCCGCGCGCCATCTGGTTCGGCCGATAGCCAAGCTGCTCGATCACCTCGCCCAGGCGCTGGGCAGTGGCATCGGCCAGCAATTGGCGATCGCCCCCGATGTACCGGGAAACGGTGGCCTTCGAGACGCCTGCGACACGGGCCACCTCGCTGATGGTGACACGGTCGCGCACTGGCGCGGGTGCTGGGCTCATGATGGGACCTTATGGTTGTTGTGATCATGATGAAACCGGTTTCACTAGACCAAAAACACCTGTGCGCGTCAATCCACCGTTGATCGGGAATCCTCCGTGCCGCTTGTTTCCGGGTAGATACCGTCTTGACCCTCACCTCGCAAGCGCGATTTGAGGGTCGACCGGCTTGCCGGATTTTAATGCTCAGTCACCTGCCCCAGATCATCACCCGATGTCTGCTTCATGTCGCTTGTGCGCAGCTTTTTCACCGCCTTGACCTCGATAGGCTCCCCCTGGTTACCCCAACTGGTGCGGATGAAGTTGACCACGTCAGTCACCTCCTGATCGCTCAGGCGCCAGCCATAGGCCGGCATGGTGAAGGTCGAGGGCGCAGTGCGGGTCGCAGGCAGGGTCCCGCCCTTGAGGATCAAATGGATCAACGAGGTAGCATCCTGGGTCTGCACCACCGGGTTACCGGCAAGCGCTGGAAAGACGCGCGTGTATCCCTTGCCATCGGTACGGTGGCAGGCGGCGCAATTGTCGATATACACCCCAGCCCCAGGCTTGCTGTCGTCGCCCTTCCACAGCGCATCCGCTACTTGCCGGTCATAGACGTGGGGCGTGTCATTCGGATTGCTGGGCGGCAAGGTCTTCAAGTAGCGCGCGATGGCCGTCAGGTCGGCGTCGCTCATGTACTGCATGCTGTGCTGCACCACATCGCTCATGCCACCGAACACGGCACTGGTGTCACTGCGGCCAGTCTTGAGAAACTGCACCAGTTGCGCCTCGCTCCAACTGCCCAGGCCATCCTTGTGATCGCCTCGCAGATTCTTCGCCACCCAACCTTCGAGCGGCGCGCTGCCGGCCAGGAAGGCATCGCCCTCCTCTGCACTTAATGCTTTTTCCTGCATGGTCAGTGCCCTTGGGGTATGGCAGGCACCGCAGTGGCCCAGGCCTTCGACCAGGTAAGCTCCGCGATCAACCACCGGATCTCGCTCGGGCAATGGCTGCCAGGGTTCAGGGTCCGGGGCGAATACACTGCGCCAGATCGACAACGGCCAACGCATGCTCAAGGGCCAAGGAATGTCCGTGTCCTTGTTCGGCTCCTGCACGGGCGCCACGCCTTTCATGAAGTAGGCGTACAACGCCTGCATGTCGGGTTCGGTCAACCGGGCATAGGACGGGTATGGCATGGCCGGGTACAGCGTACTGCCATCCTTGCGGACCCCATGGCGCAGGGCACGGTCGAAATCTTCGAAACTGTAATGACCAATGCCCTCGGATGAGGGCGTGATATTGGTCGAATAGATCGTGCCGATCGGCGTTTCCATCGGCAACCCGCCTGCGAACGGCTTGCCGTCTTTGGCCGTGTGGCACGCCACACAGTCTCCTGCCCGCGCCAGGTACTCACCCTGGCTGACCAGCGCCGGCTCGTCCTGCGCTGCCTGCGCCGTCATGCCTACACCGATCAGGACGGTGGCGATCAACATTCTGTTCATGCTCATCGCTCCTTACACCGCCACCAGGGGGCCGGGATTCTTCAGGTACCGTTCACGAATGGCCCGCGCCGACCAGTAGGTCAGCGCAGCGACCAGGCCGGTCGGGTTGTAGCCAAGCCCCTGCGGGAATGCCGAGGCCCCAGGCACGAACACGTTGTGCACATCCCAGCACTGCAAATAGCGGTTCAAGGCGCTGGTTTTAGGGTCAGTCCCCATGATCGCCCCACCGTTGAGGTGAGTGGTCTGGTAGGTGGCAGTATTGAAATGCTCGTTCACTTGCTTGCCCAGCACCGCAATGGCCTTGGGGTTCATGGCCTTGGCGATGGCGCTGAGCTTGCCGACCATGAACTGATTCATGCGGATGTCGTTTTCCTGCCAATCGAAGGTCATGCGCAGCAGCGGCAGGCCATAGGCATCACGGTAGGTTGGGTCCAGGTCCAGGTAATTGCCGCGGTAAGACTGGTGCGCGCCGTGCGCATCCATGGAGATCTGATGGGTGTAGTAGTCGGCCGTGGCCTTTTTCCAGGCACTGCCCCAGGCGGGGGTGCCCGGGGGGTTGCCTACACCTGCAATGGGCCGCGTCCCTGCCTGGTTGACCCACATCGGTGAGCCACCGACGAAGCCGTGGGGGCCATGGTCGAAATTGTCGGCGTTGAAGTCGTCGATCGCCACGCCATTGCCACCGGCGCCGATGAAGTTGTTGGTGTGCAAGTCCTTGTCGAAGAAGGCCTTGACGGTGCCCATGTTCTGATAGGCGAAATTGCGCCCGACCACACCCTCATTCTTGACCGGGTCGTAGGGCTTGCCGATGCCAGAAAGCAGCATCAGGCGGACATTGTTGAACTGAAAGGCCGACAGGATCACCAGGTCAGCCGGCTGTTCGACTTCACGGCCCTGGGCGTCGATATAGGTCACGCCGGTCGCACGCTGCTTGCTGTCGTCCAGGTTCACCTTCAGCACATGGGCATTGGGCCTTAGCTCGAAGTGCTCCACCTGGCGCAACGCTGGCAGGATGTTCACGTTGGGCGACGCCTTGGAATACATGTAGCACACGTAGCCGCTGCAGAAGCCGCAGAAATTGCACGGTCCCATCTGAGCGCCATACGGGTTGGTGTAAGGGCCGGATGTGTTGGCCGAGGGCAGGTTGTAAGGGTGATAGCCCAACGACGCGGTGGCCTTCTGGAAAACCTGGGCCGACACCACGTTCTTCTGCGAGGGCAGCGGGAACGGATTGGAGCGGTCTGGGGCAAACGGGTTGCCGCCCTTGCCCTGCCCGACCAGCTCACCCTTGACCGTCCAGGCCTGGCCAGAGGTGCCGAACACCTTCTCGGCAAAGTCGAAGTAGGGTTCCAGTTCTTCGTAGCTGACGCCGAAATCCTGAATGGTCATGTCCTGGGGAATGAACGATTTGCCGTAGCGCTCTTCGTAGTGGCTGCGCATGCGCAGCTCCATCGGGTCGACACGAAAGTGCACCCCCGACCAGTGCAAACCGGCACCGCCCACCCCCTTGCCAGGCAAGAACGCGCCCAGCTGGCGGTACGGCAGCGCTACATCGTTGACGGTATGGCGTATGGTCACCGTTTCCTTGGAAAGGTCCACGAACAGTTTCTTGCGCACGCTGTAGGTCAGCTCGTCGATGACCTGCGGATAACTGCCGTCAGGGTACGTGTCCTGCATGGGCCCGCGCTCCAGCGCAACCACGTGCAGGCCGGCCTCGGTCAGCTCCTTGGCCATGATGGCCCCCGTCCAGCCAAAGCCGACGATCACGGCGTCCACCTTCTTCAATGCATTGGCCATGGCTCAGGCCCTCTCGCCGCGAATGGATACGGGGGGGAACGGGTAGCGCTCGTTGCGCTCGGCCCAATCCATGAAGTCGGCCCGCGCTCCGGGAAAGCCGATGAGCTTCCAGCCGACCATGCCCTGGTTGCCGCCATGCACCGGATCGCAGAAAAAGCCTTCGCGCGTGTTTTGCAGCAGCAGGCTGAAAAATGCCTTGGCCGGCACGTCCTGCAAAGTCAGCTCGCCAGATTCCAGCTGCGCCAGCACCTTGTCCTGCTGCTCGGGGCTGCGCGCGTGGAAGGCTTTGTTACCGTTGGCCAGGCACCATTGGTGAACACCCGCGATACCTAGGCGGTAAATTTGTTGCGGGGTCAGTTGCAATTGATAGCCAAGCTCTGGCGCCGCATCGGCCTTGAACGGACCTTGCATGTACCACAGCCCGCCACTGGCGTAAGCAGTGCCCATCTGGCGGTCGATATACTGCGCAGCGCCGGCCTCGAGGGCCCCAGGCCCTAGCTCGTCGGCTGGAATGAGACGGCTGACCGCTGCTTGGACAAAAGCGAACTCCTCTGGGGTGAAGAACGCAGGATGGTAGGCAGTGGCAGCGGGCTTGGATTCGGGCTGGTCGGGCTGGCGTACCGGCTCGGCCAGTGCGGTGGCACTGCCCAGGCCAATGCCGGTACTGGCCACCGTTACCACTGGTATCAAGGTCAGGGTCTTGCGCAGGAAGTCCCTGCGGGGGTTGTCCGGTACGTGCTCAGACATGTGTAATCCTCATCATCAATCGGCTACCGCGGCCACGGCACGATGAAGACCATTAACAGACGGATGGCGTTCAGAAACGTTTTGAATTAATTGGTGGCTCACCGATAGTGAACACCCATGAACTCCAGCTTTCCTCTGCTGGGTAACAGGCCAACTGGAATACTCAGACTGATGATCCAATCCGATCTGGACCTGTTCGGGGCCCAACCGCAGCACCTGGCACCCTGCACAGTACTGTTGCCAGGCGTCGCGCTGGAAGATGTCGAGCACGTGCTGGATGCGCTTCGCCCGATACTGCGTTGCGCGCCCTGGCGGCACATGCGTACCCCTGGCGGTTTGAACATGGCCGTGGGCCTGACCAACTGCGGCGCACTGGGTTGGATCAGTGACGAACGCGGTTACCGATACAGCCCCGTGGACCCGCTGTCGGGTAGACCCTGGCCGGCGCTGCCGCCTGTACTGCTGACCTTGGCCACGCAGTGCGCTGCGCGTGCAGGGTTCGAGGGCTTCGTACCGGATGCGTGCCTGATCAATCATTACCAGCCAGGTATCCGCCTGAGCCTGCATCAGGACCGCGACGAAAAGGATTTCAGCCAACCCATCGTGTCCCTCTCGTTGGGTTTGCCTGCCGTATTCCTGATGGGTGGATTGCAACGTTCAGACAGAACCCAGCGTATTGCCTTGAATCATGGCGATGTGCTGGTGTGGGGGGGTGAAGACCGTCTACGCTTTCATGGTGTACTGCCCATCAAGCCTGGCGTGCATCCGCGCATGGGCCCGCGCCGCATCAACCTGACGTTTCGCAAGGCAGGCGCCTGAACGCCAACGCAATCGAATTGAACGCATGAAGCAGGATTGAACTCCCATGCAGCCTGCAGCCTCCTCACGTTTCTTCCCTAAAGGAGATCGTCATGACACATCGACATGCCCCAGCACGTACCACGGTCAGAGAGCAGCGTCCATGAGAATGCCAGGCCGCGCTCCTAATGCATCGGTACAACTTGACTACGTCCGCGATACCCTGTTCGGACCCGTGGCGCAAAGTGTCGAGTGCCAGTGCCAGCTCGCACCGCTTAACCTGCAAGGGCGGCCTGCGCTGCGCCTGCACATCTGCCCACCTCTGCCCAACAAGGTGCACCGAGCGCACAGTGTCGCATTCATCTGGGACGGACGCAGTTACCATGGCGTTGTCAGAGACCAGGGCAAGTGCGGCGACGGTGGGCTCAACCTTCTGCTCGAACTGCAGTGACTGCCGGTCAGAAGCGTGCGTTGCGCCGCGCTGTCAGGCCAACTTCTTCGAGTACACGGGAGCGCCGTCGCGCATTGCGTGTAATTGGCCGACCAGGTTTACCAGGTCCCTGCTGCTGTTGAGGCTGCTGAGCGGGACATCACAAAGCGTGACGGATTTTGCAAGATCCTGACCATTGCCAAGGCGGATGGTCAGATGTGCGCCGTCGGCGCAGCTGATTTCACACCGATCTGGCAAGCAGGCCTGCTCGATCATCTGTCGCAGTTCCAGTGTCGATACGCCTATCAGAGACATGGCAGAGCCCTCTTTGGATTAGCTGTGGGTGAATAGGCCTGGGTGTCAGGCACAGGATCACAGTAAGAGGAACCTGTCGGGGCGCATGCAACGATGCGGTATCGAAGTGCTGGGTTCCATCTGCACCTTAGTTGAAGAACACGCCGAGTGCTGGGTAGTTCGAGCCGTATCGAATCGGTGCGACGGGTGGTGGTCAGCGCCCTGGGACGGTGCGCGTTCAGGGCATCCGGCCAAACTTGCCTGACTTGAACGCTTCGATGGACTCGATGATTTCATCCCGCGTGTTCATCACGAAGGGGCCGTATGCCACCACCGGCTCGTCGATAGGCTCGCCGCTCAGCACCAGCACACGAGCGTGCTGCGGGGCTTCAAGCAGCACATCGGCGCCGTCACGGGCCAATATCGTCACCGAGCACGGGCCAGCCTCACTGACCTGATTCAGTCGCAAACCGCCTTCCAGGCTTACCACCGCAGCCGTGCGGCCTGCCGGAACGGGAAGCACCACTTTGGCGCCGGCCTCAAGGTCCAGGTCCCAAACGTCCATCGGCGTGAAAGTGCGAGCCGCCCCGCTCACCCCTTGGTACTCTCCTGCGATCACACGCAGGCTGCCCACGCCCGCACCCAAGTCCACCGTGGGGATATCGGCGCTGGCCAGAGTCTGATAGCCGGCCGGCGCGCGCTTGAACCGGGCCGGAAGGTTCACCCATAGTTGCACCGACTCCAGCACGCCGCCGCTGCGGGCGAACCCAGGTGAATGAAACTCTTCATGAACGATGCCGTCTGCAGCGGTCATCCACTGAACGTCACCCGGTCCTATGACCCCGCCAGCGCCAGTGGAGTCGCGGTGCTCGAGTTCGCCCTGGTAGACGATCGTGACCGTCTCGAAACCCCGGTGTGGGTGAGCTCCGACCCCGCGGCGCGCCGAGGTGGAGGCAAAGGTGTGCGGGCCGGCGTAATCGAGAAGCAGAAACGGGCTGGTGCGACTGACGTCGTCGTCATAGGTGAACAGGCTGCGGACCGGAAAGCCATCGCCGACCCAGTGCCCGGCAGGGTTGGAATGGGTATTCAAAATTGTCTTCATCGTGCGCTCCTCAACGTGCGGGTGCCACGATAACGTTGCATCGACTCACGGGCTAGCTACCTGGAACGGTCCAGCGTGTTCTATGGGTAGGACGCTGGGTTGGAGGAAAGCCAGCACCTCCTGCGCCGCAGCCTCAGGATTTTCCTGCATGAAACAGTGTCCGCCAGCGACCTGCTGCGCACTGACATGAGGGTTGAGCGCTGCCAGCCGTATCGCCGAGGCCTGTACATAAGGGTAGGTCTGGCTGCCGTACACCACACGCGTCGGCACGCTGATACGCGCCAGGCTCGACCACAGGTGGGACGGATAGGTACTGAAAATGTCCACTTCGCGGCTTGGACGGCACTTGAGCATTACACCCCCTTCGCCTTCGGCGATCGCGTGCGCCACGTAGGCCTGCAATGCCGCGTCGGTCCAGCCTTTGAAAATGCCCCGCCCTTGCAGGGAAGTCATGGCTGAGGGGCGGTCCGGCCAGGTGCTGCGCCTGCCGGCCGTTTTGCGCGCCAGCGCATGGTGCCGATTCAACCCGAAGCAGGCGGCCAGCTTCATCGAAAACAGCATGCGCCGGCTGAAGATCACCGGGTCGAGTAGCACCGCGCGCTCGAACAGCTGCGGCTCATTGGCCAGCAGCAACCCGGTGAGCACTCCACCGAAGCTATGACCGATGGCAAGCCGGGGGACGTTGCCATACTCAGCCACGTGTGCGCTGAAGGCTTCGGCGGCCAGCGCTGCCGTGCGGTTCCAGCCACGGAATGGGCCGCCGTGGTCACTGTCCCCGTGCCCCTGGACGTCGCTGAGCCAAAGATCGAAGTGCTGGCCCAGGTGCATCAGCAACGGTTGATAGGCCAGCGAGCAGAACCCGTTGCCGTGCAGAACGTGCAGCAGGGGTCGCCCTGTAGGCTCGCTGCGCCAGCCGCGCAGGATGAACCCTTCGCTACAGTCGTGGGACCACGGTGTCAGTTGCATGATGGGCGCTGCCTTCTGCATCAAGGGTGAAACGCCGATTCTACAAACAGCAGCGGGTAGAGAGAAATGACCAGCAGTGCAGCCATCAGGACATTGAACAGCATCAGCCAGCGCGGGTTCTGCAGCAGACCGCGCAGCGCACTGCCGAACATGACCCATACCCCCACGCTGGGTAGGTTCACCAAAGCGAACAAGGCGGAGATGACCACCACGTTAGCGACGTAGCCTTGCGCCGGGGTATAGGTCGTTATTGCGCCGATGGCCATGACCCAGGCCTTCGGGTTGACCCATTGGAAAGCAGCCGCGGCCCAGAAGCCAATAGGCTTGGGCTCTGCCGTAGAAGCGGTGCCAACCGGCCCTGAGGTGGCGATTTTCCAAGCCAGGTAAAGCAGATAGCCCGCTCCGGCATAGCGCAGTACGGTGTAGAGCGCAGGCCAGGCCTTGAACACCTCTCCCAGGCCCAGGCCGACGGCAAGCACCATGACCATGAACCCTACGCTGACGCCCAGCGCATGTGGCACCGAGCGGCGCACACCGAAATTCACGCCCGAAGCCAATAGCATGGTGTTGTTGGGCCCAGGAGTGATGGAAGAAACGAATGCGAACAGGACGAAGGCGATCAGCAGGTCGAGCGAGGCGAGCATGACGGGTATTCCACTGGGTTCAGGAAAGAGTTCACACTAGCCCAGTGCACGCTTCACCCTTGCAGTACAGATACAGAGAATTTTGCAGATACACATAGCTGTACCACTCGCAGCCGATAAAGGATAAGCGCTCGATGAGTCTTGTAATTCGCCCTGCCCTACGCACTGACGCCCAACAGATCCTGGATTTCATTACCGAATTGGCCGAGTACGAGCGCGCCCGCGACGAAGTGCTGGCCACTCCCCAGGACATCGAGCGCAGCCTGTTCGACGCAGGCAGCACCGTTCATTGCCTGATGGCCGAACGTGAGGGCCGTGCGATTGGTTTTGCCATTTACTTCTACAGTTACTCGACCTGGCTTGGGCGCAATGGCATCTACCTGGAAGACCTCTACATCACCCCAAACGACCGTGGCGATGGCGCCGGACGTCAGTTGCTCCGGCACATTGCCAAGCAGGCGGTTGCCCAAGGCTGCGGCCGTCTGGAATGGAGTGTGCTGGATTGGAACGAGCCGGCCATTGGGTTTTATGACGCACTGGGGGCGCAACCGCAGAACGAGTGGCTGCGGTATCGGCTCGATGGTGAGCGGCTAATCGCCTTCGCTCAGCAATGATCGAGCGCTTGCCCGCCTCGCCTGTGCATTTGACGCAGCGCAGCGCTCGTGCTTTTCTATCGCATTGCGTCAGGTGCCCCAAGAGGGTGAAACGGGAAATCGGTGCGTCACAGGCCTGTCAGGCAGGCTTTGACTATTCCGGTGCTGCCCCCGCAACGGTAAGCGAGTGAGGCGTCTTTACCACTGTGCCAGGAAATTCGGCATGGGAAGGTGACGCTGCCCAGGAGATACACTCCTCCTCGCAAGCCCGGAGACCGGCCTGGCGTCCATCAACACCCCGCGGTGGGCGGGCGCTGTCGCATTCCTGCGGGTATCGCCTGCAGCTGCCGCGCCTGCCCGTCCCCAACACGCAGAGGAAGGCGCCAATGCCCATCACAACCCGCCCGCACGTTACCAGCATCGTTGCCCCCGTATCCCTCAGCCAACGCATTGTCGTCGCTGTAAGCGCCAGCCTGCTGGGCTTGTGCCTGGTCTACTTTGCCGGTTTCTCGCACATCGAAGCCGTTCACAACGCTGCGCATGACACCCGGCACAGCGCCGCCTTCCCCTGCCACTGAGTGCCACCCATGATCACGCACATTGCCCGTACGGCGGGCTTCAGCGGACTGCTGGCGGCACTGCTGCTGACCGTGCTGCAAAGTTTGTGGGTCAGCCCGCTGATCCTGGAAGCGGAGACATACGAGGCATCGGCCCCGGCACATGCCCATGCCCATGCCCAAGATACCGAGGCTGCCCATGAGCACAGTGACGAGGCCTGGTCACCCGAAGAGGGTTGGCAGCGCACGCTCTCGACCACCGGCGGCAACCTGGTCGTGGCGGTGGGGTTCGCTTTGATACTGGCTGGCTTGTACAGCCTGCGCCAACCGCGCACCACGGCCAGTGGTGCTGCCTGGGGCCTGGCCGGTTTCGCCGTGTTCTGCCTGGCGCCCACGCTCGGGCTGCCGCCGGAGCTGCCGGGCACCGCTGCGGCGGACTTGGCGCAACGCCAGGTCTGGTGGGCTGGCGCCGCGGGTGCCACGGCCGTGGGCCTGGCACTGCTGGTATTTGCCCGCCACTGGGCCTTGAAGGGGGTGGGCGTCATTGTCCTGCTGCTGCCGCACGTGATGGGTGCTCCTCAGCCTGAAGTGCACCAGAGTTTGGCTCCAGCGGCGCTGGAGACTCAGTTCCAGCTGGCGTCCTGGCTCACCAATGCAGCATTCTGGCTTGCCCTTGGCCTGATCAGCGCAGCGCTGTATCGCCGCTTCAGCCGACCAGAGTGAAGCCGTTCTACGTAGGGTTTGGCTGCCGCAGGGGTTGCCCGATGGACAGCTTGTTGACCTTGCTCGAACAAGGCCTCGCCCAGCGAGGCCTGGACCCTACGCACCTTCACGGTATCGCCAGCATCGATCTCAAGTCGCACGAGCCAGGGCTGCATGCACTGGCCAGCCACCTGGCGCTGCCCTTGGTGTTCTACCCTGCACCGCACTTGAATCGCTTCGAAACGCATCTGAGCCATCGCTCAGCCGTCGCCTATGCGCACAGCGGGTGCTGGGGCGTGGCCGAGAGTGCAGCGCTGGCCATGGCTGACCAGTACAATGGCGGCCCGCAACTGCTGGTCACGCGTCGAACGCTGGGCCCTGCGACCCTGGCCATCGCTCACTGATCCCGCTCACCTTTGTCAATCATTCAGGAATACCATGACGGTTTACTTCATCGGCGCCGGCCCCGGCGACCCCGAGCTGATCACGGTCAAGGGGCAGCGCCTGATTCGCACCTGCCCTGTCATCATCTATGCCGGCTCTCTGGTCCCCCTTGCCGTTCTGGAAGGCCACTGCGCCGATACCCTGATCAACAGCGCAGAGCTGCACCTCGAGCAGATCATCGATGCCGTCGAGTGCGCCCATGCGCAGGGCAAGGATGTCGCGCGTGTGCACAGCGGTGATCCGAGCCTTTATGGCGCCATCGGTGAACAGATCCGCCATCTGCAGCGTCTTGGCATCGACTATCAGATTGTGCCAGGCGTCACCGCCGTGGCTGCCAGCGCCGCGTTACTGGGATGCGAACTGACCTTGCCCGACGTCGCCCAGAGCGTGATCCTGACCCGCTTCGCAGACAGCTCGCCCATGCCAGCCGGCGAGCAACTAGAGGCGCTTGCGCGTCATGGCACGACGCTAGCCATTCACCTGGGGGTCAAGCACCTGGCACGCATCGTCGAACAGCTACTGCCTCACTACGGTGGCGACTGCCCCGTTGCCGTGGTCTACCGCGCCACTTGGCCGGACCAGGATTGGGTGCGAGGCACACTGGACGACATCGTCGAGCGCGCCACTGTCAAAGGTTATCGCCGTACCGCGTTGATTCTGGTGGGCCGAGTACTGGGCGACACGCCGTTCGCCGAATCGGCCCTTTACCGTGCGGGGCATGCGCACCTTTACCGCGTCTAGCTTGCCAGCCAGTTCCGGTCCGGAACACACTGCGTGCAGACAGTCCCGACAGGAATCACGCTTATGCTGGAATTGCGCCCCAACTGCGAGTGTTGTGATGCCGCTCTGCCCGGTGACAGCCTCGATGCCTTTATCTGCTCCTTCGAGTGCACCTTTTGCCGAGGGTGTGCGCAGGAACGTTTGCAAGGTCGATGCCCCAACTGCCAGGGGATGCTAGCAGCTCGACCCGCACGGGTTGGCAAATCGTTGATAGAGCACCCTGCATCGTCAGCACGCGTAAGTAAAGTACACACAGCGTGTAGCTGATCTTACGGTTTGGCGGCCAACAATAGGCCAAACGCCGCTGAATCGGCCTCCTTTTTGTAGGAATTTTCAACAGCCCCTTGAGGGTAATTCAACACCTCATATACTCGGCATTACTAAAGTTCGGTAATGGTCGTATCGTGCTGCGCTTCTGACAACCCGCTTACAGAAGTATTCCTGAGTACCTCAGGAGCTGGACCACATCTGAACAGGAGTTTTCCTAATGACCAACGTGCTGATCGTGGAGGACCACCCCATCGTCCGCTTATCTTTGCGCATGCTGCTCGAACATGAACGTTTCAATGTGATCGCAGAAGTGGGCAATGGCAGTGAAGTCGCGCAAATGGCACGCGAGCTGAAACCGGACGTGGTGATTCTGGACATCGGTTTGCCTGGGCTGGACGGCATGGAAGTCATCAAGCGCCTGCAATCGCTCGATCAGGTGCCCAAAATCATGGTCCTCACCGGCCAGGCAACAGACTTGTATGTACGCCGCTGTCTGGACGCAGGCATCGGCGCATTCGTGACCAAGGAGGAAGATCACGAAGCCTTGCTGTTCGCGCTCAAGGCCCTGGTAAAAGGCTATTCGACGTTCCCGCAGATGTCGGTCAACAGCAATTCGCTGGAAAGCGAGCCGGTGCGCTTGGCGAGCCTTTCCAACCGCGAAATGGAAGTCCTCAGGCGCCTGACACGTGGAGAAAGCAACAAGAACATCGGCAGCTGCATGAACCTCAGCGCCAAAACCATCAGCACCTACCGCGGCCGGATCATGGAAAAACTCAAGACCGAGTCACTGGTGGAGATGGTCGATCTCGCCAAGCGTAACCACGTCTACTGAGCGGCGCATGACGATCAAACGCGTGCTGGCGAGCACCGTCCTGCTGATGGTGCTGGCGTGCGCCGTCGCGCAGTCGCTGGCCAGCGAGACGCGCAGTTTGCTGGCCCGTTCAGTAAGTGCCACGCAGCCTTTGAAGCTGCAAACGGCCGAGCGCCAGTGGCTGGACGCCCGCAAGCGCTTGGTGTTGGGCACTTCCCGGCCCGACTATCCGCCATTCGATATCAATGTCAGTCCCAATGACTACGAAGGCCTGACGGCAGATTACGTCGGCATCATTGCAGATTTGTTGGGTATAGCCGTTGAAGTCAAACGTTTCGATAGCCGCTATCAGGCCATAGAGGCGCTGCATGAAGGACGTGTGGACGTGCTGGGCAGCTCCAACAGCTTTGAGGCTGCAGACGCCGGGTTGAGCTTGACTACAGCGTATGCCGATGACCTGCCGGTGATCGTGACCCGGGAAGGCCAGCGCCTTGCACCTGCCCACGACCTTGCAGGGCTGCGTCTGGCCATGGTTGACCATTATCTGCCGGCCAATCGTGCCCGCGCCCTTTATCCGGCAGCGCAACTGATTTTATATCGCTCTACCCAGGCGGGTCTGGCCGCCGTGGCAATGGGCGAAGCCGACGCCTACCTGGGCGATGCTATCAGCACGGACTATCTGATTGGCAAGACATTCAAAGGCGCACTGCGGATCGATCACTTCTCACCGATTGTTCCTGAGGCGTTTGCCTTTGCAGTGGCACGCGATAACGATGCACTGCGTCAACTGCTCGACAAAGCACTGCGCCGGATTGGCGAAAGCGAGCGCCTGGCCATTCTCAAGCGCTGGAGCAACAGCAACACCAGTCTTTTGTTACAGCGCCACCTGAGTGTACTGACCGACGAGGAGCAAGCCTGGATCACGGCTCACCCGGTCGTAGACGTGTTGATCAATCCGGCCTTGGCGCCCTTGACGTTCTACGATGACCAGCAGCGGCCCAGTGGCATAACCCTGGACCTGCTCAAACAAATTACCCTGAGGACCGGGCTGCAATTTCATATCAGGCAAGCCGAGTCCGCCCAGTCCATGATCGACCGCCTGGGCCAAGGCGACGCAATGATGATCGGCGCGTTGGGTTACGGCGCCGAACGGTCCAAGCACGTGCGCTTTACACGGCCCTACCTGATCAGCCCGCGTGTGCTCGTTACCCGCGCCGATTACCCGTTGCAGGCCGGTAGCCAGCGCTTTGAACCGCAACGAATCGCGTTGATTCGCAGCTCTCCGCAGCGCGCCATGCTGCAACAGCGCTACCCCCAGGCCCGGCTTGTCGAAGTCGACAACCCCCTGGACCTGATGGAGGCTGTGGTCAATCGCAGTGCCGATGCCGCTTTGAGCAGCCATATCAATGCGGCTTACTACATCAGTCACGTCTTCAAGAACCGACTTCAGATCGCAAGCATTCTTGACGAAGATCCGGCCGTTGCGGCGTTTGCCGTCGCGGCCGATCAGCCACAATTGCAATCGATCCTGGACAAAGCCTTACTGAGCATAGCGCCCGAAGAACTCGAGCAGTTGATCAATCGCTGGAGGACCAGCACCGTGGTCAGCGACAGCCCATGGCGCAACTACCGAGAACTGGCACTACAGGTGTTGGTCCTTGCGGCGTTGCTGATCGCAGGTGTCGTTTTCTGGAACAGCTACCTGCGCAAACTGATCCAGAAGCGAGTCGAAGCCGAGCGCGCCCTGCAGACACAACTGGCGCTGAGTCGTGGCTTGCTGGAGCAGCTTCGCCATGCCAAGGATGAAGCCGAGCAGGCCAGCCTCATGAAAAGCACGTTCCTGACCACCATGAGCCACGAGATACGCACCCCCATGAA
>NZ_JBICKJ010000019.1:0-20489 GCF_043104125.1 Pseudomonas sp. xss_4
AGCAAGATCAAAAGCCAGATCAAGAGCAAGAGCAAGAGCAAGAGCAAGAGCAAGAGCAAGAGCAAGAGCAAGAGCAAGAGCAAGAGCAAAGCCCCCCTAAATCCTCCCCCCGGCTAAGCGTCTCTCAAGCGACTACCGCCCATTCGCTTGCTTGCGAGGATCCACCATGTCCACCGCTACCAGCCTTGCTCAGGTCCCACCGGCCACCACCCCGCACCCCCTGTACGAATTCACCGATTCGCCGCTGCTGCACCGCCAGCAGCAACAGGAATCCAATGCCCGCAGCTACCCCCGCCGTATCCCGCTGGCCCTCAAGCGCGCCCGTGGCATCTATGTCGAGGACGTCGAAGGCCGCCAGTTCATCGATTGCCTGGCCGGTGCCGGTACGCTGGCGCTGGGCCACAACCACCCCGTGGTAGTCGAAGCCATCCAGCGCGTGCTGGCCGATGAACTGCCCCTGCACACCCTGGACCTGACTACCCCAGTCAAGGACCGCTTCGTCCAGGACCTGTTCGCCGTGCTGCCCGAAGCACTGCGCCGTGAAGCCAAGGTGCAGTTCTGTGGCCCCACCGGTACCGATGCGGTGGAGGCCGCGCTCAAGCTGGTGCGCAGCGCCACCGGCCGCAGCACGGTCCTGACCTTTCAGGGCGCCTACCACGGCATGAGCCAAGGGGCACTGAGCCTGATGGGCAGCCTGGGTCCCAAGCAGCCCCTGGGCGCATTGCTGGGCAGCGGCGTGCAGTTCATGCCATACCCCTACGACTACCGCTGCCCGTTCGGCCTGGGCGGCGAAGCGGGGGTGAAGGCCAACCTGCACTACCTGGAAAACCTGCTGCTCGACCCCGAAAGCGGGGTGCCGCTGCCAGCCGCGGTGATTCTGGAAGTGGTGCAGGGCGAAGGCGGCGTGATACCCGCCGACATCGAGTGGCTCAAGGGTGTACGGCGCATCACCGAGCAGGCGGGTGTTGCGCTGATCGTCGATGAAATCCAGAGCGGTTTCGCCCGTACCGGACGCATGTTCGCCTTCGAACACGCCGGTATCGTGCCAGACGTCGTCACCCTGTCCAAGGCCATCGGTGGCAGCCTGCCCCTGGCCGTGGTGGTCTACCGCGACTGGCTCGACACCTGGAAGCCAGGCGCCCATGCCGGCACCTTCCGCGGCAACCAGATGGCCATGGCTGCAGGGTCTGCCGTGCTCGAATACCTGGTCGAGCACCGCCTGGCCGACCATGCCGAGGCCATGGGTCAGCGCCTGCGCGGGCATTTGCAGCGCCTGCAGGCAGACTATCCGCAGTTGGGGGACATCCGTGGTCGGGGGTTGATGCTGGGCGTGGAATTGGTCGATCCGCAAGGCATGGCAGACGCCCAGGGGCACCCGCCAGCCAACCGCGAACTGGCCCCTCGCGTACAGCGCGAGTGCCTCAAGCGAGGCCTGATCCTGGAACTCGGTGGCCGCCACGGGGCAGTGGTGCGTTTCCTGCCGCCCTTGATCATCAGCGACGAGCAGGTCGACGAGGTCGCTCAGCGCTTCGCCGCTGCCGTGGCCGCGGCGGTCTGAGTCCAGCGGGGGGCCGTGTGCCCCCGGCTACACGCCCCGTCAGTCCAGGGTTCTGCCAGCGCGCCAGTAGCCCATCAGGGTCAGCCATTGACGTGGCAACCCGCGCTCCTTGATCAAATGACGACGTATGGCCATGACCGTGGCCGACTCGCCCGCCACCCAGGCGTGGAATACGCTGCAGGCGGTACTGGCCTGTTCCCACAGAATGCGCGTGTCAATATCGATATCCTCCAGCCTGGCCTCGGGCACTGCGTGCCCCTGGGGCAGTCGGGCCAGTTCACGCACGGCATGCAGCATGGCCTGGCCCTGTTCGCAGTTCAAAAGATCCCGTGGCAGCCAGTGCAGCTCAACGCCGCTGCCGTGACGCACATCCAGGCAGTCGGCCTGCAAGGGCACTTCGATGAACGCCTGCACCGCCAGGTCCGGTTGCGTCACGGCCAGGGCTTCGAGGATGCCGGCAATCGCTGGCAGCGCCGTTTCATCCCCGACCAGCAACACGTTGCGTACCCCTTGCGGCGGCTTCCACTCGTACCCACCAGGGTCTCCCGCATGGGCCAGGTTCGGTGCCAGCATCTGCAGGCGATCCCCCGGCCGCGCCTGGGTAGCCCAGGCCGAGGCAGGGCCGTTGACACCGTGCAGGACGAAATCCACGTCCACCTCCAAGGCCTCTGGGCGCAGCGCGCGCAAGGTGTAGGTACGCATCGGTGGGCGCTGTTCGGCAGCGAGCGCGCTGTGGGCGGCCTTCCAGTGCTGGTCGGCAGACAGTTGCGCAAGGGAGCCATCGGGCGCCGGGAAGAACAGCTTCACCCGCTGGTCCGGTGCCAGGGTGGTCATCTGCGCCACGTCGGGGCCTGTGAACACCAGCCGGGTGAGCGAAGGGGTGAGGCTCAGGCGGCGGCTGAGCACCAGGTCGAACAGGCGGTAGGGCTGGGCTTGGCGCCTGGCGCCGCCAATCAGGCGGCGTAGGCTTTGCTGGAGGGTTTGGGTCATGCGGGCTGGGCTGGGCATGGGGCGTTCTCGTGCAGACGTCTTTGCTGAGAAACGAGCCGACGCCCAGGCAAATTAACCGCGCCTTACCAACCGCGACCGGAGTTCACCCAGAAGTTGACCGACAGCGAGGCGGACACCGACTCCACCTGGTGGAACCAACCCTCGGGCAAGAACAGCAGGTCGCCGGCTTGCAGCACCACACGCAGGAACGGCACATCGCGGGCGGCCGGGAACCGCTGGTAGTCGGCGGCATCGGGGTTGAAGTCGCAGCCGTCCAGGCCACCCTTGGGGCTGGTCGACCAGGTGCCCAGCGCCGGACGGTAATGCGGGGCGGCAAGGATGAACGACTTCTGCCCCCAGACCTGGGCGAACAGGTTGTCGGTGTCATCCCGGTGCAAGGGTGTGAGCGTGCCCTTGGGCCCAATCCAGATGCGCGGCGCGATGTAGCGCGAACGCTCGAAGTAGTCGGGGAAGCGGATCAGCGCCAGGAGCTTTTCCGGGACGATGTTGTTGCCCATGTAGGCTGGGTTTTCACCCGGTTTGGCCGGCGTGTCCAGCGAGGCAATGAAGTCGGCCATGGAGGTGGCGCGAAAGTCGCGGTCGGTGGAGAAAGTTTTCTTCACATAATCGCCGTGGCGGGTGATGCCTTGCAGCTCGGCAAAGTGCGCGATGGACGCCTCACGCCCCATGCTGAACAGCGGCCAGTCGTGCAGGGCATCGCTCATCACCACCGGCATGCCCAGCGGCAGGTACTCCCGGGCAAAACGCTCGGCTGACAGCTGCGCCCGCGCCAGGCGGGGTACCTCACGCAGCACAGGCTGCGCTGCCGATACACGTTCGCTGATGCGTGCGGGCGTGGCGTAGCGTTGATTCATGGCCACCTTGCTGGCCGAAGTGCCTTGCCGCGCGCTGTTGATGATCTGCGGCAGCAGCGTGGCCAGGCCCATGTTGCCGGTGATCTTCAGCCGCGCACTGGCGAACAGTTCCTCGACATTGGCCGTGCCGCCCATGATCCCGAGAAAGTCGCGTTCGGCCACCTCGATGGTGACGTCCGGCGCGGCGTGGCGGCCAACACCGGTGCGGCTCTGCTCGCGTACCTCCGACCAGAAGGCCCGGTCATGGGCGAAGACGAACTGGTAGACGCCCTCGATGCCCACGCCATGGGCATTGGCGAACAGCCTGCTGAGAATGCTCTGAAGGTCCACGGTCAACCCCTGTCGGTCTGTCGTTGTGCAGGGTTAACGAGCGATACGAGCACCGATTTAACCGGCGCCTCACCGGCATGCCTGACGCCAGCGCCTAAGCTGCGCGGCTAATTTTCTCGCGTCTTCCTACGTCCCGTAGGGATAGCCGAGCCAACGCTCGATACCCAACTGTATGGAAGGTCGCAGATGAATGCCGATAAGTCCCTCAAGCTTGCCCGCCGTTTCATAGAGCTGCCAGTGGACAAGCGTCATCTGTTTCTGGATGGCCTGCGCGCCGAAGGCATCGACTTTTCCCAATTCCCCATCGCCGCCGACGTGCAGGTCCCGGACCGCGATGCACTGTCGTATGCCCAGCAGCGCATGTGGTTCCTCTGGCAGCTGGACCCGCGCAGCGGTGCCTACAACCTGCCCAGCGCCGTGCGCTTGAGCGGGCCTTTGAACGTGGCGGCGCTGGAGCAGGCCTTTGCTTGCCTTGTAGAGCGCCACCAGAGCCTGCGCACGGTGTTTGCCGAAGGCGCAGACGGCCAGGTCCGGCAGGTGGCGGCCAAACACCCGGTGCACGTTGCCAAGCACAGCCTGGTTGAGCTGGACGCCGATGCCCAGGCGCGCCGTGTGCGCGAGCTGGCCGAACAAGAGGCGCTGCAACCCTTCGATCTGGCCGTGGGCCCCTTGATGCGCGTGAGCTTGCTGACGCTTGGGGCGCAGGAGCATGTGCTGCTGTTGACCCTGCACCACATCGTGTCCGATGGCTGGTCGATGAACGTGCTCATCGACGAGTTCGTCCAGGCCTACCAAGCCTTTGCCGCAGGCGTTGAACCCGCGCTGCCGGCTTTGCCTGTCCAGTACATGGACTACGCCCTGTGGCAACGCAAGTGGCTGGAGGCCGGTGAGCAGGTGCGGCAGTTGGACTACTGGCGCGAGCAGTTGGGCGATGAGCAGCCGTTGCTGGAGCTTGCCACCGATTTTCCACGCCCGGCGGTGGCCAGCCAGCGCGGCCAGCGTCACGAGCTGGTCATCGATCCCGCCCTGGCGGAACAACTGCGGGCCCTAGCGCGCCAGCATAACGTGACCTTGTTCATGGTGTTGCTGGCAGCATTCAATGTGCTGTTGTACCGCCACACCGGCCAGACCGATCTGCGCATCGGCGTGCCCGTGGCCAACCGCAATCGGGCCGAGGTCGAAGGCTTGATCGGTCTGTTCGTCAACACCCATGTGCTGCGCACCACCCTGCAAGGCCAGCAGTCGGTCGCCAGCCTGCTGGGCGCCGTGAAACAGACCGCCGCCGGTGCCCAGGCGCACCAGGACCTGCCCTTCGAACAGTTGGTCGAGGCCCTGGACCTTGACCGCAGCCTGAGCCATAACCCGCTGTTCCAGGTGATGTACAACCACTTGCCGAACGTTGCCGATATCGAGGTGATGACGGTGGGCGAGGGGTTGGAACTGCGCCCTCTGGAGGCGAGCAGCCGCCCCACGCCCTTCGACCTGACCCTCACCACCTTCGAGCGCGGTGGCCACCTGCATGCCTCGCTGACCTACGCCAGCGAGCTGTTCGAGCCGGCCACCATCGCGCGTATGGCCGGGCACTGGCTGCAGCTGCTGCAGGCGATGAGCGAGGATGCCGACCAGCCACTGGACCAACTGCCTTTGCTCGACGCCCATCAGGCGGCGCTTTTGCACCAGCAGGCCGCAGGCCCGCAGGCACCGGCAGCGCCGTCGGCATTGGAGATGTTCGAGGCCCAGGTGCAGCGCGTTCCCCATGCCCTGGCGCTGACATTCGCTGGGCAACGCCTGAGCTACGCCGAGTTGGATGCCCGCGCCAACGCGCTGGCCCTGCAACTGGTCGAGCTGGGCGTCGGTGCTCAGGTGTGCGTCGGCCTGGCCGCCGGGCGCTCGTTGGAAATGGTGATCGGCCTGCTGGCCGTGTGGAAGGCCGGGGCGGCCTATGTACCGCTGGACCCGGCATTCCCCGCCCAGCGGCTGGCCTACATGATCGAGGACAGCCGGGTCGGCGTGCTACTGACCCAGCAGGTGCTGCAAGCCAGCCTGCCGCAGCTCGCCGGGGTGACGACCCTGTTGCTCGACCCCGCTCGCCCTGAAGTCAGTGCACGGGGCCCACAGCGGCCAATCGACGCGGCCGAGTTGGCCTACGTCATCTACACCTCCGGTTCCACCGGCACCGCCAAGGGCGTGGCCGTCAGCCACGCCGCCCTGGGCAACTACCTGCAAGGCATTTTCCAGACCCTGCCGCTGCAGGGCGCCAGCAGCATGGCGGTGGTCTCCACCCTGGCGGCGGACCTGGGGCATACCGTGCTGTTCGGCGCACTGTGCTCCGGGCGCTCGCTGCACATCATCGAGCAGGACGTGGCCCTCGACCCGCAGCGCTTCGGCGCCTACATGCAGGACCATGGCATCGACGTGCTGAAAATCGTGCCGTCGCACCTGGAGGCGCTGCTGGGCGCTGACCAACCGCAACAGGTGCTGCCTGCCCGCTGTCTGGTGCTCGGTGGCGAGGCCTGTTCGCCTGCACTGATCGAACGCCTGCGCGCACTGGGCCGCTGCGACATCATCAACCACTACGGCCCGACCGAAACCACCGTCGGCGTACTGACCCAGAACCTCAGCGCGGCAGACAGCCCCATCGTGCTGGGCCGGCCATTGCCCAACACCAGCACCCAGGTGCTCGATGCCGGCCTGCAACGCCAGGCGCCGGGCAGCCACGGCGAGTTGTACATCGGTGGCGCGGGCCTTGCTCGTGGATACCAGAACCGCCCGGGCATGACCGCCGAACGCTTCGTGCCCGATCCCTTCGGCGCACCGGGTGCGCGCCTGTATCGCACAGGCGACCGGGTGCGTCGTCTGCCCTCGGGCGAGCTGGTGTTCCTTGGCCGTGTCGACCGCCAGGTCAAGCTGCGCGGCTACCGCATCGACCTGGATGAAGTGCTGCTGGCCCTGCGTGCGGCGCCCCAGGTGCGCGACGCGGCCGTGCTGCTGGTGGGCGAAGCGGCCCATGCGCAACTGGTGGCCTATGTGGTCTATGCGGGCACTGACGCGCAGGCGCAACTGGAAGCCTGGCTGCAAGCGCGCCTGCCTGATTACATGCTGCCCAGTACCTACCAGGCCCTGGCCGTCATGCCCCTGACCGCCAACGGCAAGCTCGACACCCGCGCGCTGCCTCAGCCGACCCAGGCGCGTGCCGCCGCTGCCCACGTGCCGCCTGTGACCGAGCGAGAACACGCCCTGGCGGGCATCTGGGAACAGGTGCTCAAGGTGCCGGCAGTGGGGCTTGGCGACAACTTCTTCAGCCTGGGGGGCCACTCGTTGCTGGCCGTGCAGATCGTCTCGCGGGTACGCCGCCAACTGGGGCTCGACCTGCCGCTGCGGGCCATGTTCGACACGGCCAACCTGGGTGAACTGGCCCAGGCGCTGGAGCACTGCGAGCGCTACCGCGAACAGACGGCCGCTGCGGCACTGCCGCGCAGCGAGCGCCTGCCGGCGTCATTCGCCCAGCAGCGTCAATGGCTGTACTGGACCCTGCAGCCCCAGAGCACCGCCTACCACACCCCGCTGGCCGTGCGGCTGCAGGGCGAGCTTGATCGCCAGGCCTTGCAGCGGGCGATGGACACCTTGCTGGCACGGCACGAAGCCTTGCGCACCACGTTCGTCCAGGAGGATGGCCAGCTTTATCAGCAGGTGCAGCCGGCCGGGGCGGTGGACCTGCAATGGACGGCCTTGCCCGATGCCAGCCAACCCCAGCTGGAGCTTGCGGTGCGCGCCGAAATCACGCGCCTGTTCGACCTGCACCAGGGGCCCCTGATGCGGGTCAAGGTGATCGAGCGCGCAATGGACGAATGGGTGCTGGTGCTGACGCTGCATCACATCACCTCCGACGGCTGGTCCATGAGCCTGTTGGTGCACGAGTTCGTCGAGCTCTACAGCGCCTTCAATGCCGGCCATACGTGCCCCCTGCAACCGCTGGCGGTGCAATACGCCGACTACGCCCACTGGCAGCGCCAGTGGCTGGCCCAAGGCGAGATGCAGCGCCAGCAGGCTTATTGGGTCGAACGCCTTGGGGGTGAACCGGTGGTGCTGTCGCTGCCGACCGATCACCCGCGCACGGCGCAGCTCAGCGACCGTGGCGGGCGCCTTGACCTGCACCTGCCGCAGGACCTGGAGCGTCAGGTACGCGAGCTGGCCCAAGCCCAGGGCGTCACCTTGTTCCAGCTGTTCCTGGGTAGCTTCGCCTTGCTGTTGCAACGCCACAGCGGCCAGCCGGACTTGCGCATCGGGGTGCCGGTGAACAACCGCAACAGCCAGGAGCTGGAGGCGGTGGTGGGCTTTTTCGTCAACACCCTGGTCATGCGTTTGTGTCCGCAACCTGAGCAGTCGTCAGGCCATTGGCTGCAGACGGTCAAGGAGGTGACGTTGTCGGCCCAGGCCAACCAGGACCTGCCGTTCGACCGCCTGGTGGAAGTGCTCAACCCCCAGCGCGCGCTGAATCACAACCCGCTGTTCCAAGTGATGTACAACCACCTGAGCACGGTCGGCGCCACTGCTACTGGCACCAGCCTGCCGGGTTTGCAGGCCCGCGAACTGCAGCTTGACGGCGCCGGCGCGCAGTTCGAGTTGTCCCTTGAGACCCTGGAAACGCCGCAGGGCATCTCCGTGGCTCTGGTGTACGCTGCCGACCTGTTCGAAGCCGCCACCATCGAGCGTATGGCCGCTCACTGGCAGACCCTGCTGCGCGGCATGGTGGCCTGCCCTGCACAGGCCATAGGCGAGCTGCCGATGCTCGCTGCCAGTGAACAGCACGGCCTGCGCACCTGGAACCAGACCGCGCAGCGTTACCCCGACGAATACTGTGTCCACCGCCTGATCGAACAGCAGGCCCAGCGCAGCCCCGAGGCGAGCGCCGTGGTGTTCGGCCCACGTCATCTCACCTATCGCCAGCTCAACAACGCCGCCAATGGCCTGGCCCTGCAGTTGATCGAGGGTGGCGTCGGCCCGGACGTGCTGGTAGGTATCGCCGCCGAGCGTTCGCTGGAGCTGGTCATCGGCCTGCTGGCCATCCTCAAGGCCGGGGGTGCCTACCTGCCGCTGGACCCGGACTACCCCGAGGAGCGCCTGGCCTACATGATCGAGGACAGCCGCATGGCCTTGCTGCTGCATGCGCCAGGCCTGCGCCTGCCGGTGCCTGAAGGGCTGGCGACACTTGAACTGCTGGCCCCGCAGGCAGATCCGGCCGACGTACCGAACCCGCATGTCGACCTGGCGCCGGAGCACCTGGCCTATGTGATCTACACCTCCGGCTCCACCGGCAAGCCCAAGGGCGCCGGCAACCGCCACGTGGCCCTGGCCAACCGCCTGTACTGGATGCAGCAGGCCTATGAGCTGACCGCTGCTGAGCGGGTGCTGCAAAAGACCCCGTTCAGCTTCGACGTGTCGGTGTGGGAGTTCTTCTGGCCGTTGATGACCGGCGCCCAACTGGTGGTGGCCGAGCCCGGCGCGCACCGCGACCCGGCGCAGCTGGTGGCGCTGATCGAGCAGCACGGCATCAGCACGCTGCACTTCGTGCCGTCGATGCTGCAGGTGTTTCTGCAATCGCCGGACCTGGACGGGTGCCACAGCCTGCGACGCATCCTGTGCAGTGGCGAGGCGCTGGCGCTCGATGCCCAGGCCCAGGTGTTCGCACGCCTGCCCAAGGCCGGCCTGTACAACCTGTACGGCCCGACCGAAGCCGCCATCGACGTCACCCACTGGACCTGCGTGGAGGAGGGCAGCGACAGCGTGCCCATCGGGCGTCCCATCGCCAACCTGCACACCTACGTGCTGGACGGGGCCCTGCAACCGGTGGTGCCGGGGGTAGCCGGTGAGTTGTACCTGGGCGGCGTAGGCCTGGCCCGTGGCTACCACCGCCGCCCGGCGCTGACCGCCGAGCGCTTCGTGGCAAGCCCTCTGGGTAATGGCGAGCGCTTGTACCGCACGGGTGATCGGGTGCGTTACCGCGCCGACGGCGTGCTGGAGTACCTCGGTCGCCTGGACCACCAGGTGAAGATCCGTGGCCAGCGCATCGAGCTGGGAGAAATCGAGGCGCGCCTGCTGGAGGTGGCCGGCGCGAGTGAAACCGTGGTCGTGGCCCGCCAGGATGCCCAAGGCCAGCACCTGGTCGGCTACGTGGCCGACGCGTGCGCGCCTGCTGATCTTGCCGCCTGGCAAGCCCAGCTCAAGGCCCGGCTGGCCGAGACCTTGCCGGCCTACATGGTGCCTTCGCACCTGGTGTGGCTGCCGGCAATGCCCTTGAGCCCCAACGGCAAGCTGGACCGCAAGGCCTTGCCTGCGCCTGATCTGGATCAAGCCCGGCAGGCTTTCCAGGCACCGGGCACTGAGCTCGAATGCACCGTTGCAGCCATCTGGCGCCAGGTGTTGCACCTGGACCAGGTAGGCATGGCCGATCACTTCTTCGACCTGGGCGGGCATTCGCTGCTCGCCACCCAGGTGATTTCGCGTGTTGCCCAGGAACTGGACCTGGAGGTGCCACTGGCGCTGCTGTTCGAACACAGCACCCTGCATGCCTTCACCCAGGCCGTGAGCGCCCTGCAAGGCCACCGCGTCGCGCCGATTGCCCCGGTGGACCGCAACCAGCCACTGCAGCTGTCGTTCGCCCAGGAGCGGCAGTGGTTCCTCTGGCAGCTGGAACCGCACAGCAGCGCCTATCACATCCCCATGGCCCTGCGCCTGCGTGGCGAGCTGGACCTGCAGGCGCTGGAAGACAGCTTCAACCTGCTGGTGCAGCGTCACGAAAGCCTGCGTACCACCTTCATCCAGGAGCAGGCTCAGGTTCGTCCGGTCATCCACGCCCACTGGCGTTTGCCTGTGCCGGTGCACTCCGTTGCGGGCCAAGAAGAGGAGGGCGCAGCGATCCAGGGCTTCCTCCACGCCCAGACTGCCCAGCCCTTCGACTTGATCAATGGGCCGTTGCTGCGCATCGGTGTGCTGCAACTGGGGGCACAGGACCATGTGCTGACCCTGGTCCAGCACCACATCGTTTCCGATGGCTGGTCGATGCAGGTGATGGTCGATGAATGGATGCAGAGCTATGCCAGCCTGACCAGCGGCGCGCAGCCCAACCTTGCGCCGCTGCCCGTCCAGTACCTGGATTACGCCCACTGGCAGCGCGACTGGCTGGCAGCCGGTGAACGCGAGCGTCAGCTGGTGTACTGGCGTGAGCAGCTGGGCGATGAGCCGGTGGTACTGGAGCTGCCCACCGATCACCCGCGTCCTGCGGTGCAGAGCTACCGCGGTGCCCGCCTGGGGCTGACCTTGGACACGCAAATGACCACAGGCCTGCAACAGCTGGCGCAACAGCACAACGTCACGCTGTTCATGCTGCTGCTGGCCTCGTTCCAGGCGCTGTTGCAGCGTTACAGCGGCCAGGACGACATCCGTGTCGGCGTGCCCGTCGCCAACCGCCACCGCCTGGAGACCGAGCGGCTGATCGGCTTCTTCGTCAATACCCAGGTCCTGCGTGCGCGCTTCGATGGGCAACTGACCGTAGAGGCGCTGTTGGAACAAGTGCGCCAGGCCGCTTTGGGCGCCCAGCAGCATCAGGACCTGCCGTTCGAGCAACTGGTCGAAGCCCTGCAGCCTGCACGCAGCCTGAGCCACAACCCGCTGTTCCAGGTGATGTTCACCCACCGCAATCTGCTCGACCAGCAGCTGGGTGATGGCTTCAAGGTGCCGCAGCTCGATGTCCAGACCCTGAGCGGCGAACACCACAGTGCCCAGTTCGACCTGGCCCTGGACACCTTCGAGACACCCGACGGCCTGGGCGCGACCTGGACCTTCGCCACCGACCTGTTCGAAACCAGCACCCTTGAGCGCATGGCCAGCCATTGGCAAACCCTGCTGCGTGGCATGCTTGCCAGCCCCCAGGCGCCAGTGGCCGAGCTGCCCCTCATGGACGCAGGACAGCTGGACACTGCGCGCACCTGGAACCAGACCGCGCAGCGTTACCCCGACGAATACTGTGTCCACCGCCTGATCGAGCAGCAGGCCCAGCGCAGCCCCGAGGCGAGCGCCGTGGCATTCGGCGCACGTCAACTCACCTATCGCCAGCTCAACAACGCCGCCAATGGCCTGGCCCTGCAGTTGATTGAGCGCGGCGTCGGCCCGGACGTGCTGGTAGGCATCGCCGCCGAGCGTTCGCTGGAGCTGGTCATCGGCCTGCTGGCCATCCTCAAGGCCGGGGGTGCCTACCTGCCGCTGGACCCGGACTACCCCGAGGAGCGCCTGGCCTACATGATCGAGGACAGCCGCATGGCCTTGCTGCTGCATGCGCCAGGCCTGCGCCTGCCGGTGCCTGAAGGGCTGGCGACACTTGAACTGCCGGCCCCGCAGGCAGACCCGGCCCACGTACCGAACCCGCACGTCGACCTGGCGCCGGAGCACCTGGCCTACGTGATCTACACCTCTGGCTCCACCGGCAAGCCCAAGGGCGCCGGCAACCGCCACGTGGCCCTGGCCAACCGCCTGTACTGGATGCAGCAGGCCTATGAGCTGACCGCTGCTGACCGGGTGCTGCAAAAGACCCCGTTCAGCTTCGACGTGTCGGTGTGGGAGTTCTTCTGGCCGTTGATGACCGGCGCCCAACTGGTGGTGGCCGAGCCCGGCGCGCACCGCGACCCGGCGCAGTTGGTGGCGCTGATCGAGCAGCACGGCATCAGCACGCTGCACTTCGTGCCGTCGATGCTGCAGGTGTTTCTGCAATCGCCGGACCTGGACGGGTGCCACAGCCTGCGACGCATCCTGTGCAGTGGCGAGGCGCTGGCGCTCGATGCCCAGGCCCAGGTGTTCACACGCCTGCCCAAGGCCGGCCTGTACAACCTGTACGGCCCGACCGAAGCCACCATCGACGTCACCCACTGGACCTGCGTGGAGGAGGGCAGCGACAGCGTGCCTATCGGGCGCCCCATCGCCAACCTGCACACCCATGTGCTGGACGCGGCCCTGCAACCGGTGGTGCCAGGGGTGGCCGGTGAGTTGTACCTGGGTGGCGTAGGCCTGGCCCGTGGGTATCACCGCCGCCCGGCGCTGACCGCCGAGCGCTTCGTGGCAAGCCCTCTGGGTAATGGCGAGCGCTTGTACCGCACGGGTGATCGGGTGCGTTACCGCGCCGACGGCGTACTGGAGTACCTCGGTCGCCTGGATCACCAGGTGAAGATCCGTGGCCAGCGCATCGAGCTGGGAGAAATCGAGGCGCGCCTGCTGGAGATGGCCGAAGTCCGGGAAACGGTCGTGCTGGCTCAGCCTGGCGCCGCTGGCGCGCAACTGGTCGGCTACGTGCTGGTCGACGGTGCTGACCTGGAGCCCACCCGCCAGGCGCTGCTGCGCGAGCGCCTCAAGGCTCACCTCAAGGCCAACCTGCCCGGCTACATGGTCCCCGGCCAATGGCTGCTGCTGGAGCAGTGGCCGCTCAGCCCCAACGGCAAGCTGGACCGCAAGGCCTTGCCACTGCCCCAGGCAGCGCCACCACAACACGGCTACGAAGCCCCGCAACGCCCGGTCGAGTGCCAACTGGCAGCGATCTGGCAGGACCTGCTCCAGCTCGACAAGGTCGGCTTGAACGACCACTTCTTCGACCTGGGCGGTCACTCTCTTCTCGTCGTGAGCCTGGTCTCACGCATTCAACTCGAGCTTGGTATGAAGGCAACTGCGCAATTGATTTTCCAATACCCCACCCTGGGCGAGCTGGCCCGCCAACTGGAGCACGAAGGCGGGGCGGTGGATGCCGCCACCCTCGACCAGCTCGAAAGCCTGCTCGACGAAATGGAGGCGGTGTAATGGATCACGCCAGCGCCCTGCGCATTGCCCAGCGTTTCATCGCCTTGCCCGTGGACAAGCGCCGCCAGTACCTGGCCAAGATGGCCGAACAAAAGGTCTCGCCCGGCAACCTGCCAATTCCTGTCATCCGCGAGCAGTTAAACAGCCTGCCGCTGTCCTTCGCCCAGGAGCGCCAGTGGTTCCTTTGGCAACTGGAGCCAGGCAGCAGCGCATCTCATATCCCTACCGCCTTGCGCCTGCGCGGTCACCTCGACACCCAGGCCTTGCAACAAGCGTTCGATGCCCTGGTGGCACGCCACGAGACCCTGCGCACCACCTTCGTGATGAAGGACGAGCGGCCCTGCCAGCATGTGCATGGCTCACTGCCGATCGCGATCGAGCCGTTGCACCTGCCGGCCACCCTGGCACCCGAGCATCAACACGCCCAAGTGCAGGCGTTGATCGAGCAGCAGATCGCCAGGCCCTTCGACCTCGAGCACGGCCCGCTGGTACGGCTGGGGCTGCTGAGGGTGGCTGACGATGAGCATGTGCTGGTGATGGTGCAGCACCACATCGTCTCCGATGGCTGGTCGATGCAGGTCATGGTCGATGAGCTGATGCAGCTGTACCTGGGCTTGGTCCACGGGCGGGCGGTCCAGCTGCCTGCGCTGCCCATTCAGTACGCCGACTATGCCATCTGGCAGCGTCGCTGGATGGAAGCCGGCGGCAGCGAGCAGCAACTGGCCTACTGGCGTGAGCAACTGGGCGCGCATCAACCGGTGCTCGAGTTGCCCACCGACCGTCCGCGCGCGGCCCAGCCAAGCCTGCGCGGCGCGCGTTTCGACTTGCCCATCGACAAGGCGCTGAGCGAAGCCTTGCAAGCCCTCGCGCAGCAGCAACAGGTCACGCTGTTCATGCTGTTGCTGGCGTCGTTCCAGGTGCTGCTGCACCGCTACACCGGCCAGACCGATATTCGCGTCGGGGTGCCCAACGCCAACCGCAACCGGGTCGAGACCGATCGCCTGCTGGGTTTCTTCGTCAACACCCAGGTGCTGCGCGCTGATGTGCAGGGGGCCTTGGCCTTCCCGACGTTGTTGCAACAGGTCAAGCAGACGGTACTCGGTGCTCAGGCGCATCAGGACTTGCCGTTCGAGCAACTGGTCGAAGCCTTGCAGCCAGACCGCAGCCTGAGCCACAACCCGTTGTTCCAGGTGATGTACAACCATCAGCGCCAGGGCCGCGACCCACGTGCCCAGCAGGTGCCTGGCCTGGAAATCGAAGGGCTGTTCTGGGAAAGCCACAGCGCCTCGTTCGACCTGACGCTGGACACCGTCGAGGGTGAAGACGGCCTGTGGGCGTCGCTGACCTATGCGTGCGACCTGTTCGATGCCGCCACCATCGAGCGCCTGGGGGGCCATTGGCTGACCCTGCTGCGCGGCCTCGTCGCCGATCCGTCGCGCTGCGTTGCTGCACTGCCGATGCTGGCCGTCGATGAGCATGAGCACCTGCACGCCGTGCGCAACGCCCCGGACCTGCGCCATGCCGACGGCCCGCTGGTGCACGAGCGCATTGCCCAGTGGGCTGCGCAAACCCCGCAGGCCACCGCCTTGCTGTTTGGCGAGCAGCGCATGAGCTTTGCCCAGCTCGATCAGCAGGCCAATCGCCTGGCCCATGCTTTGGTCACAGCAGGGGTGGGGCCGGAAGTGCTGGTCGGTATCGCCCTGGAGCGTGGCCTTGAGATGGTCGTGAGCCTGTTGGCGGTGCTCAAGGCCGGCGGTGCCTATACGCCGCTCGATCCGCAATACCCCCGCGAGCGCCTGTCCTATCTGATGCAGGACAGCGGCATGGCCCTGCTGCTCAGCGACAGCGCGCTCATGCAGCGCCTGCCGGTACCGGATGGCTTGGCAACCCTGGCCCTGGACCACATGGACCTGGCCGCGCAACCCTGCCACGCGCCAGCGAACGCCGCCCAGGCCGATAACCTGGCCTACGTCATCTACACCTCGGGTTCCACGGGCCTGCCCAAAGGGGTGGCAGTGGCCCATGGCCCCATCGCCATGCACTGCCGAGCCATTGGCGAGCGCTACGAAATGACGCCGGCCGACTGCGAACTGCACTTCATGTCATTCGCTTTCGACGGTGCCCACGAACGCTGGCTCACGCCCCTGACCCACGGGGCTTCGCTGCTCATCCGCGACCCGCAGCTGTGGACCCCGGAGCAAACCTATGCCGCCATGCATGCACATGGGGTGACGGTCGCTGCGTTTCCACCGGTCTACCTTCAGCAACTGGCCGAGCACGCCGAGCGCGATGGCAACCCACCGCCGATGCGGGTGTACTGCTTCGGCGGCGATGCGGTGTCCGAGGCCAGCTACGCCATGGCTCGGCGCGCACTGCGTCCGACCTATATCATCAATGGCTACGGCCCTACCGAAACCGTGGTCACCCCCCTGATCTGGAAAGCTGGCGAACAGGACAGCTGCGGTGCGGCCTATGCGCCCATTGGCGATCGCGTCGGTGAACGGCGCGCGTATGTGCTCGATGCCGACCTGAACCTGTTGCCCCTGTCCATCCCGGGTGAGTTGTACCTGGGCGGGCAGGGCTTGGCCCGTGGCTACCTCAAGCGCCCGGCGCTCACTGCTGAAAGGTTCGTACCGGACCCGTTCGGCAACGGTGCCCGGCTGTACCGCAGCGGTGATCGGGTGAGCCTGCGCAGCAGCGGCATCATCGACTACCTCGGGCGCATCGACCGCCAGGTCAAGGTGCGGGGTTTTCGTATCGAGCTGGGCGAGGTGGAAGCGCGCCTGCTGGCGGTGCCGGGGGTGCGCGAAGCGGTGGTGGTGGCCCAGGCCGGCCCGAGCGGCCAGCAATTGGTCGGCTACGTGGTGAGCGACGACGCGCCGCAATTGGCGTCCAATCATCAAGCCCAGGCTGAGCGCCGCGAATCGATCAAGCGCTGTTTGAAGGTGGACCTGCCCGACTACATGGTGCCCACGCACGTGCAGTTGCTCGAACGTATGCCCTTGACCCCCAACGGCAAGATCGACCGCCAGGCCCTGCCCGTAGTCGACCTTACCCAGCTGCAAGGCCAGCATGTGGCCGCCAGCAGCCCGCTCGAGCAGGCGCTGGTGCAGATCTGGCAGGCGGTGCTGAAGGTGCCTCAGGTGGGGGTGACCGACAATTTCTTCGAGCTGGGCGGTGATTCGATCATCTCGATCCAGATGGTCAGCCGGGCCCGTCAGGCCGGCATCGTGCTCAGTCCCAAAGACCTGTTCCTGCACCAGACCGTGCAGGCCTTGGCCGGTGTGGCCCGTTTTGGCGAGGTCGCCCGCATCGATCAGGGCCCGGTCGCTGGCAGCCTGCCGCTGCTGGCCATCCAGCGCTGGTTCTTCGCCCAGGGCATTGCTGATGCGCACCACTGGAACCAGTCCGTGCTGCTGGCACCGACGCAGGCGTTGCAGCCACGTGCGCTGGAAGCGGCGTTGCAGGCGCTGGTGCTGCACCATGACGCCTTGCGCCTGCGCTTCGATGCCCAAGCCGGGCTCGCCTGGCACCGGGCACCGGCCCAGCAACAGAGCGCCGAGGAGCAGGCGCCTTTGCTGTGGCACGCCACGGCCGCGCGCGGCCAGGCCCTGACCGCGTTGTGCGAGCAGGCCCAGCGCAGCCTCGACCTGCGCCAAGGGCCGCTGCTGCGGGCTGTGCTGGCGGAGTTGGACGATGGCAGTCAGCGGCTGTTGCTGGTGGTTCATCACCTGGTCGTGGACGGTGTGTCCTGGCGCATTCTGTTCGACGATCTGCAGCAGGCCTACTCGCAGTGCCTGGCAGGCGAGGCGCTGTCGCTGCCGGCCAAGACCACGGCCTACAAGCACTGGGCAGAACGCCTGCAGGCACTGGCGCAAACCCCGGCCCTGGCCGAGCAGCTGCCGTACTGGCAGGCGCAGGTCGCAGGCGCCGCCGACCACCTGCCAGGCGCGCGTCCTCACGCCAGCCTGGAAAAACGCCATGCCTGTACGGTACACACGCGCCTGGACGACACGCTGACCCGGCAATTGCTGCAACAGGCCCCGGCGGCCTACCGCACCCAGGTCAACGACCTGCTGCTGACCGCGCTGACCCGCGTGATCTGCCGCTGGACTGGGCAGGCCTCGGCGCTGATCCAGCTCGAAGGGCACGGCCGTGAAGCGCTGTTCGACGAGGTCGACCTGACCCGCACAGTGGGCTGGTTCACCAGCGCCTTCCCGGTACGCCTGGACGATGCCGCTGAGGTGACCGACGCGATCAAGCGCGTCAAGCAGCAGTTGCGCGCGATCCCTGACAAGGGCATCGGCTACGGCGCCCTGCGCTACATGGCCAGCGCCCAGTCACAGGCAGCCCTCAACGGCCTGGCCGAGCCGCGCATCACCTTCAACTACCTGGGCCAGTTCGACGGCAGCTTTGCCAGCGACCAGGGTGCCCTGTTCGTGCCAGCCAGCGAGGACGCCGGCGCTGAACAGGGCGCCGAGGCCCCGCTCGGCAATTGGCTGAGCATCAACGGCCAGGTGTACGCAGGCCAATTGCGCCTGGGCTGGACCTTCAGCGAAGCGATGTTCGAGCGCAGCGACATCGAGCGGTTGGCGCAGGATTACGCACGCGAGCTGAGCCAGCTGGTCGCCCACTGCCTGTTGCCGGGCAGTGCTGGGGTGACGCCTTCGGACTTCCCGCTGGCCATGCTCGATCAGCCACAGCTGGACGCCCTTGGCCTGCCCTGGGCGGACGTCCAGGACCTGTACCCGCTCTCGCCCATGCAGCAGGGCATGCTGTTCCACAGCTTGCTTGAGCAACAAGGGGGGGACTACATCAACCAGCTGTCGGTCAGCGTCGAGGGGCTGGCGCCCGAGCGTTTCCGTGAGGCCTGGCAGGCGGTGGTCCAGCGCCATGACATATTGCGCAGCGGGTTCCTCTGGCAAGGCGGGCTGGCCCAGCCGCTGCAGTGGGTGCGCAAGCAGGTGCAGCTGCCGTGCCGTGAAATCGACCTGCGTGGCCATGAAGATCTTGACGCTGCATTGACCCGCCTGGCTGATGCCGAACGCGAGCAAGGCTTCGACCTGGCCCAGGCGCCACTGCTGCGCTTGACGCTGGCCCGCACGGGGGATGATCGCTATCAGCTGATCTATACCAGCCATCACATTTTGCTCGACGGCTGGAGCAATTCGCAGCTGCTTGGCGAGGTGCTGCAGCACTACGCAGGCCAGGCGCTGCAGAGCCTGAACGGGCGCTACAGTGACTACATCGGCTGGTTGCAACGCCAGGACAAACAGGCCAGCGAGGCCTTCTGGCGCGCACAGTTCGCCACCCTTGAGGAGCCGACCTGGCTGAGCCGTGCGCTCAAGTGCGCCGCCACCGGCCAGACCGGGCAAGGCGAATTGAAATGGCGCCTGGACGCTGCGATGACCGAACAGTTGCACGGCTTTGCCCGTCAGCAGAAAGTCACCCTCAACACGCTCGTGCAGGCCGCCTGGCTGTTGCTGTTGCAGCGCTACACCGGCCACGACAGCGTGGCATTCGGGGCTACGGTCGCGGGCCGGCCTACGCAGTTGCAGGGCATCGAGCAGCAGATCGGCCTGTTCATCAATACCCTGCCGGTGGTCGCGCGGCCCGAGCCGCAGCTGGCGCTGGCCGGTTGGTTACAGACCGTACAAGCCATCAACCTGGCACTTCGGGACCACGAACACAGTGCGCTGAGTGATGTGCAGCGCTGGGCCGGGCAGGGCGGCGATGGAGTGTTCGATACCCTGCTGGTATTCGAAAACTACCCTGTGTCCGAGGCGCTGCAGCAAGGCGGCGTCAGTGACCTGCACTTTGGTGACGTGCACAGCCATGAGCAGAACAACTACCCACTGACCCTGAGCGTCAGCACCGGGGCCGACCTGTTGTTGCATTACAGCTATGACGCGGCGCAGTTCAGTGCCGAACGCATGGCCCAGGTTGCAGGCCACCTGGCCCATCTGCTGGCGCAGATGGCGGACGGCTCGCCCCAGCGCTGCCTGGGTGAGCTGAAGCTGTTCGAAGAGGGGCGCCAGCGCGCCCCGGTGCAGGACTGGGGCATGGCCGCCGGTCAATACCCAAGCCTGGCCCCTGCCCATGTGCTGTTCGAGCAGCAGGCCCAGCGCGTTCCGCACCACACTGCGCTGATCACTGAAACCACCGAGCTGACCTATGCCCAGCTCAACGCGGCGGCCAACCGCCTGGCCCACCGCCTGATCGCCCAGGGCGTGGGCCCGGACGTGCTGGTCGGCATCGCCGTCGAGCGCGATGCGCTGATGGTCATCGCCTTGCTGGCCGTGCTCAAGGCAGGCGGCGGCTACGTGCCGCTCGATCCGAAATTCCCCCGCGAGCGCTTGCAGCAGATGATCGAGGACAGCCGCATCGCGCTGCTGTTGACCCAGTCGCACTTGCGCCAAGCGCTGGCGCTGGACGCGCAGGTGCAGTGCCTGTTGCTGGATACGCCTGAGGACGGCAGCGGCGCCGACAGCGACCCGCTCAACCGCGTGCACGCTGACAACCTGGCCTACGTGATCTTCACCTCCGGCTCGACTGGCCGGCCGAAGGGCGTGGCCATCAGCCATGGTGCCTTGACCCGCCACGCTTTCGTGGCCCAATGGTATTCCGATATCCACGCTTCCGACTGCGTGCTGCAATTCGCCACGTTCAACTTCGACGCCTTCGTCGAGCAGCTGTACGCCCCGCTGGTCTGCGGTGCCACCGTGATGCTGCGGGGCAACGAAATCTGGGACAGCGAGACGTTCTACCAGCGGGTGCTGGCCCACGGCATCAGCGTGGCCGACCTGCCGACCGCGTACTGGAACCTGCTGGCCACCCAGTTCGCCAGCGTAGGGCCACGCGACTACGGGCAGCTGCGCCAGATTCATGCGGGCGGCGAA
>NZ_JBICKJ010000001.1:0-2263 GCF_043104125.1 Pseudomonas sp. xss_4
AAAAAAAATCATGTTGTTTTGGTAAAAACAAAAACTTCAATGATAAATAAAGAAAACGAAAACTTTTTTATCGTCACCTCTTGCTTTTACAGTTTTTAATTATAAGATATTTACACAACTCAATTTATCGGAGGGGTCACAACATGGGCTGACAGGTAGCTATTGCTTTAAATTAACTAAATACATGACACCAGAAGGTGAAGTTATGAAATTAAATCTATTAAAAAACAAGGTAAACCACAGAAATGAAAAACAACAAAGAGAAAAAACTATCAGATAAAATCGCCGATAATGCACTGAAAATCCTCGATTCTCATGCCATCGCACTAATATCGATGCTAAGCCAATTTGGAGTCTTCGAATGGGGCTTCGCAGTATTGGCCGTCGCATTTGTTTTGATTGTCCTGATTCGAATTTTTTATAAGTTTGACCCACAGCGACGATTGATAGTGGATTCGATAATAAAGCGGATGGTAAAGGCATTAGTACTACAGCTTTGAACCATGGCTAGTTTCCGAATCGGAAACTGATCCCCTTGAGCCGGTAGGCGAATGGGCAAGACGTGGAGATGCGTTAGCTAACTCCACCTGTCTTGCCCGGCTGTTAAACGTTGGAATTTCGTTCGACTGCTGTTTCCAGGACGTTGTCCGCCTAATCACCTGCCATTGCAGCGGCGATCTTTTCGCAAACCTGAACACTCACAGTTAGGCCTGATTCCCAGCTCACAAAGCCAAGGATCGGCAGCACCTGTAAGTCATCAACAAAGCTTGGCAAGCAATCGCTTTCTGGCGTCCCTTCAGTGTGTTCATGAACGTTTTTCGCGGCCCTTAGGAGCCTCTCCAGTGAGTTGATATTCGGCGCCTAGGTAGCGGTAAAAGCGATCCCAATACGGCAGCTCATCCAGTGGTTCGTCCAGAAGCGAATCAGGTATATCGACCCCCCGGAATAAGCCAAAGCTGTTAAGCAGGCGCTTACCCTTGAGCACCTGGGCAGCGTGCCAGTTGTCTTCCAGGGTGAGATCGGAGAATTTCACGGCGTACTTGAAAACCTCCATGAAACCCTCGCTGGAATCGCCTGCAATGGGCCTCACATCCACAACCATGCTGTCACCAGTGATTCGGTACCACTCAACGCTCAAATCGCTCTGAGAGGGCTGTGAGGCTGCCAAAACGATCATGTGGCAGTGCGGGTGCCACCCGTTACCCTTGTTGGTCAGCTCAAGTGTGTAGACGCCGCCTTGGGCCTTACACAGCTCCGTCCACGACGATCGAGGAACACCGGCGTTGAAGTTGCGCCGATGATCCATAAGCTTTCGCAATGACTTGGTGAGATGAGTTTGACGTTCCTCCAGATCATCACCGTTTTTCACAGTCAAAGTGACCAGGTAGGGTCGCAGCTCCGGATACTGTCCCTGAAGGACTTCCCAGCGAGCCAGGTAGGCACCCAGCGCCTTTGCACCTCGGCGGATCGCGCAGAGCGGACAGACCAGGTGTTGTCTGCAAAACGTCGCGTTATGCAGCCGAACCTTGCCCACGGTGAAGTACTCCCGAAAGTGCAGGTAGTGACCGCAACTGGCGAGGCTTGCGGCCGTCTTCGTGGAGGCTTGAGATCGAATCTCCCTCAGGTGATCGAGCATGCTCAGTGACCTTGCGTGAGCCTGGCCGTAGCGTGCTAACCTATCACTGAAGTTTTCAGCTTCATCGACCCCTGTAAACGACCCTCCCGCCAAGTTGGTATCGTTTACGGGGGTTTTCTTTTTCGCCATTCGTTGGCTCCTTTCCCGTGGCAGCAGAGTACCACCTGCATGCACATTGTTTCTATGTATCAAGTAAAGCTGTCATCGCGACCGCCATTTCGTGCACAGAACCCCCTGAACACCCCCAAATTGCTAGGCCTAACGCCACCAGCAACTTCACCGTCACACCATCCAGCTCGATTAGAATTTTCATCGGCACTCCTCAATCGCCATGCCTATTGTCAGGTCACGACCGCGCGTGTCATCACCGGGGGTTTGCGGAAAAAATCAATCTTCCTGGAACAACGACGCTATGTGACTTAACGGACGGTGCAAGACCGCAAGAACCTCCCTCCGGGGGCAGGGACTCGCCCCTGTGGCGAGCGGCCTGTGGGGGTGAAGCTCCCACAGCCCACTCACCGACGGTTGCGAGTTAGCGTGTGGTCAAGGGTTCGCTTCGCCCGTGCCCCCCCGCTCGTCGGGGAGATAAAGCCCTCCCCGACGAGCCGGGGGGCACGGCCCTTGACC
>NZ_JBICKJ010000020.1:0-988 GCF_043104125.1 Pseudomonas sp. xss_4
AGCAGCCAATCGTCCTGACTGTGCAGGCCTCACTCCACATGAAATCGTGCCGAAGTTGGCAGATGAAGGCCTTTACTTGGCCTCAGAATCCACCTTTTATCGAGTGCTCAAGTCAGCAGGCCAGGCACATCGGCGTGGACGCGGCAGAAAGCCCCAAGCCAGGCCGCTCACCACGCACAGGGCAGACGGCCCGAACCAGGTTTGGTGCTGGGATATCACCTGGCTGCCCAGCACAGTCAAAGGCCGTTACTTCTACTGGTACATGGTCAAAGATATCTACAGCCGCAAGCTGGTCATGAATGAGGTGCATGAGGCAGAGAGCGCTGAACATGCCAGCGTCTTGCTGGAACGTGCCTGTCTGCGTGAAGCAATCCGCCCGGAAACATTGGTGCTTCATTCAGACAATGGCAGCGCCATGAAAGGCGCGACAATGCTGGCCGCTCTGCGTGATCTGGGTGTGCTGCCATCGTTTAGCCGCCCGCGGGTCAGCAACGATAACGCCTATGCCGAAGCCTTGTTCCGTACGGCCAAGTACTGCTCGCGATGGCCAGGCCTGCCGTTTGAATCACTGGACGAGGCTCGGGTATGGGTCATGGAGTTTGCTGCCTGGTACAACAACGAACACCGCCATAGCGCGCTTAAATACGTCACTCCTGCGCAGCGACATGGGAGGCAGGATGCTGCTGCGCTGAAGCAGCGTGAACAGGTCTACACGGTGGCTCAGCGTGGGAATCCAGAGCGCTGGGCTCGAGGAATCCGTAGCTGGAAGCTGCCTGACCATGTGTATCTGAATCGTGAGCGAGACGCCCAGCAGCAAGTCGGTTAGGCAAGACACGACAACTACCTTGACACATACCGAAGACAAAAAGTAAGCCGCCGTAAGGGCGGAAAGGTGACTGTGCGCCACCCGCGCCAATGAATACCACCTTGCTGTGCGCGCCCACGCTTTCAAGTTTCAAGTTTCAAGTTTCAAGTTTGATTGCGTTGG
>NZ_JBICKJ010000021.1:0-101004 GCF_043104125.1 Pseudomonas sp. xss_4
AGGCGCTCGTCCTGGAGGTTGAGCAGTTCGCCCACGTCGTACTGGATCAGGTGGCGCGACGGGTCGGGCAGCGCATGTTGCTGGTCGTGCAGGTGGACGGATACCCGGTAGGGGCCGATGTGCAGGATGTCGCCTTCGGCCAGGCGGGCGCTGACGTGCAGGCCCAGGGCGGCATCGCTGCCGTTCAGGCGCGTGTGGCCCGAGCGGTCGACGACGCAGAACAGGCCTTCGTCGAGCACGATTTCGCAGTGCACGGGGAGAATGCGCTCGCGGTTGTCGCTGAGCAGCCAGTCGGTGCCGTGGCTGCCGATAGTGCCGCCCGCCGCCTCGAAACTGTAGCTGGGCGCGCAGCCCTGACGCAGTATCTGCGGGTTGACGACCACCAGGGCAATGCGCGGTGTGTTGGCGGGCCGGTTCATGAGCGCACCCTGATGCGGACGGTGGATTGGCTGCGCAGGCTCTGGCGATCCATGAAGCTCGTCCAGCCCAGATGGGTGCCGTTGCTGCGCTTGAGGTTGAACGGCGGTACTTCTTCCTGACGCAGCCCCAGCTCCAGGTCGTAGGCGGTCGGGTCGGGCAGCAGGAAGTCGATCAGTTTGCGCAGCCGGGCGAAGTTCTCGCCGCTGGGCAGGAACTGGCGGAAGCGTTCTTGATTCAGATCGCGGATGACCAGGGTGAACTTACTGGCGCGCGTGCGCACGCGACCGCCGAGGACGAAATTGTCGCCCAGGGTGCCGTTGCGTTTGCCCAGCGCCAGGCGCTGGGGCTGCGGGATGTCCATGTAGCGTTGCTCGAATTCGCGGATGCTGACGTCGGTGAGGTCGAAGCAGTGGGCGATGATGCCCGAGACGACGGTGGGCGAGCGGCTGCGGCTGGCGATCAGGCCGGCATAGCTGAGCAGGCGGCTCCAGGCGATGGGCGTAGTGCCGCGCAGTTCTTCGTCGTTAAGTCCCATGAGGGAGAAGACGTAGCGCGAGAAGCGATCCTTGGCTTCGCGCCGGAAGCGCACGTAGTAGCGGTACTTGCGCCAGGTCTGGTGCAGCAGGGTGAGCAGGCGGTGGTTGAAGAAGTCGAGGAAGGCCGGGCGGATGCCGATGCCCTGCGCGTGTTCGTAGGCGAGCCTGTCCAGGTAGTAGCCGGGCAGCGGGGAGTCCGGCCCGTGCATGCCGAGGAAGGTGGCCTGGACGCGGTAATCGCCCTGGACATGGGGCGGCATGCGCTCGGCCAGGGCGACGTCGGAGGCAGGAAAACCCAGGCCCGGATAGCTGGCCAGACGCACGCGCAGGTTGTCCGGGTCGAAGGTGTCCGCTGCTTCGAGGTCGTCCTCGTGCAGGTGGTGCAGATGCTCCAATAGCCGGAAGAAATCGTAGTTCCTTGCCTCGGCCAGCAGGGTATCGGCTAGATCAGCGGTTGCTTGCCGGTCTGCAATGGCCATTCGTAGCGCTCGTTGTTGGTGGTGTTGAGGACTTCCAGTTGATGGAATGAGTTGATGCTGGCGTACAGGCCGAAGAAGTGGCTGAGTACGGTGCCGAACAGGTAGAGGTCGCCTTCACACAGGAAGGCGCTCTGGTCGAGCTTGAGCAGGGTCTGCAGGCCGCGGATGGGCAGGCCTTTCATCAGTACGTCGGCCGGGGTGGTGATCGCTTCGCCGATGCCGTCGAGGCGCTTGCGGGTGCTACGGGCTTGCTGGATGTCATGCAGTGCGGCGAAGTCGTAGGCGCGAATGACGGCCTTCAGCGGCTCGGCCGAGAGCAGCGACAGGTAGTTCAGCGACAGGTTGGAGATCAGTGTCCATTGCAGTGCGCCGTCCACTACCGGGCGGTACGAGGGGGTGGGGCGCGTGATGTTGGCGTAGGTGGCGAACCTCGGCGTGCTCTGGGTGGGCAGGCAGATATCGCCAGCGCCGAGGGCCAGCGGCAGGTTGCGGTTGGTGCAGGTGAGTGAGATCGAGACGGTTTCGCTATGGCCGATGTAGTCGGTTTCGTCGCCGCGCACGAAGGCGATCCGATGGACGACGCCATCCTGGATTAGCGCGGGCTCGATGCGGCTGCGGTAGTAGAGCGCGGTGCGCCCGTGGGCATGTTCGATTTCGTGCTGGAACGACTCGAACGGATGAAAGGTACGCAAGCGTTCGCCGCGCTGGCCGTCGGACTTGACCCGCCAGCCGCTGACGTTGTCGATGCTGAAAATCTCAAAGTATTCGGGGCGCTGGCCGGTGGGCATCAGCCGTTGATCGACCCTGCGCCCGTCGAGGCGAACCGGTTCGGCATCGTGGGGGAAGAGGTTGACTGACGGGGTGCAATACAGCGCGATGTCAGCGGTGCGCAGGCGAATGTCGGCGGGCATTGGCCGCGAGAAATGCAACTCGAAGCGGATGTGTTCGGTAGCCTGGGCGGGCCAGAGCGCGCGCAGACCGGTCAGGCTGAAGAAGTGGAAGCGCTGCGGGAAGACGAAGTATTCCTGCAGGATACGGTAGCCATCGAAGGCGTTCTTCGAGTAGGGCAGCAGCGCTTCGTCCGGATCGAAACCGGGAAACGCCACCTGCCTGGGGGACAGATGGCGTACCTGGCCGTCGCATTCCACGGTGATGCCGCTGAGGTATCTGGACAGCCACAGGTAGAGCGTCTGCGCGGTGGTGCCGTCGCCGCTGAGGTGGAAGTCCAGCCGGTCGCAATCGATGGCATCGAGCGGGTTGTCAGTGATGGACTGCAGGTCGATGCGGACGATGGACTTTTCCCGGGTGTGTGCGTCGCTGACCTCGCGCAGGCGCAGTGGATAGAGCACGACGTCGGTGCAGGTGCGGAACTCGCAGGATACGCCGGAGACGGGCCGGGACAGCATGCGGGTGCCCTTGGGGATCACCTGGCGTTCGCTGACGGCCCGCTCGATCGGATCGAAGCGCATGATGGTGGCGCTGGGCAGCGGGCGCAGGTAGTTCGGCCACAACAATTGCAGCAGCGAGTGGGTGAGCTCGGGAAGGTCGTCCTCGATCTTCAGCCGCAGCTTGGCGGTGAGGAAGGCGAAGCCTTCGATCAGGCGTTCTACGTCCGGATCGGCCGTCTGGTCGCCCAGAAAGCGTGCAAGCTGAGGGTTTTCGAGAGCGAACTGGCTGCCGAGCCGGCGCAGCAGGTTCAGTTCGTCGCGGAATTTGGTGCGTAACGGCATACCTGCCTCATCCCGATATCCTTATGAGCCGATCCAGTCCGTTGACGACCAGGTCGATCTCCATCTGTTCTTCCATCCCCTGCAGGGGCACCAGGCAATCGAGCCTGATATGCAGGTTCAGGGGCTGGGTGGCGTCAGGCTGCACGCGCACGCTGACAACCTTGATGCGCGGCTCATGGGCCGCGATCGAGCGGCGTATGTCTGCGCCGACCCGCTGTTGCAGGTCAGTGCTGCCTAGTGAGGCGTTGTTGAAGTCCCGCAGGCCCAGCTCAGGGCTGCTCGCGGAGCAGCCCTGGCGGGTGTTGAGAATGCGTTCAAGGTTCTGCTTGATCCCCCGGATGCGCTCCTGTACCTGTTCCTGCCGAGACAGGATGCGCAGGAGAGGAACGTCGGGGTCAAGCCGCTCGAACAGACTCCCTAGACCCGCCGATCTTGGCATGGGTACTCCTCCTTACTTCACTGATCCTTGTCGAGACGGCCCACGAGGGACAGTTCGAAGTTGGCGCCCATGTACTTGAAGTGCGGCCGCACGGCCATCGAGACCTGGTACCAGCCCGGATTGCCGGCGACGTCCTGCACCTCGATGTGGGCTGCACGCAGCGGACGGCGGCTGCGCACGTCGGCGGACGGGCTTTCCTGGTCGGCGATGTACTGCTTGAGCCACATGTTGAGCTCACGCTCCAGATCCTGGCGTTCTTTCCAACTGCCGATCTGTTCTCGCTGCAGCACTTTGATGTAGTGGGCCAGGCGGTTGATGATGAACATGTAGGGCAGTTGCGTGCCGAGTTTGTAGTTGGTCTGCGCTTGCAGGCCTTCCGGTGTCTTGGGGAAGATCTTCGGTTTCTGCACGGAGTTGGCCGAGAAGAAGGAGGCGTTATCGCTGTCCTTGCGCATGGTCAACGGGATGAAGCCTTCTTCCGACAGTTCGAATTCCTTGCGGTCGGAGACCAGCACTTCGGTCGGGATCTTGGCCTGCAGTTGCCCCAGGGACTCGTACAGGTGCACGGGCAGGTCGTCGACCGCGCCGCCGGACTGCGGGCCGATGATGTTCGGGCACCAGCGGTAGCGGGCGAAGCTCTCGGTGATGCGGCTGGCCAGCAGGTAGGCGGTGTTGCCCCACAGGTAGTTGGCGTGATCGCCGTCTATGCCTTCCCGGTAGGTGAAGCTGCGCACCGGGTTCTCCAGCGGGTCATAGGGCTGACGCAGCAGGAAGCGCGGCAAGGTCAGGCCGAGGTAGCGCGCATCTTCGGTTTCGCGCAGGCCACGCCACTTGGCGAAGCGCGGGCCTTCGAAAATGTCTTTGACTTCCTTGAGGTCGGGCAGGCCCTGGAAGTCGTCGAGGTTGAAGAACTCCGGGCCGGCCGCTGCGAGGAAGGGCGAGTGGGCCATGGCACCGACTGAGGCGACGTAGCGCAGCAGCTTGATGTCCGGCGCGGCGGGGCCGAAGGTGTAGTTGCCGACGATGGTCGCGGTCGGTTCGCCGCCGAACTGGCCGTAGCCTGCGGTGTAGACGTGCTTGTACAGGCCGCTGCGGGTGATGTCGCCGGCGCTCTCGAAGTCTTCCAGCAACTCGTCCTTGGTGACGTGGAGCACTTCGATCTTGATGTTCTCGCGGAAGTCGGTGCGATCCACCAGCAGCTTCAGGCCGCGCCAGGCGGATTCAAGCTCCTGCAACGGCGGCTGGTGCAGGATGATGTCCATCTGCTGGCTGAGCTGGTGGTCGAGCTCGGCGATCATCTGGTCGACCAGCACTTTGTTGACCGGTTGCTCGCGGTCGTCGGACTTGAGCATTTCGGTGATGAAAGCGGCCACGCCGCGTTCGGCGATGGCATAGCCTTCCTGGTCGGGCGCGATACGCGTCTGGGCCATGATCTGGTCGAGAAGGCTGGAAGAATCGGTGGCGCGCTCAGCGTCGACGAGCGCTGCGTTTTCTTGGGTCATGATGTGACTCCTTGTCAGTACGCGAAGGAAGACCCGGGACGGCTGTCCCGAGCGGCAGTGCCAGGACTGCCGATCAAGAGTTCAGGGGTTGATCCGGCTGCAGGCCGAGTTCCTGGGTCAGTTTGTTGCGGGCCTCTTCATTGGCTAGCAGTGTTTGCAACTGCTTGCGGAAGGCCGGCGCATTGCCCAGCGGCCCTTTGAGGGCAACCAGTGCTTCGCGCAGTTCCAGAAGATTGTTGAGGGCGGGAACCTGCTTGGCGATGGCGTCGGGCGAGAAGTCGCTCATCGATTTGAATTGCAGGTTGAAGGCCAGGGTGTCGCCTTTGTCGCCATCACCGAGGATGGACGGCACTTCCAGGTCGAGCTTCAGTTCGGCCTTGGACAACACGGCATCGAAGGTGTCCTTGTCGATCCTGACGGCCTGGCGCTCTTCCAGCGCCTGTTCTTCCCCGTGTCCCTTGAAGTCGCCGGTTACCAGCAGTTTCAGGGGCAGTTCTATTTCCGCTTGCTGGTCGCCGGTGGCGGGAACGTATTTGATATTGATGCGTTCCTGCGGGGCGACAGATCCTGGTTTGCTCGACATGCTAAAACTCCTTTTTCAAAAACCACTCAAACCGCGGCGAGGATGACGAGTGCTTTTCTATTGTGTCAATCAAAAAACCAGCTCAGCCTAAAAAGCTGAAGTATGTCCCTAAAATCAGAAAAGTCTGATTGTTAGGCATGTGATTATCTGGTCAGACTCTTGGGTGTTTTTATTTGCAAGCGCAGGATGTGTCGTCAGGAAACTGCACGGTGCGCATCAGGCGCAGGGATCAGGTGGCGGCCCCGGTTGGATGGCCGCAAGTATCTAAGGAGTAGTTCCCTGAGATGATCAGGATTGATCTGCCGGCGCTTTTCGAACGCCTGAATCCGGCTTGCCGGCATGGCCTGGAAGAAGCTTCCAGCCTGTGCATCACACATCGCGGCGCAGAAGTGACGGTGCCGCATCTGTTATTCAAGCTCCTGGATAACCCCTTGGGTGACGTGCGGATACTGCTCAAGCACGGCGGTATCGATGTGGATGCCGCAAGGCAGGCGCTCTCGTCTGCGTTCGCCGGGCGGGACGACGGTAATGACCAGTACCCGTCGTTCTCTCCGCTGCTGATCGAGTTGTTGCAGGAGGCTTGGCTGCTCGGCTCGCTGGAAGCGAAGCAGGACGTCATCCGTGGTGGCAGCCTGCTGCTGGCCGTGCTGATGAATCCCGGCCGCTATCTGCCCCTGCAGGCCATTCGGCTGCTTGAAGACATCAACCGCGAGACGCTGCGCAAGCAGTTCAACGCTTTGCTGGCCAACTCCTCCGAGACCCCGCAGGACTCGGAGGCGGGCGCTGCGGTATCCCCAACTGCGGCAGCCGAATCTGGCCTGGCCAAGTACGGTCAGGACATCACCGCCCAGGCCCGCGAGGGGCGCATCGATCCGGTGCTGTGCCGTGATGCGGAGATCGATCTGGCCACCGACATCCTGTCTCGGCGGCGCAAGAACAATCCCATTGTGGTCGGCGATGCCGGTGTCGGTAAGAGCGCCGTAGTGGAAGGGTTGGCGCTGCGCATCGTGCAGGGACGCGTGCCTGAGCCGCTGCGCCAGGTGGCCTTATGGAGCCTCGATCTGGGGGCATTGCAGGCCGGAGCCTCGGTGAAAGGCGAGTTCGAGAAGCGGCTGAAGATGGTGATCGAGGAGGTCAAGGCCTCCGCGAAACCGATCATCCTGTTCATCGACGAGGCACATACCCTGATCGGCGCAGGCAATGCTGCCGGTGGCAGCGACGCGGCGAACTTGCTCAAGCCGGCGCTGGCGCGCGGTGAGCTGCGTACCATCGCGGCTACGACCTGGAGCGAGTACAAGAAGTATTTCGAGAAAGACCCCGCGTTGTCGCGGCGCTTCCAGTTGGTGAAGCTGGACGAGCCGAGCCCGGAGCAGGCGGTGCATATCCTGCGGGGGTTGCGTCCGGTCTACGAGCAGGCCCACCGTGTCTATATCAGCGATGACGCACTTCAGGCTGCGGCGGCGCTATCCGCGCGCTATCTGTCCGGCCGGCAGTTGCCGGACAAGGCCATCGATGTGCTCGATACCGCCTGCGCGCGGGTGGCGACAGCACTGGCCGAATCGCCCCGGCCGCTGTCTGCGCTGAACAGTGAGCTGGTACAGATCGATGCTGAACTTGAGCATCTGTGGCAGGATCGCCAGGCTGGCCGGAACGTCGATGCGTCGCGTCTGGATGGATTGGATACGACGCGTCAGGACGTGCAAACGCGGATGGCCCAGCTGCAAGTGGCCTGGGAACAGCAGCGTGCGTTGGTGGATGAGATCCTGGCGTTACGGGCCGAGGCGAAGGACGACGTTCTGGTACGTGAACAGCTTGTCGCCAAGGTGGAAGAACTGACTGTGTTACAGCGCGAGGGCGCGCTGCTGCATGCGGACGTGGGCCGGGAGCAGGTGGCGCAGGTGATTGCGGATTGGACGGGGATTCCGGCCAACACCATCACCAGCGATCGGGTGGAGCGCCTGGGCAGCCTGCCGTCGGTGCTGCGCGAGCGGGTGCGAGGTCAGGATGCGGCTATTGAGCGGGTACACCGTTACCTGTTGACTGCGCTGGCCGATTTGCGCCGGCCCGGTACGCCGCTAGGTGCCTTCCTTCTGGTGGGGCCGAGTGGTGTCGGCAAGACCGAGACCGCGCTGGCGGTCGCCGACAACTTGTTCGGCGGCAAGCAGTTCCTGACCAGCATCAACATGTCCGAGTACCAGGAGAAGCACACTGTTGCGCGCCTGCTCGGGGCGCCACCGGGTTATGTTGGCTACGGCGAAGGTGGGGTACTGACCCAGGCGATCCGCCAGCGGCCGTATTCGGTGGTGTTGCTGGATGAGGTCGAGAAAGCCCACCCGGAAGTGCTCAACATCTTCTATCAGGCGTTCGACAAGGGCGAGCTGGCCGATGGTGAGGGGCGCCTGATCGACTGCAAGAACATTCTGTTCTTCCTGACTTCGAACCTTGGGTTCGACCAGCAGGACGACAGCCTGGGAGATCTCGACGACGAGGCGCTGCGCGGACGGTTGATGCGCTTCTTCAAGCCCGCCCTGCTTGCGCGCATGCAGGTGGTGCCGTACCGCTACCTCGATGAGGCGGTGCTGGGCGAGATCGTCGATGCGCGTCTGCAGCGCATCCGGCGGCAGTACGAAGAGCGCTACGGCGCGCAGTTGGAGGTGGATGAGAGCGCCCGCGCGGAACTGCGTCGTCGCTGCATCCGCCACGAAAACGGCGCGCGCATGCTTGATGCCAGCCTCGATGGTGAGCTGCTGCCGCCACTGGCACTGGCAACCTTGCAGCGCCAGGCCTCCGGCGAGCCTTTCTCCACTGTCCGTCTGGATTGGGATGAGCACGAGTTCCGGGCGATTCTGGATTGAGGGAGGACGCATGGAAGCGTTGCAGATAGCAAGGCTGGCGGGCGAGATGGCCGCAACGACGCAGTTGGAGCGTTTGGCGCAGATTTTTCTGACGGCTGCCGTGCAGGCGCATGGCCTGGAACAGGGTCTGTGCTTCCAGCGCGATGCCGAGGGTGGCTGGTTGCAACCGCTTGCCAGCACGTCAACATCTCTACCGGTCGATGGGTTACCGGCGATTGATCTGGGAGAGCAGGACAACCCGCTGGTTTATAACCTGCTGGCGGGCCAGCCCTGCCAGATCGACGATGTGCTGCAACTGGTCGCGGTCGGAGAGAGTTTCGATGCACTGCGCGCACGCCTGCCGAGCCGTGCGGGCCTGTTGGCAATGCCCCTGCTGGATGCCTGCCAGCAGGCTCATGGGGTATTGGTCTGGGTCGGTGGCCCGGATGGTTTGCATGCCTGGCGTGCCGATCCCGTGTGGCAGGCGCTGACAGGCATGTACGCCGGGTTGTTTGCTCGGCTGCGCGATCGAATGGCGGCGGACAGGAACGCCCGCTACGAGCATTCGGTGCGCAAGGCACGCGAAGCCGAGCAGGGGCGTACGCGAGCGGTGCGCCTGCTGGCCGCCGAGTTCGTCGGAGGCAGTGCAGCGGCCCGGCGGGTGCGCGAGGAGATGGTCAATCTTGCCGATTCGCACCTGTCGGCCCTGATCACCGGGGAAACCGGGGCGGGTAAGGATCATGCCGCCTGGCTGATCCACCAGGCGTCGTCGCGCGCCGGAAAATTCGTGCCGGTCAATTGCGCGGCGATCCCGAAAGACCTGATCGAGGCTGAATTGTTCGGCAGCACCCGGGGGGCCTTTACCGGGGCGACCCAGGCGCGCATCGGGCTGGTGGCCGAGGCCGATGGCGGCACTCTGTTCCTGGACGAGATCGGCGATATGCCGTTGGAACTGCAGAGCAGGCTGCTGCGCGTCCTCAACGAGAAGAAGTACCGGCCAGTGGGCGCGACGGACGAGCGTGCGTCGAACTTCCGCCTGATCTGCGCGACGCATCAGCCGCTGCCGCAGATGATCCGCGATGGCCGTTTTCGCGAGGATCTGTATTTCCGTATCCGCCAGTTGAACCTGCACCTGCCGGCACTGCGCGAGCGGATCGAGGACGTGGCACCGCTTGTGGCCCATGCGCTGCTCCAGCATAACCGGGAGCGGCAGGTGCATGTAGCTGGCATTGCGCCTGATGCTTTGCGTCTGCTGGAAGCCCATATCTTCCCCGGCAACGTACGCGAGCTGCGCAGCCTGGTGCTGGCTGCCGCCGAACGTACTGGGAACGGAGAAGCTATCTGTGCAGAGAGTGTGAGCGCGCTGATGATGTACTTCGAGCCGCCCCTGGCAGTACCAACAGACAACGAAGACGACGCGGATGCGTTGGTTCAGCAACTGCTGGCAACCGACAACCTGCCGGAGGCCGTCGATGCTTTCGAGCGAATGATGATCGACATCCGTCTGCGTCAGCTCGACGGTTCGCGTAGTCGCGCAGCACTGAGCCTGGGTATTCCCAAGCGGACCCTGGCACGAAAATGCCAGCAATGGAATCTGGATGAAAGGGAGGTCCGTTCCTCATGAAAGTGTTTTTCCCACTGCTGCCCGTGTGGTTGCTGCTGGGGGGCGGGTGCGATGCTTGGGATAAAGGCCAGGTGGAGCAACGCGGGGAGGTTGCAACGCTGGCCGAACCAGGTACTCAGACTGCACGTGACTGTGTTGCGATTGTCTCGGCGGTAGAGCGGCTGGCCTGCTTCGATGAACGGGACGGCACGCCACCGCTTCCCGTTGTACCGCGTGGGCAGTCTGATGACCACGACGCGGCACCGCGTATTGTGGTGCCGTCGATTGCCGACTTGGTGCGCGACAACGAAACGGCCAGATCTGCCCAGGACGAGGCGCGTTTCCTGATCATGGAAAGCAGCGATCTGGCTCTGGATCAGCCGCAGGTGGTGATCTCCGCGCCGGCGCTGGGCGTGGCCGAGCAGCGGCCCTACCTAGCGGTCAGTTGCCTCTCCAATATTACTCGCCTGCAACTGCTGGTGGAGCAGCCGATCGAGCGTAACCAGGTACTGATGCGCCTGGTTCTGGACGAGCGCCCGATCACCGCATCGAAGGTGCCCTGGCAGGTACTGGAGGTGGGCAACGTTGTGGATGCCGGGCGTGGTCTGGTTGCCATCGATCAGTTGAGACGGGTGAGCGAGGGTGCCCGTTTGCGTCTGGAGAGCGACTACATCCCGTTCGATGGGCTGGTATTCGATGCCTCCGGGCTGAAGGGCCTGGTGGATCGTCAGCGGGAGGCCTGTCACTGGTGAGCGATGACATAGCGTTGGACATGGAAGCTCTGTTGGCACCGCTGGATGAGAAACAGCCGGCGGGCTACTTCGATGAAGAGGACGAAACCTTCCAGGGCCTTGAGGAGGAGATGGCGAAGCTGGGAAGTTTGCACGAGCCCGGCATGGACTGGTCCTATATCGACGAGGCGGCGCGTGAATACCTAGCGCGGCAGTGCAAGCATTTGCGGGTGGCCGGGTATCTCATCACCGCGCGGTTGCGCACGGGGGAATGGCAGGACTGGGCCGAGTCGCTGGTGCTGCTGGCCGGGATGGTCGAGCGCTACTGGGAGTCGGCCTATCCCAAGCCGGGTGCCACCGGCTACCTGGCCAAGCGACGCACGCTGGCCTTGCTGTTCGAGCGCCTGAGCGAGGCACTGCCGCAACTCGACCCGACGAGCTTTTCCGCCAAGTACACCGAGATGGCGCGCAAGGCGCTGGGAAGCCTGCGCAGCGGTGCCGCTGCGACGCAACTCGATGACGACTTGCTCACCAGGCTGACGGCTCAACTCATCCGCCGGGTGGAAGAGGATACGTCACCACTCCCGCCACTTGCGCAGAGTTCACCGGCACCCGGGCAAAAAGGCGGCAAGGCGATAACCGAACAGTTCTTTTCCTCTGCGGGCGGCCTGCAGTTGGGTAACGAGCGCGAGAGCAGGAAAACGCTGCTGACGGTCGCCGAGTTCGTCAACCAGCAGGATGCCTACGATCCGGCTGGCTACCAGTTGCGCCGTTTCGCCCTGTGGGCACACCTGCATGCGGCGCCTTCGGCCCGGCACGAGAATAGGACGGAACTGCATGGCGTCCCTGCCGATACCGTCGCGCTCTATGAGGATGCGTTTGGTGCCAATGTCGTCGATCCCATGCTGTTGCATCGGATCGAAAAGAGTGTGGTGTCGTCGCCCTACTGGGTACGCGGCAGCTTCCTGGCTGCGAGCGTGGCTGACCGGTTGGAGATGAAAGAGGTGGCGGAGGCTATCCGCCATGCCGTGGTGCGTTTCGTACGCCGCCTGCCCACGCTGCTGGAACTGAAATTCCATGACGGCCGGCCATTCGTCGACGACGAGACCGCCCGTTGGATCAGTACGAGCGCGGAGGACGACACCCAGGGTGGTGCCTGGCAGGAGTACGGTGCTTTGCGCGAAGAGCTGATCGAGCAACTCGACAGCGCCGGCGTGGAAGTACTGCTGCACCGGCTGCAGGATCTGCAGAAGGCGGACAGTTCTCCCCGCCAGCGCTGCCACGTCACGGTGATCGCCGCCGATCTGCTTGCGGCGCGCGGCCTGTCCTGGCTGGCCGAGGATCTCTATACGCACGCCATCGGTTTGATGGAAACGACCAGCGCACAGCGATGGGAACCGGAGCTGCATGCGCAACTGGCGCAGCGGGTTTCTCCGCAGTCCGTCACTGAGTCTGGGTTGAAAGGTTAAGGAGTACCGTCACATGTCGAGAATCTGGACTTATCTCAAACGCTTCGGGCTGCCGCTGGTGCGCCAGTTCAACAGCGCGATGCCCGTTCTGCTGTTGCTGGCCTGCTGTTTTCTGATGATTGGGATCTGGTGGCTTGGCCCGCAATTGACCTGGCGCGATCAGCAGCCGCTGGCTGAGCTGTCGATGCGGGTGCTGGCTACCGTGCTGTTGGTGCTGGTGCCCACGTTGATCTGGGCCCTGGTGCTGCGCAGCCGCAACCAGCGCTTCGAGGAAGCGCAGCGGCAAGCACAACGCCGGGAGGAAGACCCGTCGCTGCGCTTTGTAGAGGCCCAGGATCGGGCGCTGGATCTCAGCCTTGCCGCCTTGCGCCAGAACCTGGGGGGACGCGACGCACTGTACCGGTTGCCCTGGTATCTGGTACTCGGGGAGGAGAACGCAGGAAAGACCAGCCTGATCAACCGCTCCAACCAGAGTTTTTCGCTGACCGCGATCACCAAGGCTGGCAGTCGGCGGCAACACGGTGATCCCGATCTTGCCTACCCGGTCGACTGGTGGATTGGCGACCAGGCTGTGCTGATCGACCCGCCTGGGGAAATCATCAGCCAGTCGGATGTGCCGCCCCTGGAAGGTGCGCCGCCGCAAGCAGCCGAGGGCGAAGATGGGGATGCCTCGTCCAGTGTTGACGGTGGCGAGAGCCGTCTGCCGCTCGGCACCCATGCCCGCTTGTGGGACGGTCTGGTGTCGTGGCTGGGCCGAAACCGCAGCCGGCGGCCGTTGAACGGTGTGGTGCTGGTGGTGGATATCGTCGCGTTGCTCGGCCGTGGTGCCAGCGATCGCAAGGCGCTGGCGATCCTGCTGCGCTCGCGTCTGGCCGAACTCAGTAGCCAGCTCGGCACCCGGCCGCCGCTGTACGTGACGCTGACCAAGTTCGACCAGCTCGAAGGCTTCGGCCCGTTCTTCGCCCGCCTGCCGCGCTCGGTGCGCGAGGACATCTTCGGTTTCACCTTCACGTTGGAGTCGATGGACGACTTCGACGCCTGGCTGAGCGAGCTGTCGACCAGTTACGACGCATTCGTCTCCCGGCTCAACGAGCAGGTCTTCGACGCGCTCGGCGAACCGACCAGCCAGGAGCAGCGCGAGGGACTGTTCTCGCTGGTGCGTCAGTTGGCTGGTATGCGTCCGGTACTGCTGGGCTTCCTGCGGGAGATCCTCGGCAGCGACCGCTTCACCACGCCGGCCCTGGTGCGCGGCGTCTATTTCTCCTCGGTGTACCAGCAGGGGCTGGTGTGCAATGCCTTCGTCAATGCGGCTGCGCGCTCGTACGGCATGCCGGAGCCGGTACCGGGGGCGCAGCCGGACGGGCGTTCAGTGGTCTACTTCGCCCAGCGCCTGTTTCAGCAGATCATCTATCCCGAAGCGGGCCTGGCTGGCGACAACGTCAAGGTGCTGGCAGACAAGAAGCGGGTACTGATAGCCGGTTGTTGTGCCGCCACGCTGGGCGGTGTGCTGGTCGCCGCTGGCTGGCACCACTACTACGTGGTTAACCGCGACAAGGCCGCCAGCGTGTTGGAGAAAAGTCGCGAGTTCAGCGCGGCGCGCATTGATGGTCGCATCGATCCGACCGGACGCAACCTGCTGGAGCCGCTCGACCAGATCCGCAGCGCGGTGGCCGTCTATGGCGATTACCGGGAGGCCTGGCCACTGGTATCCGACATGGGCTTGTATCATGGGCGCACGATCGGCCCGAAGGTGGACGAGGCATACCTGCAACTGCTGTCCAGGCGCTACCTGCCGGCGCTGGCCACGGGGGCGATGAATGCCATTGAGGCGGCCGGTGACAACAGCACCGATCAGCTCGCGGCACTGCGTGTCTACCGCATGATCGAAGACCGGGAGAACCGGCGCCCGGAGATCGTCGAGGAGTGGATGGCCCGGCAGTGGCAGACGGCATTCCCCGCTGAAGGCCGTGTGCAGGGTGCGCTGATGCGCCACCTGGAATACGCGATGAAATACGCCGATGCCAGCCTGCCGCAGTACCGGCAGCGGGTGCGGGAAGTGCAGCAGCAACTGCGGCAGATCCCGCTCCAGCAGCGGGTCTACATGGCGATGAAACAGCAGGCGCAGGATGCACTGTATGCCCCGCTGGATCTGCGCCACGAGGTCGGGCCGGCATTTGACACTCTGTTCAAACCGGTAGCGCAGCAGGACGGGCACGTCGGAACCCGTATCGACGCTTTGCTCACGGGCAAGGGGTTCCGTGGTTACTTCGAGCCGCACAGCCACGACCTGACCGAACTAGCGATGATCGACCAGTGGACGCTCGGCGAGCGTGCCCGTATCGATTACTCCGAGGCGGACAAGCAGGCGCTGGCACAGCGTATCCGGGCACTCTACAACGCCGACTACATCGATACCTGGCATCGCTCGCTGGGCCAGCTCGACGTGGTGGACTTCGACAACATCTCGCAGGCTGTCGAGGTGCTGGGCAGCGTCACCAGCCCGGCTGCGCCCTTGCGCCGCCTGGTGGAAACCGTGCGTGACAACAGCACTATCTATCCGATGGCGACTGCGACCAGCGAGGGGGCGCAGGCGCAGATCCCGTCTAGCGAGGCCGTTTCCCGCGAACAGGCTGCGGTGATCTCGCGCGCCTTTGCCACGATGAGCGGGCTTCTGACGCCCAAGGGAGAAACGCCGCCTTTCCTCGACGGCACCATGCTGGCGATTGGTGATGTCTATGATACCGTCCGCGCCGTGCAGGACAGCCCGGATCGTGGCAAGGCGGCGCTGGAGAGCGTGCTCTCCCGCTTCACCCTCAAGGGGCCGGATAGCATCGGCAACCTGCAGCGCGTGGCCGCCGGACTGCCGGAACCGCTCAACCGCCATGTGAAGAAGCTGGCTGATGAGTCTTCGCATATCCTGCTGATCGAGGCTTTGCGGGAGTTGGAGCGGCGCTGGGATGCGGACGTCTACGGCTTCTACAGCCAGCGGCTGGCCGGGCGCTATCCGTTCAATCCGGCCAGTCGCGTCGATGCGTCCCTGGAGGACTTCGAGGCGTTCTTCGGCCCGCAGGGACGGTTGCAGAAGTTCAGGGAGCAGTACCTCAAGCTGTTCCTCGAAGACAATCTGGATGCACTGTACTCCGAGCGCCGGGGTGGCTACCTGGTGCGCACCGACGTGCTGGCGCAATTGGAGGCGGCTAACCGCATCCGCGACGCTTTCTTCAACAACCGGGGTGCGCTCGGCGTGCAGTTCGCTGTCGAACCGCTTGGCCTGACCCCGAACCGGCGTAGCAGCGTACTGGGCATCGAAGGGCAACTGGTGCCCTACAGTCATGGCCCCAGCAGCACTGTCGGCCTGATCTGGCCGAACAGCCTGGGCGATGGCACGGAAAGCCGCATCACGCTGATCAACAGCACCGGCAACAGCAGCAGCCTGACCTATCGCGGGCCGTGGTCGCTGTTCCGCCTGCTGGGGCAGGCGCGCGTCAATGGTGCTACCGACAACAGCGTGGATCTGAGTTTCACCGCCAACGATGGCGGCATGCGCTATCGCATCACCGCTGAGAAGGCCAACAACCCGTTCACCCAGCGTCCGTTCAATGGCTTCGTGCTGCCGCGCACCCTGCTGCAGGATTCTGCGGGTGTACGGGTGGCCAGTGTCGGACAGGATCGCAGCGGTTGAGGATGCGGACAACCCGCGCCTTCCAGCGCTGCGTGCTGAAGGCCGGGTTAAAGGCTGTCGTTGTTCGCGACGGCTTGGGCGCGCTGAATCAGACGTTTTACAGTGGCCGGCATAGGCGAATGCGGTAGAGCCAGGTAGGTGGTCACTTGGTGAGAGCCGTTTGCCAGCGGGCGCATCACAAGGTCCAGATTGCGGGAACAGGAGATACGTGACTTGGTGGCGAGACCGATGCCATAACCAGACGCTACCAGTACCGCCATCAACTCAAAGGAGCTCACCCGATCAACTACATTGAGCTTGCTGGCAGCCGATGACAGCAGGGATTCGATCTGCTGCCCTAGCGGGCTACAGTATCCTCTTTGCCACATGATCAGGGGGGTACGGTACTGCTTCTCCAAGCGGAACTTCGGCAAAAGCCAGTAGCGGCGAACGCGAAGGCAGAGCCAGTGCCAGTTCGTCTTGCCAGAGAGAGAATGCCTTTCTTGCAAGAGGCGGCTCATTCATGGACAAGAACAGTCCCAGGCAGTAGCGGCCAGCCTTCAACCCTTGGTGCTGATCCTTCTCGGTAGTTTCTATCAGGCGTACCGGTGTCTCCGGTTCTTCCATGTGCTGCTTGGCGAGTAGTGTGCCAGTGCAGTCGGCATGATGCCGGTGGAAACAGCAATTTGCAGTGGAGCAGTGGCATGGTCGAGAGACATGGCGATGTTCCGATGGCTGCATGCTGGGGATAAAGCAATAGCAGAATGAGTTAAACTTACCGTGGTTTAAAACGCTCCCGTCCTTGACGCTTCTGTAGATGCAGAAGCGTCCCATACGATCAGGCCGACCTACAGGCACCACTACTTACGAACCCGAACCCGCCCAAGCGTTCGGGAAAGCTGTGCGCGCATTCCGTGCCAAGAATTGTCTAGCTCAAGAGAATCTTGCCCACCTGGCCGGCGTTGACCGTTCCCATATAGGCAAAATCGAACGCGGCGAGCATATGCCGACACTGGTGATGATCTTGAGGTTCGCGTCGGCGCTGAACTGCGCGGCCTCCGAACTCATCGCCGAGACAGAGCGTATTCTCAAGCGTACTGACAAGAGCTGCGGGGAAGACTGAACCGATGCAATGACGGCTGGCAAACCAAATTCAGGAACTACCCTTCTGCAACAGGATAGTGCTTTTCCTGTCGGTGCATCCAATCTCTGCTTTTGCCGCAGCGTGCAGATCTTGCGCTGTACCGAGCCAAGAAATCGGGCAAGCTCGTTGGTATCAGACTAGCGACAAATAGGGGTTGTTGGGCGGCAAGTCGTCGAAAAGTGTCTCGGGGGCGATGAGCAGGTAGCCGTGCAGCCGCCGCGTCTTGCGCGGGCCTTTGACTTCGCACGTCCAGTTATTCAAGCCGCTGTCCTGCTTACGGTGTAGTTGCAACTTTTCGAACCGTCGTTGCACCCACTGCCATTCCTGCAATTTTTCCTGCTTGGCCAGCGCGGTGATCTGCGGATGCTCTTGCGCATAACGCTGGAACACGCCGGGGCTGACCAGATAGGCCGTATCGCCAACCGTATGCACCAGTGCTTTTGCGTCGTTGATGATGAGACGGCGGGTAACGATGCCCTGCTTCAGCCATGCAATGAAATGTTCGCCAGAAGGCGGTGCTGTCGCGAGCGATGGGCTGCCGGGCACCGGTCTTGATCCCATGCCGGAGGGCGAAGGCATGGCCGCTTGTGTGCTCCCTTCAGGCTGCAAGGGACGCGCTGGCTGCGTCACTGCCATGGGCTCCGCGTGCGGCTCCAGAGCTGCGGCCTCCGGTGCTTCGATCATCGATATCAGCTCCTACATCACATCCGGCACCCCTGTCGGGGCCTGCTGTGGGCATGCCCTGGGTCAGATCCGACAGCGGCGCAGTTGGGGGCATAGGGGATTCTCCAGCTCTCGTGGCTGGTGGAGGCGCATTCGCTTCCTCGGTCGCAGGTGCCGCATCGACGGTCACAGTGCCGGCGAAGGGCGCGGGCCGATCGCCGTACTCCCAGATCAGCGCGGGTGACAGCTTGAGCAACGTAAAGCTGTGGGACCACTCGCCACTGGTCACGGTGGCGCGCCAGATGGCTTTGTCTTCCGGTTTTGTCTGCAACATTCTAAGGCCTTGCAGCACATTGAACACTGCCGTATTGCTTGCGGGTATTCCCTCGACACCTTGGGATAGAAGATGGGCGCGCAACTTGTCGGAAACAGTCTTGCTGACGAGCCACAAGGCATCTTGTGTCAGCCAGCCGTCCGATGCCTGGTGCTGGTTCAGCTTCAACTCTTCCTTCAGAAGATAGCGAAGGCCATCGATGAGCTTGCGCTGCAGAGCATGCCGGGGTGCAGCCATTGCGCGGCTAGGATCGCCGCCCAGCTCCTGGGCCACCGATGCGCGATCAGCTTGTACGACCAGTTCGCCCAGCACGCCGGCGTGCTCGTACTGGCCTGCCAGCACGTAGAGTAGCGATCCCCACAGGGCGGGATAGGCACTGAGCCAGTCGAGGATGGGCCCGTCGGGTACCTGGTGATAGAGCAAGCCGGTGGCTGCGCCATGCAGCCGATACTCGCGATCCTCTCGGTAGCGAAAGCGATACGGCCGCTGGACGGGACCGTGCCAGGGGTGCCAGATCGTGCCGTCACCATATTCCACGTACAGGTCGACGGCGAGTTTGCCGAGGTCATGGAGCAAGGCAGCGTAGGCCACGGCGGCGGTCCAGTCCTCGGACTGCGCGGCCTGATCTTCCGGCGTCGTGCCGGCAGGCAAAAGATAGGACTGGCGCAGCTTGAGGGCGTGGGCAACGATCTCCAAGCCGTGATCCAGCATGCCTCCGGGATAGGCATGGTGGTGGCTCTCAGAAGCTGGGAACTGCTGGGCCAGGCTCGCATAGCGTTCCAGTGGCGCAAGGTACAGCGACGCGAGCTGTCGGCGGGAGAGCGACGTACGCTGCCAGATGTGCTCAAGAAGCTTCTGCCGACGTGGTGTTGCCAACAGAGACGCGGCCGGTCCCGGCCGCGTCTCTGTTGGCTGGTTCGGTGGAAGGTGCTTCGGGAGCGTTGGTCGCAAGCGGCGCCCGTTTGTGCCGGAACAACGACAGCATGGCGGCATCCTGGTGATGGGCTGGGCGGGAGATCTTTTTGGCCTTTTCGGGTAGGGCCTTTCCTCTTGCCCCGTTCCATTGACCCTTACCTGCCCTTTGCCCCTTATCCAAAGCCTTTTCATATAGGTCGGATCGGATTGCGGTGCGACAAGGAATGGGGCACGCGTGTACGGATCACCCAAGGAACACAATTTGCAGATTGGCGTTCAGTGTGCGGAGCACAGTACTTGGATCCCACGTGGCAAGCTTTGATAAAGCCGAAGTGATACCGGTCAGACGAATACAACAATAGAGGCAAGTTCAAGCCCCGCACAGCTGTTAATTTTGCCAGTTGTGCAGGGCTCTCTACCCCCTGACACTGCACCCGTGTGTGAAGGAACTGAACCGAACGACAACTAAGGCCGCGCCTGCCTCTGGTCCAGTTCTTTCACACCCCTATCTTTTTTTGCAGATCAATCCATCCCCGAACACCTGGCCTGGGTACAAGCCGCCTACCTCATGGCTTGACTGACGTCGTCGAGCATAGCGACATCGTAGGTGGGTCGTCAGGCGTGAATGCCATTGCAGCATCGAGGGGGTTAGTGGTCATCATACGCATGGCGCCTTGCTGCTCAGACTCGATGTGCGGTGTATGCTCCACAGGTTGCACCACCAGGGACGTCACGCTGGCCTGCTCGCGATGGTGCTGCAGCAATTTGTCGACCATATCCTGTGTGGTCGGCGTCTGAGCCCGGTCGATCACTGACAGCACGCCGCCAGAACGAAGAATGCGGTCGGCGATCTCGTAAACCCTGTTCTGCACGAAGATCCGATGCTCATAGGCTGTGGGCATTAGCGCCAGATCGATTGCGACGTTGTGCCCTCGGGCATCATGGGTACCGAGCAACCAGCACGCGACGGCGTCGAACTTTGGCTGACGTTCGAGCCATGCTTCCAGGGCGGGGTCGTTCAGGGCATCGCCCTCGATGAGCAAACAGTCCGCTTCGGGCGCTTCTGGGATTTCGCTGTAGATCAGCCGATAAGCGTTTTCATCGAGGCTAACCGGCGTTTCCCTGGCAATGACTTCGACGCAGAAGCCCTCGTCGGCGAGCCGCTTGCGCGTCGCCGCAATGCACTGGGGGTTCTCTTCCACGCACACGACGGTATGCCCCTGTTGCAGCAGCGCCAGCGTGGAATGGCCGACGCCACAGCCAATCTCCAGGGTACGCGGGAAGCCCTTTACGCGTTCGGCCATCCAGGAGTAGTGGCCCTGGGCCAAGTGACCTTCGGAGTTGATGCCCCAGCTCTTGATGTACGCTTTGCGAAAGCTCTTCAGCTGGTAGAGGGCTCGCGGCTGCAGACCGCTACCGCCGCCGATAGCAGGCTTTCTCTTGGCTTTTTTCAGGTCACGTCGTCTTTTGCTGTTGATGCTCATGGCTGCTCTCCCTGAGGGCCTGTATGTGCATCTGGATCTTACTTAGGACGATCGTACTTGACTGTAAACAAGGGGTTTGCACGTCTGATAAGGGTTCCGACGTGTAGGAAATGGCCCTCACGGTACCGCCGAAAAAACCGACCCCGTAATGCGCTCGCTCAGCAATTCCAATGCGCGAATACCTGCCAGCGAATTGCCAGAAGCGTTAAGCGCTGGGGACCAGACGCAAATGCTGTACCTCCCGGGGACCACTGCCACGATGCCGCCGCCCACGCCACTCTTGCCCGGCAGGCCCACACGATAGGCGAAATTGCCGGCTTCGTCGTACAAGCCGCTGGTAGCCATGATCGCGTTCACCTGCTGGGCCTGACGTGCGCTGAGCACGTGTTCACCGCTGTGCGGGCAATAGCCGCTGTTGGCCAGGAACGCAAAACCCCGCGCTACGTCGACGCAGTTCATCGACAGCGCGCAGTGATGGAAGTAGCTGCTCAGCACCGCGTCCACGTCGTTATGAAAGTTGCCAAACGCGGTCATCAGCCAGGCCATGGCGGCATTGCGTGCGCGGTGCTGGTATTCGGACTCGGCCACCACCGTGTCGCTGACGATGCGCGGGTTGCCAGCCAGGCGGCGAACGAAGTCGCGCATCGACAGGGCAGGGGTGGCGAAGCGTGACTGGTTGATGTCGCAGATCACCAGTGCGCCAGCATTGATGAACGGGTTGCGCGGGCGACCCTTTTCCACCTCCAGCTGCACCAGCGAGTTGAAGGCCTGCCCCGAAGGCTCGTAACCCAGGCGTGACCAGATGTCCTCGCCGCTATGGTTGATCGCCTGGACCAGGCTGAATACCTTGGAAATGCTCTGGATGGAAAAGGGCGTATAGGCATCGCCAGCGCAGTGCAGCTGGCCGTCAAGGCTGTGCACTGCGATACCCAGCTGGTTGGGGTCGACCTGGGCCAGGGCGGGGATGTATTGCGCGACCTGACCCTGGCTGAGCAGTGGGCGCACCTGGTCGAGGATCTCTTGCAGCATGTCTTGCATCGCGACGGCCTTGGGAACGAGGAAGGATGGGTCTCAGACGCTGCGGTACGCCGGCAGGGCACGCCTTCGATCAACGTGCCTGGGCGAGGGTTGAAGTTTAGTGGGCCGAGTGCGGCAGCGGGGTCAGGCCGCTTTTCTCGATGGCGGCGTCCGCCTGGGCAGACGCCATGTAGTCAAGCAGCGCCTGGGCCGCCGCCCGGTGCTGGCTGTTGGCAACCACCGCACCCGAATACATCGTCATCTTTTGCCCCTCGGCCGGGATCAGCCCCACGATGTCGATGCCGGCCACCGGCTTGAGCTCGCTCAGTTGCTGGAACCCGATGGCTGCCTGGCCGCGTGCGACCACCTTGCCGACGGGCTCGGCAGGGATCATGTGGGCTTTGTGGGTGAACCCTTCGCCCAGGTTCATGCTCGGGAACAAGGTTTTGGACAGGTACACCCCGCTGGCGCTGTCGGAGTAGGCAACCGAGGGGCTATCGAGCAGCACCTGACGCAACTCACCCATCGTGCCGATAGCCGGCTTGGGCTCACCTTTGCGTACGGCCATGGCAATGAACGACTTGCCCAGGTCGATGCGGCTGGCCTTGTCGGCCTTGCCGTCGGTGACCAACTTGTCCAACGCCGAGCCCACCATCAGCACCACATCGGCCGGCTCGCCCCGTTGCAGCCGATTCGGGATGGCTTGCGGGGTCTGGCCCATCGATGGCGCGGCGAGCACGTTGAGCTTGACCCCGTAGGTGTGTTCATAAGCCGGTGCAACGTTGCGGATGGCGCCCATGATGCCGCCGGAGCTGAGCACGGTCAGCGTGGGGGCCTGGTCAGGGGTGGGCTCTGCGGCAGAGCAGGCAAAGGTGGCGACCAGCAGTGCCGTGCAGGACAACGTCTTGAGCATGGGAAAACTCCGAATAAAACGCATAGCTTATTGGCAGGCGGGCCCAGCGCTGAATTAACCGGCGTTAATAATGTTTCATGCTCAGCGGTTCGGCCATTTCTCCAGCAGGATCGACACGAACTTCTCCGCTGCCGGCGACAGCGAGGCGCCGCGGCGGTAGACCAGGCCCAAGGTGCGGGTGACCTCTGGCTCAATCAACGGCACGCTTACCAGGGTAGGGTGGTCTGCACTGGGCATGGCCAGGCTAGGCATGGCCGATACGCCAAGCCCGGCCTCGACCATGCCCAGGGACGTGGACAGGTGCTGCACTTCGTAGAACCATTTGGGCCGCAGATTCAGCCCGGCCAGAGCGTGGTCGAGCAACATGCGGTTGCCGCTCAATCGGCCGACACCGATCAAGCGATAGTCGGCAAGCTCGGTCCAGGTCACTGCATTGCGGTCGGCCAATGGGTGGTCGCGCCGGCAGGCCAGCACGAAGTGCTCTTGCACCAAGGACACGAACTCGATGTCCGGATGCTGGCCGCTCATCATGTTGATGCCAAAATCGGCTTCCCCGCGCAGCACGGCCTCCAGGCCGTCATTGGCGCTCAGGTCCAGCAGGCGAATGCGGATCTTGGGATACTGGTCGTTGTAATCGCGGATCACCGACGGCAAGAAATAGAACGCTGCAGTCGGGATACAGGCCAGCGTCACCTGCCCGGTCTGGCGCTCGGCCAGCTCCCGGATGCTGAGAATCGAATCCTCGAAGTCGTCCAGCAGGCGCCTGGCCTTGGGCAGAAAATCGCGGCCTACGCTGGTCAGGCTGACACGGCGGGTGGTGCGCTCCAACAGTGAGGTGCCTAACCCTTCCTCCAGCTTCTTGATACGTCGACTCAAAGCCGGCTGTGACAGATGCAGCACTTCAGCGGCCTCGTGGAAGCTGCCGAGTTCGGCGATTTTCACGAAAGATCGTATGTCTTGAAGCTCATATTCCACGATTCACCTCAGGTCGAAGTCGATTTTTATTATGTTGTAAAACGGAATAATCGCTACGATATTTGCATTGGAATGATTTATCCATCCCTGTCACTCTTTTGCTCACGGCATCAATGATGTCCATTGATCAACAAGAGTGCGAAATCATGCAACGAATTCCTTGCGTACTCATGCGCGGCGGCACCTCAAAAGGGCCGTTCTTTCATGCCTGGGACTTGCCTGCCAATGTGGTCGAACGCGATGAATTGCTCATCGACCTGATGGGGTCCGGCCACGAGCTGGAGATCGACGGTATCGGTGGCGGCAGCCCGCAGACCAGCAAGGTCGCGATCATCAGCCCGTCGCTGCATGCCGACGCCGACGTCGATTACCTGTTCGTGCAGGTGATGGTCGCCCAGCGCCGCGTGGACACTGCGCCCAACTGCGGCAACATGCTGTGCGCGGTCGGTCCTTTCGCCATCGAGCAAGGGCTGGTCAAGGGCCAGGAAGGCAAGACCCTGGTGCGCATTCGTAACCTGAACACGGGCACCTTCGTCAACTCGCTGGTGGAAACCCCGGGTGGCATCGTGCGCTATGAAGGGCGTACCGCCATCGATGGCGTGCCCGGCACTGCCGCGCCGGTGCACCTGACCTTCCTCGATGCGGTTGGCAGCAAGACCGGCAAGCTGTTCCCCACTGGGCAAGCCAAGGATGTGATCGATGGCGTGCCCATGACCTGTATCGACATGGCCATGCCCATGATGGTCATCCAGGCCAGTGACCTGGGCATGACCGGCGCCGAAACGCCGGACGAGCTCGACGCCAACGGCCCTCTGCTCAAGCGTCTGGAAGCCCTGCGCCTCAAAGCCGGCAAGGCCATGGGCCTTGGCGATGTCAGCGGCATGGTGATCCCCAAGCCGGTGCTGGTGTCCAAGCCGCGCTACGACGGCACGCTTCAGGTGCGCTACTTCATGCCGCACAATTGCCACCGTGCCCTGGCGATCACCGGTGCTGTGGGGCTGGCCACTGCCTGTGTCAGCCCCGGCAGCGTCATTGTGGATCTGCTGGGCGAACAAGCCCTGGACCTGAGCCAGGTTCGTCTTGAGCATCCAAGTGGTGGCATCGACGTCGCGTTGTCACGCAGCGGCGCTGATGGCAAGACCCTGCAAGCCTCTGTAGTACGTACTGCCCGGCGGCTCTTTTCAGGGTTCGTCTACGCGCCTACCTTGCGCAGGTTGGCTGGCTAGCCACCTCAAGGGTCGACCGCTGTACCTTGCAACAAGCGCATCCGCACAATATGAACAATGGGTGATGCCTCATGAAACTTGCCAAATCGCTGTACTTCCAGATCCTCTGCGCCGTCGTGCTGGGCGTAGTGGTCGGTCACTTCTGGGCGCAACAGGCCGTTGCGCTCAAGCCCTTGGGCGATGCCTTCATCAAGCTGGTCAAGATGATGATCGCGCCCGTGGTGTTCTGCACCATCGTCACCGGTATAGCCGGCATGACCGACAAGCGCTCGCTCGGGCGCCTGATGAGCAAGACACTATTGCTTTTCCTGGGGCTGACCATTGTCAGCCTGATCATCGGCTTGGCTGCGGTGTACCTGTTCAAGCCAGGGGTCGGCATGAACATCGACCCGGCCACCCTGAGCACCGAAGGCTTGACCCAGTTCACCGCCTCGGCCGCCAAACTGGGCGTGGTGGACTTTTTCATGCACATCATCCCGGACACCTTCATGGGGGCGTTCAACAAGGGTGAAGTGCTCCCCGTGCTGTTCATTGCCGTGCTCAGCGGTTTCGCGCTGTCGTCCATGGGCGAGAAGGGCAAACCGGTGCTGGACGTACTGGAAGCGGCCTCGGCCATGGTGTTCCGCATCTTCGGCTACCTCATGCGTTTCGCACCGGTCGGTGCGTTCGGTGCCCTGGCGTTCACGGTCGGGCAGTACGGCGTCACCTCGCTGGGGTCGCTCGCCAAGCTGATCGGTACGCTCTACATTGCCTGTGCGTTCTTCGTCCTGGTCGTGCTGGGCGGCATCTGCCGCGCCCATGATTTCAGCCTGTGGAAGCTGCTGCGCTATTTCCGCGAAGAGTTCCTGGTGGTGCTGGGCACTTCTTCCACGGAACCTGTGTTGCCGCGCATGCTGGAGAAGCTGGAAAAGCTTGGCTGCAAGAAAGGGGTCGTCGGCCTGGTACTGCCTACCGGCTACTCGTTCAACCTCGACGGTACGGCGATCTACCTGTCCTTGGCCGCCGTGTTCATTGCCCAGGCCTGCAACATCGACCTGAGCCTGGGCCAGGTGGTGACCATGCTGGCGATCATGCTGCTGTCGTCAAAAGGCGCAGCGGGCGTGACCGGTAGCGGCTTCGTGGCCTTGGCCTCGACCCTGACAGTCATCCACGACATCCCGTTGGCAGGCCTGGCCCTGCTGATCGGCATCGACCGCTTCATGTCAGAGGCTCGCGCCCTCACGAGCCTTGCCAGCAACGCCGTGGCCACCGTGGTGGTGTCGATTTCCGAAAACGCGTGTGACAAGCAGATACTGCTCAGCCGCCTCAACGGCGAGCCTGTGGTCGAGCCGGCACCCGCCGCGGTCGGCCCTGACGCCACCTGGGTCGCCAAACCAAGCCATCACGGATAAGACGTCCGCAACACCCTGACCTCAAAACGCTGCAACCCGCGCGCAGGAACGCGCGCGGGTAGGGGGCTCGTCTGCGTCATCGACGGCCCAAACCGGATAAAAACAAGAGAGAAAAAGCCATGCTCGCACTCCTGGGCCTGATCATGGTGGTGACGTTCACCTACCTGATCATGAGCAAACGCTTGTCCCCGATCGTCGCCTTGACGGTCGTGCCCATCGTCTTCGCACTGGTGGGAGGCTTTGCACCTGACCTTGGCAAGATGATGCTCGATGGGCTGAAAATGGTAGCCCCGTCGGCCGCCTTGCTGCTGTTCGCCATCCTGTTTTTCGGCTTGATGATCGATGCCGGCCTGTTCGACCCTCTGATCCGCAAGATTCTCAAGCGCGTCAACGGCGACCCCATCAAGATCGCCATTGGCACTGCATTGCTGTCGCTGCTGGTGGCGCTGGACGGCGACGGCACCACCACCTACATGATCACCTGCGCGGCCATGCTGCCCTTGTACAAGCGCATCGGCATGAACCCGATGATCCTGGCAACGGTGTCAATGCTGTCGCTGAGCATCATGAGTGGCATGAGCCCCTGGGGCGGGCCTGCCACCCGCGCCATCGCAGCACTTGGGCTCGATGCCACCGACTATTTCATTCCCATGCTGCCCACGGTGATCGGCGGGGCCGCCTGGGTGGTGTTCACCGCCTACCTGCTGGGCCGTGCCGAACGACGCCGCATTGGCAACGTGGCCCTGGAGTCCGGCGGCGGCAACTGCTACATCAAGGAAATCCTGGGTGATACGCCCCACAAGCGCCCGCGTCTGGCCTATGTGAACCTGGTGCTGGTCATCGTGGTCATGACCGCGCTGGTGCTGGGCCTGATGCACGCGGCGATCCTGTTCATGATCGGTTTCGTTGCTGCGCTGATGATCAACTACCCGCAGCTGGAACTGCAGAAAGAACGTATTCTGGCCCATTCGGGCAACGCCATGACCGTGGTGCTGCTGGTGTTCGCCGCCGGTATCTTCGCCGGTATCTTCTCGGGCACCAAGATGGTCGATGCCCTGGCGCAAACCCTCGTGGACTGGATCCCGGAAGCCTGGAGCCACTGGTTCCCGCTGGTGGTGGCGCTGACCAGCATGCCGCTTACCTTCGTGCTGTCCAACGATGCCTATTATTTCGGCGTGGTGCCGATCCTGGCCAATGCAGCCGCCGCCTATGGCATCGACCCGGTGGAGATCGCCCGCGCCTCGGTGCTGGGCCAGCCGGTGCACTTGATGAGCCCGTTGGTCGCCTCGACCCTGCTGCTGGTGGGCATGGTCGACAAGGACATCGGCGACTTCCAGAAAGCCACGGTGAAGTGGGCAGTGCTCACTTCGCTGGTCATCACTGCATTGGCGGTGTTGACCGGCGCGCTGTCGTTCTTCGTCTGAACGGTGCGGGCGCCCCCAGGCGCCCGCCATCGCTTACACCCTAAAAACAACAATAGAGTACCGATCATGTCCTTGACCCTCGCGCGAGGGGCCGCCTGTGGCCTGCTCTGCGGCTGCCTGCCTGTGGCCGGCGCTACCGATTTCATTGAAGACAGCAAGCTCAAGCTGCAACTGCGCAACGTCTATTTCAACGAGAACTTTCGCGACGAACAGGGTATGAGCCCCCGCGCCGCAGCCACTGCCAAGAGCGAGCGTACCGAGTGGGCGCAGGGCTTCTTGCTCGATTACCAGTCGGGTTACACCCCCGGTACCCTGGGTCTGGGGCTCGATGCACTGGGCCTGTTGGGCGTGCGCCTGGATTCGGGGCGTGGCCGCAGTGGCACGGGCCTTTTGCCTGTGCATGACGATGGCCGGGCCGCCGACACGTTCGCCAGTGCCGGCGTTACGGTCAAGGCGCGTGTTGGGCAGAGCCTCGTCAGGCATGGCACCCTGTTGCCGAAGTTACCAGTGCTGGTGCATAACGATGCTCGCTTGATGCCGCAAACCTACCAAGGCACGCAGCTCACCAGTACCGCACTCGATAACCTGACCCTCACGGCCGGGCATTTGACCCGTTTCAAGCAGCGCGATTCATCCAACAGCACCGGCCTGTACCTGGACGGCTACCGTGGCGGCGAAGCCGGAGACTTCAGCTTTGCCGGCGCCGACTACACCTTCAGCAAACAGCTGCGCCTGAGCTACTACCACGGCCAGCTCGAGCACTTCTACCGTCAGGACTTCGCCGGCTTGGTTCACGACCATGCGCTGGCTGGCGGTGTACTGACCACGGACCTGCGTTACTTCAAGAGCAAAAGCACCGGCGCGGCCTACGGTGGCCCGATCGACAATGACATGCTCAGCGGGCAAATCGCCTACACGCATTCCGGCCACACGTTCGGCGCAGGCTATCAGCAGCTCAATGGCAAAGCGGGACTGCCATACATCAGCGGCGCGACGGTGTATTCATTCAGTAACGTGGGCATCGGCAAGTTCATCGAAGAAGATGAAAAGACCTGGATGGCGAGCCATGTCTACAATTTCGCCGCTGCCGGGGTGCCGGGGTTGACCTTCATGACCCGTTACCTGAGCGGCGATAACGGCCGTTCTGGCGCGGCGGGCCTGAGCGAATGGGAGCGCGATGCAGAGCTTGCGTATGTCGTGCAATCAGGCCCCGCCAAAGGGCTTGGCGTCAAGCTGCGCAACTATGTGTACCGCTCGGACTTTGCCCGGGGCCGCGACAGCAATCGGTGGTACCTGACGTACGACATCGCGCTGTGGTAAGGCGCTCAAAGCGCAGGCGTCAGCTACGGGCAATGGCTCCTTTTCACGTCCACAGCCCCAGCAAGACCAGTACGGCCATGCCCAGCGCGGCGGCAATCGAGCATCCACCCAACGACAGGGCAGCGCGACCCTTGCGATACCAGCCATCGCGGCCCAAGGCCAGGGCAGGCGCGTAAAGGCTGCGCCAGCGCAGTTCAGTAGCGTGGAACGCCTGCAGGTGGTTGGGCGAGGCGTCCAGCCAGCGACGAAAGTCGATACGCTCGCAGGCGGTGACGTCCGGGCTCTGCAAACGCACATACCACCGAGCTGCCTGGCTCGTCGGGCCATCGGGGCGGGGCTGACCGGCGAGCAACGCCTGGACCATGAGACGCTCGACACTGCGTAGGGGCAAGCCTAGACGTGTGGCGACCCTGGCCTGGGCCAGCTGATCGAGACGGCTTAGCAGAAACACTTGTTGCGCAGCGCGTGGCAGGCGCTTGAGTGCGAGCAACAGGGCAGCATCGCTATCGGCAGCGTGCTCGGGCAGAGGCGTATGGAGGCGCAAGAGCATGCGGGTCATGAGCAGTTCCTTGCTAGAGAGCAGATGGGGACATCCGTAGAAGCCGAGCTTAGGCTTAACGAGATTGATTCTCAAGTGCTGAATCGGCAAACTTTTGTAATGGCCGTTCACCCCCGGAAACACTTTTGCTACCATCGCCGCCATCACGATCTTCATTAGCCTGAAGAGCCAAAAAAAAGACCCAGCAAAAAGCTGGGTCAAAAACCGTGATTAGCCTGATGAGGAGATAATCCGAGAGCGACCTAAGCTCCGGTTTATCCAGCTGATCTCGCGATCAGCTGAGTGCAATAATAATCGTTATCATTTGCCAGTCAAATGATTTTTTATTCACGACGGTAGAAAATCTACCGCTGCGCTTCCTTGTCCCCCAAAGCGGGGCCTTGGCTTTACACGCCAAGCGCCTACTGCGTTCCCTCTCATTCACGGCAACCTGCCTCAAGCGGCGGGGTCTGCCGTGCGCTGGTGTTCCAGCAGCGCGCGAGCCATGTCCATCATGTGCATCAAGGCAAACAGCAGCTCTCGCTGGCCACCGTGCTGGTGGGTGGCGGTTTCCTGGGCGGTTGCTGCCGCACAGCGCAGCAGGGCAATGGCATGCTCCTGTGCTTGATCACGTGTGACGCCTTCGTGAAGCGTCCAAATCCTGTTCTCAGGCGTAGGGCGGGGCGGGTTGGGGTTTAGGTAATAATCCAGCGCGCGGCGGGCGGCTTCGCTGTCGAGATCTGTTTCGTCGTTTTTCGGATGTTTCATTGCGATACCTTCCAGGTTCTCGTCAAACACAATAAACTCAGAGCATAGGTCAATTTGTATTTTCTAGCGCCAAATAAATAATTCAGATTGTGTATTGCTGCTTCCAATACAGTCCGTATTGTTGCCGCTCATGGAAAATTGGAATGCATTTCTCAAGCGCTACAAGCGCGAACACAACCTCAGCCAGTTGAAACTGGCCGAGCGCCTGGGCATGACGCAAGGTGGGGTAGGGCACTGGCTTCGCGGCACCCGTCGTCCCACGTTGGAGACCATCAACGAAAAACTGGAAAAGCTCGGCCTGGTCTTTCTGGAGGCGCAGGTCATGGTGGTCGAGCGCGACCTGATGCGCGAAACACCTGGCCGCTACGGTGCTCAGCCGCCTGTTTCCGCACAGGCCCTGCTCTATGCGAGCTTTCGCTTTCCGGTGCTCAAGTGGGCGGACTTGCAGGGCCCGTTGCCTGAAACCAGTGAAGTGCACGAGCAGACCGACTACATGCCTGCCGGCAATGCGTTCTGGCTTGCCGTGGAAAACGACTCGATGAACGCTGCCAGCGGCAAGAGCGTGCCCGAAGGCATGCGCGTGCTGGTCGATACCGGGTTGCCCGTGGAGCCCGGCAGGTTGGTGATCGCACGCCAGCCTGGCAAAGCCCCCGTGCTCCGCCAATTGGTCGAAGAAGGCGGCGACAAGATGCTCAAGCCGTTGAACACCCGTTACCCCACGGTGCTCTGCGAAACCGGCTGTGAGTTCCTGGGCGTGGTAGTGCGGGTACACGGGGCGTTCTGAGGCCACGTGGCCCGTGCGGTGAGGCAAGGGCCGCAGGCCGTCAGGCACCGCGACCCCGCGGCCTTCACGGTTCCAGTTCGACCAGCGCTGCCCCCTCGCTGACCATGTCGCCTTCCTGGCACAGCAAGGCTTTGACCGTGGTGGCCTTGGGGGCCCGAATGCTGTGCTCCATCTTCATGGCCTCCAGCACCACCAGCGGCGCACCTGCCTCTACCGCCTGACCCACCTCGACCAGTACCCGTACGATGCTGCCGTTCATGGGGGCGGTCAGGCCGCCTTGATGGGCAAGGTCGATGGCTGCCTGAGCGAGCGGGTCGAATGCTTCGAGGCTGTGGAGTTCTCCATCCCAGTGCAGATACAGGCTGGCACCTTTGCGAATGGCCAGGTGGCGGGTGCGCAGGCCTGCCTGCTCTCGCATCAGCCAATCCCCTTGCAGGCTCCAGATGCCTTGGGTCTTCTGGTTGAGCGTAACGGCCTGGTCATGCCCATTGTGGGTCAGATGCACATTCAGCGAAGTTCCAGCCCCCAAGCGCAGCCCGTCTTGTCGGGCCCATGGGGAGTGTGGGTCGTCCACGCGTGCGCGGGCAGGTTCGCTCAGCAACCACGCCTGGGCTGCAGCCTCCCAGCCCTCGGCCGACAATGCCTGCGCGGCGGGCAAAAGCGTTTCCTGATGACGCGGGATGAAGCCGGTATCCAGCTCGGCTGCTGCAAACCCAGGGTGGGCCAGGATACGTCGCAGGAAGGCGATGTTGGTCTTGACGCCGCCTACCGCGAACTCATCCAGCATGGCCAGCAAGCGCAGGCGGGCCTGCTCCCGGTCTTCGCCCCAGGCGATCAGTTTGCCCAGCATCGGGTCGTAGAAGGGCGACACCGCATCGCCTTCGCTCACACCGCTGTCCACGCGCCGGCCTGGGCCGCAAGCCGGTTCCCGGTAAAGCGTCAGGGTGCCGGTGGCCGGCAAGAAGTCATTGGCCGGATCTTCGGCGTACAGCCGCACTTCGATGGCATGGCCGTTGAGCGGTACCTGGTCCTGGGTGATGGGCAGGGGTTCACCGCAGGCCACGCGAATCTGCCAGGCCACCAGGTCCAGGCCGGTGATGGCCTCGGTGACGGGGTGCTCCACCTGCAGGCGCGTGTTCATTTCCATGAAGAAGAACTGGCCACGGGCGTCCAGCAGAAATTCCACGGTGCCAGCGCCGACATAGCCGATGGCCTGCGCCGCGCGTACTGCCGCCTCGCCCATGGCGCGGCGCAGGTCTGCCGAAAGGCCCGGGGCAGGGGCTTCCTCGACCACCTTCTGGTGACGCCGCTGGATCGAGCAATCCCGTTCGTTGAGGTACAGGCAGTGGCCATGGCGATCGGCAAAAATCTGGATCTCCACATGGCGCGGCTTCAATACGTACTTTTCCACCAGCATCCGCGCATCGCCAAAGGATGACAGGGCTTCACGTTGCGCCGACGCCAGGGCATCGGCCAACTGGCTTTCGTCCTCGACCACCTTCATGCCCTTGCCGCCACCACCGGCGCTGGCCTTGAGCAGGACCGGGTAGCCGACGTGCCGGGCGGCTTGCTTGAAGGTGTCCAGGTCCTGGGCCTGGCCGTGATAGCCCGGCACCAGCGGCACGCCTGCGGACTCCATCAAGGCCTTGGCGGCCGACTTGCTGCCCATGGCGTCGATGGCCGACGCAGGTGGGCCCAGGAACATCAAGCCAGCGGCTTCGACTGCGCGGGCAAAATCTGCGTTTTCCGAAAGAAAGCCATAGCCCGGGTGAATGGCCTGGGCACCGCTTGCCTTGGCCGCTGCCACCAGCTTGTCGATCTGCAGGTAACTGTCTGCCGCCTTGTTGCCGCCCAGGTCCACGCACACATCGGCTTCCCGGCTGTGGCGGGCATTACGGTCGATGGCGCTGTGCACCGCCACCGTGGTCAGGCCCATGGCCTTGGCGGTGCGCATCACCCGGCAGGCGATTTCACCACGGTTGGCCACCAGCAACGTTGTCAATGGCGGGCGGTTCATGGGCGTGGCTCCTTGTTTGCATCGGCCTGCCAGGCAGGTTGGCGTTTTTCCAGAAACGCACGAAGGCCTTCCTGGCCCTCGGCGCTTACGCGGATTCGCGCGATGGCGTTCTCGCAATAACGACGCAGGCCAGGGCTGAGGGTGCCGCCGTCGACCTCGCGCAGCAGCTCCTTGGTTGCGCGCATTGCCTGGGGGCTATTGGCCAGAAGGGTTTCAACCCACTGGTTCACGCTGGCCTCCAACTGGCTGGCCGGGTACACCTCGGCCAACAACCCAAGGGCCTGGGCCTGCAACCCGCTGAAGCGCTCTGCCGTGAGTGCATAACGGCGGGCGGCGCGCTCGCCGATGGCCTTGACCACGAAGGGACTGATCACCGCCGGTGCCAGGCCGATGCGCACTTCCGACAGGCACAGCTGGGCGTCTTCGGCACCGATGGCCATGTCACAGCAACTGATCAGGCCCAGGGCGCCGCCGAATGCGGCGCCCTGGACCACTGCCAGGGTCGGCACCTTGATGCGGTGCAGTGCATACATCAACTCGCCCAGCTCGCGTGCGTCATCCAGGTTGGTGTTGAAGTCCAGCTGCGCCGACTGCTGCATCCACGCAAGGTCGGCGCCGGCACTGAAATGCCGTCCCCGCCCGCGCAGCAACACGAAGCGTACGCCCGCGTCGTCGGCAAGCTGCCCCAGGGCAATGTTCAGCTCGCGGATCATCAAGGCATTGAAGGCGTTGTGCTTGTCCTCGCGGCTGAGCCACAAGGTGGCGAAGCCACGTGGATCGTGGCTCACCTCTACCGTAGTGAAATCGCTCATGGGGTCACATCCTGAATATGCCGAAGCGGCTCGGTTCGATCGGTGCGTTCAGCGCCGCAGACAAGGCCAGGGCCAGCACATCGCGGGTCTGCGCTGGGTCGATGACGCCGTCGTCCCATAGGCGGGCGCTGGAGTAGTAGGGGTGGCCCTGATGCTCGTACTGATCGAGGATCGGCTGCCTGAGCCTGGCCTCATCCTCGGCGCCAAACGGCTCGCCGCTGCGCTCGCTCTGCTCGCGCTTGACCTGCACCAGCACGCCGGCAGCCTGTTCGGCGCCCATCACCCCGATGCGCGCATTGGGCCACATCCAGAGAAAGCGCGGGTCGTAGGCGCGTCCGCACATGCCGTAGTTGCCGGCACCGAAACTGCCGCCAATGATGACCGTGAACTTGGGTACCTGCGCGCAGGCCACGGCCGTGACCAACTTGGCGCCATGCTTGGCGATGCCGCCTTCTTCGTACTTCTTGCCCACCATGAACCCCGTGATGTTCTGCAGGAACAGCAGCGGGATACCGCGCTGGCAAGCCAGCTCGATGAAGTGCGCGCCTTTTTGCGCAGCCTCGGCAAACAGGATGCCGTTGTTGGCCAGGATGGCGATCGGGTAGCCGTGCAGGTGGGCGAAGCCGCACACCAGCGTGGTCCCGAACAAGGCTTTGAACTCATCGAACACCGAGCCATCGACCAGCCGTGCGATGACTTCACGCACATCGAAAGGCTGTTTGGCGTCAGCCGGAATCACGCCATATAGCTCCTGCGCCGCATACAAGGGCGCAACCGGCGGCTTGCATTGCAGGGCACCGAGCTTGCGCCAGTTGAGATTGGCTACGCAGCGCCTGGCCAGCGCCAGGGCATGCTCGTCGTTCTCGGCGTAATGGTCGGCTACACCGCTGGTGCGGCAATGCACATCGGCGCCGCCTAGCGCCTCGGCGCTCACCACCTCGCCTGTGGCCGCCTTCACCAGCGGTGGGCCGGCCAGGAAGATGGTGGCCTGTTGACGCACCATGATCGCCTCGTCCGCCATTGCCGGCACGTAGGCGCCGCCTGCGGTGCATGACCCCATCACCACGGCGATCTGGGCGATGCCCAGTGCGCTCATGTTGGCCTGGTTGAAGAAAATCCGCCCGAAGTGCTCACGGTCGGGAAACACCTCGTCCTGGCGCGGCAAGTTGGCGCCGCCAGAATCGACCAGGTAGATGCACGGCAGACGGTTCTGCAAGGCAATGGTCTGCGCCCGCAGGTGCTTTTTCACCGTCAGCGGGTAATAGGAGCCACCTTTGACCGTCGCGTCGTTGGCCACGATCATGCATTCCACGCCTTCCACGCGCCCGATCCCGGCGATCAGGCCGGCTGCCGGAACGTCTTCGCCGTAGACCTGGTGTGCAGCCAACTGGCCGATTTCAAGAAAGGCGGAACCGGCATCGAGCAGACGTTCGATTCGCTCGCGCGGCAGCAGTTTGCCTCGCGAGGTGTGCCGCTCCTGAGCCTTGGCGCCGCCACCCTGGGCTACCTGGGCAAGCAGCACACGCAGGTTGTCGACCTGCGCCAGCATGGCCGCCTGGGACTGGGCGAATTCGGGTGACCGGGGGTTCACTTGGGTTTTCAGAATCATCATGACTCCTGGTGCAGCGGCGCGCCCTTGGCGTGGCCGTGCAAGGTTGTCCGGTGTGGCCACGGCGGGCGTATGAGCCGGCCGCAGCGCCAGCGTGTTCAGCGGGTCTCGTTGAACAACTCGCGGCCGATCAGCATCCGGCGGATTTCGCTGGTGCCGGCGCCGATTTCGTACAGCTTGGCATCGCGCAGCAAGCGACCTGCGGGAAATTCGTTGATATACCCGTTGCCGCCAAGAATCTGGATCGCCTCCAGGGCCATCTGCGTGGCGCGCTCGGCGGTGTAGAGGATCACCCCGGCTGCGTCCTTGCGGGTGGTTTCGCCGCGATCGCACGCCTGGGCCACGGCATACAGGTAAGCGCGGCTGGCGTTGAGCTGGGTGTACATATCGGCGACCTTGCCCTGGATCAACTGGAACTCGCCGATGCTCTGCCCGAATTGCTTGCGGTCATGGATGTACGGCACCACCAGGTCCATGCAGCTCTGCATGATGCCGGTAGGGCCGCCGGCGAGCACCACGCGCTCGTAGTCCAGGCCGCTCATCAACACCCGTACGCCGCCATTGAGTTGGCCGAGGATGTTGTCCTCTGGCACGTGCACGTCATCGAAGAACAGCTCGCAGGTGTTCGAGCCACGCATGCCCAGCTTGTCGAACTTGTTGCTGCGGCTAAAGCCTGCCCAATCGCGCTCGACGATGAACGCAGTGATGCCATGGGGGCCTTTTTCCAGATCGGTCTTGGCGTAGATGACGTAGGTGTTGGCGTCGGGCCCGTTGGTGATCCACGTCTTGCTGCCGTTGAGCACGTAGTGGTCGCCGCGTTTGTCGGCGCGCAGTTTCATCGACACCACGTCCGACCCTGCATTGGGTTCGCTCATCGCCAGGGCGCCGACGTGCTCGCCGCTGACCAGCTTGGGCAGGTACTTGGCCTTTTGCGCGGGCGTGCCGTTACGGTTGATCTGGTTGACGCACAAATTGGAGTGGGCGCCGTAGGACAGCGCGACCGAGGCCGAGGCGCGGCTGATTTCTTCCATCGCCACCACGTGCGCCAGATAACCCAAGCCTGCGCCACCGTATTCTTCCGGCACGGTGATGCCGAGCAGGCCCATGTCGCCGAACTTGCGCCACATGTCGGCAGGGAACAGGTTGTCGTGGTCGATCTGCGCGGCGCGAGGGGCGAGCTCGGCGGCGGCGAAGGTGCGCACCTGGTCGCGAAGCATGTCGATGGTCTCGCCCAGGGCGAAGTTCAGGCTGGGGTAATGCATGCGAGGGCACCTTGTTGTTCTTGAAATGGGATCACGCTGCGAGCGGCAAGCTTGCCTGGGCAGGCAGCTGACGCCGAAAGCGTGCTCAACTGCCTATCACCTTTACGTAAACGTAAACCTGCACCTGCTTTTTTGTCAATTTATCCGTCACCTTTACGTAAACGTAAATCTGAGCCAAAGTGATTGGCGCGCGTTTGGCCCCCTACCCAGAACAATCAAAAGAAGGGACGCACATGACCCAACCCAGCTATACCCGCGGTCGCCAGGACCGCCCCTTGCTTACTCAAACCATTGGCCAGGCCTTCGACGCGACCGTGGCGCGCCTGGGCGAGCAGGAAGCCTTGGTGGCTCGGCACCAGCGCCTGCGCTACAGCTGGCGGCAACTGGCGGAGCAGGTCGAGTCGTGTGCCCGGGCGCTGATGGCCCTTGGGATCGAAACCGGTGACCGCGTGGGCATCTGGGCACCCAACTGCGCGCAGTGGTGCATCCTGCAGGTGGCAACTGCCAAGGTGGGCGCCATCCTGGTCAACGTCAATCCGGCTTACCGGGTGGGTGAGCTTGAGTACGTGCTGCGCCAGTCAGGGTGCAGCTGGCTGGTCTGTGCCGACGCGTTCAAGCATTCCGATTACCACGCCATGGTCCATGCCTTGGTGCCGGAGTTGGCGACCGCAACACCCGGTCAGATCAGCAGTGCCGCGCTGCCTGCCTTGCGCGGGGTCGTAAGCCTGGCCAACGACCCGCCTGCTGGCTTCCTGCCGTGGGAGACACTGGCCACTTGGGGCATGTCCGTAAGCCGCGAAGCGTGCACGGCTCGGCAAAACAGCCTGCATTTCGACCAGCCGGTGAACATCCAGTACACCTCTGGCACCACCGGCGCGCCCAAGGGCGCTACCCTCAGCCACTACAACATTCTGAACAACGGCTTCATGGTTGGCGCAAGCCTGGGCTTGACTGCGCATGACCGCATGGTGATCCCGGTGCCCTTGTATCACTGTTTCGGCATGGTCATGGGCAACCTGGGCTGCATCACCCATGGCACCACCATGATCTACCCAGGCGACGGCTTCGACGCCGAGTTGGCCTTGCGCGCCGTGGCCGAGGAACGCGGCACCATCCTGTACGGCGTGCCCACCATGTTCATCGCCATGCTCGATCATCCGGCCCGCCAGCGTATGGACCTGTCGTCCTTGCGCAGCGGCATCATGGCCGGCGCCACCTGCCCGATCGAGGTCATGCGCAGGGTCATCGACCAGATGCACATGGCCCAGGTGCAGATCGCTTACGGCATGACTGAAACAAGCCCGGTGTCGTTGCAAACCGGCCCGGATGATGACCTGGAGCTGCGCGTCACCACTGTGGGCCGTACCCAGCCGCAACTGGAAAGCAAGATCATCGACCCGCAAGGCGCAACGGTTGCGCGCGGTGAAACCGGGGAGCTTTGCACGCGCGGCTACAGCGTGATGCTGGGTTACTGGGATAACCCCGAGGCCACGGCCAGTGCCATCGACGCGGCCGGATGGATGCACAGCGGTGACCTGGCGGTGATGGACGAGGCGGGCTATGTGCGCATCGTCGGGCGCAACAAGGACATGATCATCCGCGGTGGCGAAAACATCTACCCGCGTGAAATAGAAGAGTTCTTCTATACCCACCCGGCGGTCGCCGATGCCCAGGTCATTGGTATCCCGTGCAGCCGCTACGGCGAGGACATCGTCGCCTGGGTCAAGCTGCATCCAGGTCACCAGGCCACTGCCGAGGAGCTGCAGGCCTGGTGCAAATCCCGTATCGCCCACTACAAGGTGCCCCGCCATATCCGCTTCGTCGATGAATTTCCCATGACGGTGACGGGCAAGGTGCAGAAGTTCAGGATGCGGGAGATCAGCGTGGCTGAACTGGGCAGGGTCGAGTAGAAAGGTCAGCGACACAGGGTGACTTTTGATCGAAACAACGCAGCCGACGCGCCACGGGCAAAATTGACAGTCGTCGACTTCAATCGCCCGCCGTTAGCGTAGTGCCGTTCACCTGGAGCCGCTCAGCGGCCCCAGCGATCTTGAATGAACAGTCTTACGCCTTTATCGGGGGTTCTTGACTGGGTGGGTCACCCACGGTTGGTGGCACGGTCGGCTGAATCGGCAGGTCATCCGGGTCACGCTCAGGCTCTGGGGGCGGGAGGTTGGGATCGTCAATGTTCGGATCGGGCGTTTCCGGGGGCGTTGGGAGCGTCATGGCCATGCCTCTTGCGGTTGAGTGAACCTGTCCTGCAGCGTTCGACCGCTGGTGCTTCGAATCAATTCATTTTTGAACCCAGGCTTGGTCGCCGCGCTCTCAATCCTTACCGCCACCAGTCCCAGGGAGCAAGGCCTGATGTCTTTGAACGAGCCCTTCGAAAGCGTGCCCACGGCAAATGATCATCCGGACCAGGTCATCAGCCTGTCCCAGGCCTTGATGGCACCGCGTATCGCCATAGAGGATACCCAGCCGGTGCTCGACGGCGGCGCCTTTGCCGCCAAGGCCATCAGCAACCAGCCGGTTTCGGTCAGCACCAAGGTATTCACCGACGGCCACGACCGGATGGCTGTGGTGTTGAACTGGTGCCAGGCCGGTAGCCGTCGCATTCATTGCGTGCCCATGACTTCGCCCGGCAATGACCTGTGGCTGGCAGAATTCACCCCCACTGAAATCGGGCCGCATGTGTTCAGCATCGAAGCCTGGATCGACCCCTACGCCACCTACTGCTACGACCTGGAGAAAAAGTTCAATGCCGGCGTCGGCGTAAAGCTTGAACTCGAGGAAGGGCGGTTGCTGCTGGGCAAGGGCATCGAATTGAGCAGCGGCGCCTTGCGCGAGCAATTACAGGCGCTGCAAGCCACCTTGCAGACGCTGCCCGAGGATGAACAAGTGGCCCTGCTGCTGGGCGCCGAGGCATCGCAGATGATGGCCGCCGCCGAACACCGCAGCTACCTGACCCGCAGTTGCAACTACCCGCTGGATGTGGACCGCCCGGCCGCGCAATTCGCCAGCTGGTATGAGCTGTTCCCCCGTTCGATCACCGATGATCCCCAGCGCCATGGCACCTTCAACGATGTGCACCAGCGCCTGCCGATGATTCGCGACATGGGCTTCGACGTGTTGTATTTCCCGCCCATTCACCCCATTGGCATGCAGCACAGAAAGGGCCGGAACAATTCGTTGCAGGCCCAGCCGGGGGATCCTGGCAGCCCCTACGCCATTGGCAGTGCCGACGGTGGGCACGATGCGATCCACCCCGAACTCGGCACGCGTGAAGATTTCCGTCGCCTGGTATCGGCGGCAGCCCAGCACGGTCTGGAAATCGCCCTGGACTTCGCCATCCAGTGCTCCCAGGACCATCCGTGGCTCCAGGAGCATCCCGGCTGGTTCAGCTGGCGCCCGGACGGCACCATCCGCTATGCCGAGAACCCGCCGAAGAAGTACCAGGACATCGTCAACGTCGACTTCTACGCGCCCGATGCCGTGCCTGGGCTGTGGATCGCCCTGCGTGATGTGATCATCGGTTGGGTGGAGGAGGGCGTGAAAACGTTCCGGGTGGACAACCCGCATACCAAACCCCTGCCGTTCTGGCAGTGGCTGATCGCCAATGTGCGCAGTCGATACCCGGACGTGTTGTTCCTGGCTGAGGCGTTCACCAAGCCCGCCATGATGGCCCGCCTGGGCAAGGTCGGCTATGCGCAGAGCTACACCTATTTCACCTGGCGCAACACCAAGCAGGAGCTGAGCGAGTATTTCGAAACGCTCAACCAGCCGCCGTGGAGCCAATGCTACCGGCCGAACTTCTTCGTCAACACGCCAGACATCAACCCGTTCTTCCTCCAGCAAAATGGCCGGGCCGGCTTCCTCATCCGGGCCGCACTGGCGACCATGGGGTCGGGCTTGTGGGGCATGTACTCGGGCTTCGAACTGTGCGAAGCGGCAGGGCTGCCGGGCAAGGAAGAATACCTGGACTCGGAGAAGTACGAGATCCGCCCGCGTGACTTTACCCAACCGGGCAACATCATCGCCGAGATCGCCCAGCTCAACCGTATCCGCCGGCAGAACCCGGCCCTGCAGAGCCACCTGGGCCTGACGCTGCTCAACTGCTGGAATGACAACATCCTGTATTTCGCAAAGCGCACCCCCGCCCGTGACAATTACATTCTCATCGCCGTGAGCCTGGACCCGCACAACGCCCAGGAAGCCCATTTCGAACTGCCGTTGTGGGAGCTTGGCCTTGATGACGGTGCCGAAACCCACGGGGAGGACCTGATGAATGGTCATCGCTGGTCGTGGTACGGCAAGACCCAGTTCATGCGCATCGAGCCTTGGCATCAGCCATTCGGTATCTGGCGAATCAGCAAAGTCAGCTGAGCGTGTCAGGGAGCGGGCGCGCCCGCTCTCTGACGGGTTTTTACCGATCAAGCATTCAGAGGAATGGTACATGGCCAAGCGTACCCGCCCGGCAGCCTTCATCGACGACCCGCTGTGGTACAAGGATGCGGTGATCTACCAGTTGCACATCAAGTCCTTCTTCGATGCCAACAACGACGGTATCGGTGACTTCGCCGGGTTGATCAGCAAGCTCGACTACATCGCTGAGCTGGGCGTAAATACCTTATGGCTGCTTCCGTTCTACCCCTCGCCCCGGCGCGACGACGGCTACGACATCGCCGAATACAAGGCGGTGCATCCGGACTATGGCACCTTGGCCGACGCCCGCCGCTTCATTGCCGAGGCGCACAAGCGCGGGCTGCGGGTAATCACCGAGCTGGTCATCAACCACACCAGCGACCAGCACCCGTGGTTTCAACGTGCCCGCCACGCCAAACGTGGCAGCAAAGCCCGTGACTTCTATGTGTGGTCCGATGACGACCACAAATACGACGGCACCCGCATCATCTTCCTCGATACCGAGAAATCCAACTGGACCTGGGACCCGGTGGCAGGCCAGTACTTCTGGCACCGGTTCTATTCCCATCAGCCGGACTTGAACTTCGACAATCCGCAGGTGCTCAAGGCTGTGATCGGCGTGATGCGTTTCTGGCTGGACCTGGGCGTCGATGGCTTGCGGCTCGACGCCATCCCGTACCTGATCGAGCGCGACGGCACCAACAACGAAAACCTGCCCGAAACCCATGGTGTGCTCAAGGCGATCCGGGCCGAGATCGATGCCAATTACCCTGACCGCATGCTGCTCGCCGAGGCCAACCAATGGCCGGAGGACACCCGCCCTTACTTCGGCGAAGGCGACGGGGACGAATGCCACATGGCGTTCCATTTTCCTCTGATGCCGCGCATGTACATGGCGCTTGCGATGGAAGATCGCTTCCCCATCACCGACATCCTGCGCCAGACCCCGGAGATTCCGGCCAACTGCCAGTGGGCCATCTTCCTGCGTAACCACGATGAGCTGACCCTGGAGATGGTCACCGACCGTGAGCGCGACTACCTCTGGAACTACTACGCCGAAGACCGCCGCGCCCGGATCAATCTCGGCATCCGCCGCCGCCTGGCGCCGCTGCTGCAGCGCGACCGGCGCAGGATCGAGCTGCTCACCAGTCTGCTGCTGTCCATGCCAGGTACACCGACGCTGTACTACGGCGATGAGCTGGGCATGGGTGACAACATCTACCTGGGTGATCGCGACGGTGTGCGTACGCCCATGCAGTGGTCGCCTGACCGCAACGGCGGCTTCTCCCGCGCCGACCCACAGCGGCTGGTGCTGCCACCGATCATGGACCCGCTCTACGGCTATCAGACGGTCAACGTCGAAGCGCAGAGCCACGATCCCCATTCACTGCTCAACTGGACCCGTCGCCTGCTCGCCGTGCGCAAGCAGCAGAAAGCCTTCGGCCGCGGCACGCTGCGCACCCTGACACCCAGCAACCGACGCATCCTTGCCTACATCCGGGAGTTCACCGATGCCGATGGCCACACCGAGGTCATTCTCTGTGTCGCCAACGTGTCCCGCGCAGCCCAGGCTGCGGAACTGGACTTGTCCCAATACGCCGACAAGGTCCCCGTGGAAATGATCGGGGGCAGCGCCTTCCCGCCCATCGGGCAGCTGCCGTTCCTGCTGACCTTGCCGCCTTATGGCTTTTACTGGTTCGTGCTGGCTGCCCACGATCGCATGCCCAGCTGGCACAACCAGCCTACCGAGGGGTTACCGGAATTGACTACATTAGTGCTACGCAAACGTCTGGAAGAGCTGCTCGAGTCGCCTTCACGCGACGCCCTGCAGTCCACCATCCTGCCCCAGTACCTGCCCAAGCGGCGTTGGTTCGCGGGCAAGGAAGGGCCTATTGATCAGGTCGACCTGAGCTATGGCGTGCGCATGACCACGGCCGGCACGCCCGTGCTGCTCAGTGAAATCGAGGTGATCAGCGACGGGGTGACAAGCCGCTACCAGCTGCCGTTCGGCCTGCTGCCCGAGGAGCAGATCAGTACGGCATTGCCGCAGCAGTTGGCCTTGTCGCGCGTGCGACGGGCCAATGAAGTGGGCCTGATCACCGATGCCTTTGTGCTTGAGCCGTTCGTTCGCGCGGTGCTCAAGGCCTGTCAGGAAGGCCTGCGCTTGTCCTGTGGGAATGATCAGGGCGAGCTGCATTTCAACCACACCGAACAGTTGGCTGGCCTGGCACTGGGTGATGACAGCCCGGTGCGCTACTTGAGCGCCGAGCAGTCAAACAGTTCGGTAGTGGTGGGCGATTCGGTGGTGCTCAAGTTGATCCGGCGGGTCAATGCAGGCATTCATCCAGAGCTTGAAATGAGTGCTTATCTCACCGCAGCCGGCTTTGCCAACATCTCGCCATTGCTGGCTTGGGTCAGTCGCGAGGATGCCCATGGCGCACCGCACCTGTTGATGATCGCCCAAGGCTATCTGAGTAATCAGGGCGATGCCTGGGCCTGGTCCCAGAACACCCTGGAGCGCGCCATTCGCGACCAGATGCAGCCCTCCAGCAACGAAGGTGAACCGCATACCGACGCGGTCAACGAGCTGCGCGACTTCGCTTCCCTGCTCGGCCAGCGCCTGGGCGAGATGCACCTGATGCTCGCGGCACCTACCGATGACGAGGCTTTCGCGCCTTATCCGAGCACTGCCGAAGACAGCGAGCGGTGGAGTGCACAGATCAGCACAGAGCTGACCCATGCGCTGGATGTGTTGACGCAGCACCGTGACAAGCTCGACGCGGAAAGCCAGGCATTGGTCGATGACTTGCAGCAGCAGCGCGACGGGCTCGCCCAGCGCGTGGCCGAACTGGCACAGCAGGCGCAGGGCGGCCTGTTGATGCGTGTGCATGGCGACCTTCACCTGGGCCAGGTGCTGGTGGTGCAAGGCGATGCCTACCTGATCGACTTCGAGGGGGAACCGTCCAGGCCACTGGAAGAGCGCCGGGCCAAGCACAGCCCGTACAAAGATGTCAGCGGTGTGTTGCGCTCTTTCGACTATGCTGCTGCGATGATCCTGCGCAGCGCCTCTACCGTGGACCTTTCCGAGCCGGCGCGACAAGCTCGGCAGCGGGTGGCCCGACAGTACCTTCACCAGTCCCGGCATGCATTCATCGAGGCTTATGGCCTGGCCACCGCGGCCATGCCCCACGCCTGGGAACACGCCGAAGGCGAGCGTGCGGCACTTGAGCTGTTCTGCCTGGAAAAAGCGGCATACGAAATAACTTATGAAGCCGAAAACCGTCCAAGCTGGCTGGCCGTGCCTTTGCATGGCCTGCATGGACTGATCAGTACCTGGGGAGAGTCAGAATGAACGTTTCAACGCGTGAAAACGGCGGTCTTGGCCAACGGGACCTGGATGCCCTGGCGCGCGCCGAGCACGCCGATCCTTTTGCGGTACTGGGGCCTCACACCGATCCTGCAGGCGGCGTGACCATCCGCGCCTACCTGCCCAATGCCCTGGGCGCCCGCGTGCTGGCGCGCGACGACCAGCGCGTGCTGGCGGACATGCAGCCCGGCGCGATACCTGGCCTGTTCACCGCGCACCTGGACCAGGCGCAACCCTATCAGTTGCACATCAACTGGGCTGGCGGCGAGCAAGTCACGGAAGACCCCTATAGCTTCGGCCCGCAGCTTGGCGACATCGACCTGCACCTGTTCGCCGAGGGCAATCACCGGGACCTGGCAGGGCGTTTCGGTGCCCAGCCGGCACAGGTCGACGGGGTGGACGGGGTGTGCTTCTCGGTATGGGCACCCAATGCGCGCCGGGTATCGGTCGTGGGCGAGTTCAACAACTGGGACGGTCGTCGGCACCCGATGCGCCTGCGCCACGGTGCCGGGGTCTGGGAGCTGTTCATTCCACGCCTGGGCGTGGGTGAGACCTACAAGTTCGAGGTGCTGGGCAAGGATGGGATCCTGCCGCTCAAAGCCGACCCCTTGGCCCGTGCCACCGAATTGCCGCCCAGCACCGCTTCCAAGGTGGCCGGTGCGCTAGCCCATGAATGGCGCGACCAGCAGTGGATGGACGAGCGCGCCCAGCGCCACGCCTACGGCGCGCCCTTGTCGATCTACGAACTGCACCCCGGGTCCTGGCGCTGCGAGCTGGACGAAGCTGGGGAGGTGGGGCGTTTCTACAATTGGCGTGAGTTGGCCGAGCGCTTGGTGCCCTACGTGCAGGAGCTGGGTTTCACCCATATCGAGCTGCTGCCGATCATGGAGCACCCCTTTGGCGGCTCGTGGGGCTACCAGCCCCTGTCGATGTTCGCCCCGACGTCGCGCTATGGCACGGCAGAGGACTTCGCCGCCTTCATCGACGCCTGCCACCAGGCACGCATCGGCGTGATCCTGGACTGGGTGCCGGCGCATTTTCCCACGGACGAACATGGTCTGGCGCGCTTCGACGGCACGGCCCTCTACGAATACGACAACCCGTTCGAAGGCTATCACCAGGACTGGAACACGCTGATCTACAACCTCGGCCGTAACGAGGTGCGGGGCTTCATGATGGCCTCGGCGCTTCACTGGCTCAAACACTTCCACATCGACGGGCTGCGGGTAGATGCCGTGGCGTCGATGCTGTACCGCGACTACTCGCGCAAGGCCGGTGAATGGGTGCCCAACCGCCATGGCGGGCGTGAGAACCTCGAGGCCATCGACTTCATCCGCCACCTCAACGGCGTGGCGGCGCATGAAGCGCCGGGTGCCTTGATCATTGCCGAGGAATCGACGGCCTGGCCTGGCGTGAGCAAGCCAACCGAAGAAGGTGGCCTGGGTTTCCACTACAAGTGGAACATGGGCTGGATGCATGACTCGCTCAGCTACATCCAGAACGACCCTGTGCACCGTGCTCATCACCATAACGAGATGAGCTTCAGCCTGGTATACGCCTACTCCGAGCACTTCATCCTGCCGATCTCCCACGACGAGGTGGTACACGGCAAGCGCTCGCTGATCGACAAGATGCCGGGCGATCGCTGGCAGAAGTTCGCCAACCTGCGTGCCTACCTGGCCTTCATGTGGATGCACCCGGGCAAGAAATTGCTGTTCATGGGCTGCGAGTTCGGCCAGTGGCGCGAATGGAACCACGACCACCAGCTGGACTGGTACCTGCTGCAGTATCCGGAGCACCAGGGTGTACAGCGCCTGGTGGGCGACCTGAACCGCCTGTACCGCGATGTGCCTGCCCTGCATGAACAGGACTGCAAGCCCGAGGGCTTCCAGTGGTTGATCGGGGATGATGCGCAGAACAGCGTATTCGCCTGGCTGCGTTGGAGCAGCGCGGGCGAGCCAGTGCTGGTGGTTGCCAACTTCACGCCCGTGGTGCGTGAGGGCTACCGCATCGGTGTGCCGTTCGGGACGCAATGGCAGGAGCTGCTCAACAGCGATGCCGAAGCCTATGCGGGCTCCAATGTGGGTAACATGGGCACGGTCGCCTCGCAGCAGACCCCCTGCCATGGTCAGCCGTTGTCGCTGGCGCTGAACCTGCCTCCGCTGGCGATACTGGTGCTCAAGCCGGTCTGATCGTCAGCTACCCGCGGGCGTTCTGCCCGCGGTGGCTTTACCGCACTGGCCGGCCGTCATAGTCCGGTTGAAGGTGTAGAGCGTGCCTGCCGCAGGCTCAAGCGGTAACAGTCGAACCACCAGAAAAAACCCGCCGGGCAATCCCTGTCTGAGATGGCCCGGCGGGTCTGTAACGACTCCGTCACGCATTGCGCGTGACGTATGCGTTTGCCATCACTCTTCGCTGTGCTGGAGCACCATCAGCGCCACCGAGCGCCCTGTCAGGTCAAATGAGCTGTCGAATGGCAGGTCTTCGGGTTTGCGCAGTTGTGGCCGGTCTGTATCCATCACGCAGCTCCAGTGTTCGCCCTCTGGAACGCTGGGCAGTTTGAACGGCACGGTATCGTGGTGGGCGTTGACGATCAGCAACACGGTGGACTCCGAACCTGGACGGGCAATGCCACTGACCTGCGCACGACCATCGATCAGCATGCCCAGGCAGCGACCGTTAGGGTCTTCCCACTGTTCAACGCTCATCTCGTTGCCATCGGGCGCCAGCCATGTCACGTCCTTGACGCCGATTGCCTCGTTGTAATCGCCCACCAGGAAGCTTGAACGCCGCAGCACCGGATACTTCTGGCGCAGACGGGTCAGGCGCTTGACGAACGCCAGCAGTGCCTGGCCTTCTTCATCCAGATCCCAGTTCACCCAACCGATTTCGCTGTCCTGGCAATAGGCATTGTTGTTGCCGTGCTGGGTGCGGCTGAATTCATCGCCGGCAACGATCATCGGCGTGCCCTGGGCAAACAGCAGGGTCGCGAAGAAGTTACGCATCTGGCGCATGCGCAAGGCGTTGATTTCCGCATCTTCGGTCGGGCCTTCGGCGCCGCAGTTCCAGGACAGGTTATTGCTGGTGCCATCCTGGTTGTTCTCGTCGTTGTCCTCGTTGTGCTTCTCGTTGTACGACACCAGGTCGCGCAAGGTGAAGCCGTCGTGGGCAGTGATGAAGTTGACCGACGAATACGGCCTGCGGCCGCGGTTGTTGAACATGTCGCCAGAGCCGGTCATGCGGGCGGCAAAATCGGCCAGTTGGCCCTCGTCGCCCTTCCAGAAAGCGCGCACGGTGTCACGGAAACGGTCGTTCCACTCAGCCCAGCCCGGTGCGAAATTGCCCACCTGGTAGCCACCTGGACCACAGTCCCATGGCTCGGCAATCAGTTTGACCTGCCGCAGCAGCGGGTCCTGGCGGCAGGCTACGAGGAAGCTGTGACGCTCACTGTAGCCGTCGTGGTAGCGACCCAGAATGGTCGCCAGGTCGAAGCGGAAGCCGTCGACATGCATCTCGCCTGCCCAGTAACGCAGCGAATCGGTCACCAGTTGCAGGACGCACGGATGGCTCAGGTCCAAGGTGTTGCCGGTGCCCGAGTCGTTGATGTAGTAACGCTTCTGGTCGGGCATCAGGCGGTAGTACGACGCGTTGTCGATGCCGCGCATGGAGAGCGTGGGGCCCATCTCGTTGCCTTCGGCGGTGTGGTTGTAGACCACATCGAGGATCAGCTCCAGGCCCGCGTCGTGCAGGTGCGCCACCATCTCCTTGAATTCGGCGATCTTGCCGCTGGCCAGGTAGCTTGGGTGCGGTGCAAAGAACGCGATGGTGTTGTAGCCCCAATAGTTGTTCAGGCCCTTGTCGAGCAGGTGCTGGTCATTGACGAATGCATGGATGGGCAGCAGCTCGATGCTGGAGACGCCCAGGTCCTTGATGTGCTTGAGCAGCTCGTCGTTGGCCAGGCCCGCGAAGGTGCCTTGCAGGTTCTCAGGCACGGCCGGGTGGCGCTTGCTGATGCCCTTGGTGTGGGCCTCGTACACGACGGTCTTATCCCAAGGGGTTTGGACACGGTTGTCCCGGCCCCAGGTGAACGCCGGGTCGATGACCTTGCACTTGGGCACGAAGGGGGCGCTGTCGCGCTCGTCGAACGACAGGTCACCGTCTGGGTGGCCAATGGTGTAGCCAAACAGCGCCTCGGACCATTTCAGCTCACCGACCAACTGCTTGGCGTAGGGATCGATCAGCAGTTTGTTGGGGTTGAAGCGGTGGCCGTTTTCAGGCTCGTAAGGGCCATGCACGCGATAGCCGTAGATCAGGCCCGGGTGCGCGTCAGGCAGATAACCGTGATAGATCTCGTCGGTGTATTCAGGCAGCTCGATACGCTCGAGCTCTTTCTCGCCGGTGGCGTCGAATACGCACAGCTCGACCTTGGTGGCGTTCGCCGAGAAGATGGCGAAGTTCACGCCCAGGCCGTCCCAGGTGGCGCCGAGGGGGTAGGGTAAGCCTTCGCGAATGCGCGACGGTGCAACGGAGCGGGTTTTCTTTGCGGTGCGCGGGCTCATGGCAATCCTCGAATGGCCTTGTCTGGAAAATAAGGTTGGGTACTGCAACGGCCTTGTCGTCATCAGGCCTGGCAACCGAGGTGCTCGGTGCCAGTGCGGTGCTGAAGACGGCAGGGCCGTGGACGGTTCAGCTAGCGGTCGGCTTTTTCGGTGCGCGTGGCTTCTTCGAAGCCGCAGGCTTCACCCCTGGCAATGCAGCGACTTTAGGGTCAGCTGGAGGCTTGGGTGCAGCAGCGGCCTTGGGCTTGGCAGGCGCCTTTGGCTTGGCCGGGGCCTTGGCTTTGGCCCCAGGGGCTTTGGCTTCGGCTTCCGCCAATTTGCGGGCCATGTCCCAGTGACGTTCTTCCTCGCCGTGTGGCTTACCTTCCGACTCCCAGATCTGGTAGGCAAACTCGCGTATGCGTTTATCATCGACACTCATATGACGCTCCTGAATGCTAGTTATCTTCGATCAACAGATTGACTGGAAAGTCCGACAGCACAGCACACACCATCAACTCTCTTACAGGGCTGACAACGGCCCCACCGAAAAGTCCAGTCGAATTGGCAGGTGAGAAGTCGAACGGCAATACGACCCGGGTATCTTCCCAGTTCTGTGGGGGTACTTGAGGGCTCTGTGCCGCGCCCAGCAGACCGCTGGCCAAGCGCGGCGCGACGATCACGGCGCGTTGTGCGTCGCCCAAGCGGGCGAAGGCGACGACCTTGTCGGCATGGCGCCCCTTGACGGTCAACGGCAGGTAACTGCCCCGGCGGAACAGCTCCGGGTTGGCCATGCGGCAGTCGAGCACGCGGGCCACCAGCGCCTGCTTTACCCGGCCGTCATGCCAGTGGCTTAACAACGCGTCGAGCGGCGCAGCCTCTGCCAAGGTGCTGCGTCGAGCGGGATAGTCGACGGGCCGGCGGTTGTCTGGGTCCACCAGGCTGAAGTCCCAGTATTCGTTACCCTGATACAGATCAGGCACCCCTGGCACGGTCATGCGCATGAACGCCTGCACCAGGCTGTTGAGCGCACCCGGGCAACTGATCAGCTGCGCCGCCTCGGCGATGGAGGTGCGCAGGGGCAGGGCATCGGCCTCCAGCAGTAGGCCTTCGAGATAGCGAGCACAGCCCTTTTCGTAGGCTTCGTTGGGGGCGTTCCAACTGCTGCGCAGCTTGGCCTCGCGCAGCGCTTTCTGTTGCCACTGACCGACACGCTCGGCGTATTGCTTAAGGCCTTGGCCGTCATCGACGGCAAGGCCCAACGGCCAGGTGCCCAACAGGGTCTGGAGCAGCAGCATTTCATCACCAGGGCTCGGCGCCAGCCCATCCTCGAGCGGTGTGCGCAATGGCGCTGCCAGCTCGCGCCAGTGCGCCATGCGGCTGGCCAGCCAAGGCCCGCGCTCGCTCAGCACAGCCAGGCGGGCGCGCGTGTCTTCACCGCGCTTGTGGTCATGGGTGGCGGTGGCCAGCAGGTTGTCCGGGAAGTCCCGCAGGCGTCGCTGAGCCTCGTTGTGGAAGTGCTCCAGCGGAGCGCTGAAGCGTTCGGCCTCAAAGCCCACATCGTTGCGCGAGAGCAACCTTGCGCTGCGGTAGAACGCGGTGTCTTCGACGGCCTTGGCCGCGCTGGGGGCCGTCAGCTGCTGGAAGCGTACGCAGGCGTGGCGCAGTTGCTTGCGGGTACGGCCAGGTGGCAGCTGGCGCCAACCTTCGCCGCCCAACCATTTTTCCAGTTGCTCGAGCAAGGGCCAGTCGGCCTCGCTCAGGTCCTGGCGGGCATCGGCCAGGGCCTGCTGGAAGAATGCCTCATCCTCGGCCGGGCGGCCGCACGCGTTGAAGTAGGTGCGGTAAACCGGGTAGTGCGCGACCAGTGCCTGCAGGGCGCGACGAATGGCACCCAAGGATAAATCGCGGGTCATCAGGTCGTTGCGCGCAACCTGCAGCAGGGCTTGCGCCACCGATTCGCAGTCACCTGCCAAGCTTGCGTTGAGCACCAGATGGCGCGCCAGGCGCACTTCTTCGGTAAACGCGGGGCGCTCGCTGACCGTCGACCACAGTTCGGTCAGCGGGGCCTCACCGGCCGGGTCGTGCTGCAACAGCGAGACCTGGTTCATGAACTCGTAGCCGGTGGTGCCATCGGTGAGCCAGTCGCGGTGCAGATGCTCATCGACGCCCAGGATTTTCTCGACGTAGATGGGGAAGTGCTCCACGCCAGCGTCCAGTGGGCGGCTGGCCATCAGGCTGTCCACGCGTCGGCGCAGCTTGCGGCAATAACCGCGTGGGTCTGCCAGGCCGTCGATGTGGTCAATGCGCAGGCCATCGACCAGGCCGCGTTCAATCAACTCGAACAGCTTGGCGTGGGTGGCTTCGAACACCACCGGGCGCTCGACCCGCAAACCGCCCAGCTCATTGATGTCGAAAAAGCGCCGCCAGTTGATGTCGTCGGCAGCGGTGCGCCAGCTGGCCAGGCGATAGGTCTGACGCTCGAGCAGCAGGTGCAGGCGCTTGAAGCCGGCCTCGCTGCGGCTGTCGAATGCCACCAGGGCCGAGGCCAGGTCGGCGCCTTCGCGCACCCGACGGGCCAGTTCGGCTTGCAACGGCGCGGCATCGTCAAGCGGGGTGGCGGACTCGCCAAGGGCGGTGAACTGTTCGGCCAGGCTGGTCAGGGTCGGGTCAGCGCTGAGCGCCAGCACCCAGCCGTAATCGACCGGGCAGATCGGGAAGCGGTGCTCATAGTGAGCGATTTGCAGTACCCCCTGGTCGGCGTCGAATTCCAAGGGGATCTGGCCTTCCTTCAGCGCTACACCGTAATCGCTGCCCAGGAACGGCAGCAGCAATTGGCCAGCCAGCAGCGGGTCGGTGGAGTGCCACTGGATATCGAAGAACTCCGCATACGGGCTGCGGCGCCCCCAGGCCAGCAGGCTCTGCCACCAGGGGTTGTCAGCGCCGCCAACGGCCATGTGGTTGGACACGGTGTCCACGATCAGGCCCATGCCATGCTGGCGCAGCGCTTTGACCAGGCGCTCGAGCGCCGCTTCGCCGCCCAGTTCCGGGTTGACCTGGGTGGGATCGACGACGTCGTAGCCGTGGCGCGAACCTGCGCGGGCCTTGAGGATCGGCGAGGCGTACAGGTGGCTGATGCCCAGTTGGGCAAAGTACGGCACCAGCGGCAGGGCATGGTCCAGGGTAAAGTCGCTGTGAAACTGCAGGCGCAGGGTCGCGGTAAGCGGTTTCATCGGTCGCGCTCCCATGCCTGCTCGCGCGCTTGCGCCAGCACTTCCAGGCGCCGTGCGGCATCCTTGTCGTCAAGCATGTGGCTTGCCGCCTCGGTAAAGCGGCGGCGCCAGTTGGGATGCCCTTCGGTGGTGCCGGGCATGTTCGGCTGTTCTTCCAGACCCAGCAGGTCTTCAAGCGGGACCAGCACCAGCGGAGCTTTGGTGTGGCCTACATAACCAATCGCGGCATCGATCACGGCAGTGTCGTCCTTCAGCGGGCCATAGTGGGTTTCAAGCGTGCGGCGCAAGCCGTCGTGTTCTTTGCGGCGGTCATCGCGCCATTGCTGCTCGGTGGATTCATCAATCAAACCCAGGCGCCGGCTCCATTCGACGTCGCGGTTTGTCAGCCAACCTGCCACGGTCGCCAGGTCATGGGTGCCGGTGGTCGCCAAGGCGTCGTCGGGCCACTGTAGCTGGGGGGTGAATTGGCCTGGGGAGGTCTGCTCGAAGGGCAGCACGCGCATGCCCAGGATGTTTTTCTGCGCCAAGGCCTCGCGTAGACCGTCCGGTACCGTGCCCAGGTCTTCACCCAGGATGATTGCACCGTGGCGGCTGGCTTCGAGCGCCAGCAAGCGCAGCATGTCTTCGAGCGGGTAGTACAGGTAGGCGCCTTCATTGGGTTTGCAGCCGCGCGGGATCAGCCAGAGCCGTTGCAAACCCATCACATGGTCGATGCGCAGGCCACCGGCGTGGGCAAGGTTCGCACGCAGCATCTCGATGAACGCGCGGTAGCCGTTGCGCTTGAGCCCTTCGGGCGAGAACCCGCAGATGCCCCAGTCCTGGCCCGAGCGATTGAGGATGTCAGGTGGCGCGCCAACGGTAAGGTTGGCCAGCAGTTCGTCCTGGCGGCTCCAGGCCTGGCTGCCAGCGCCATCGGCGCCAACGGCAAGGTCGGCAATCAGGCCCACTACCATGCCGCTGCCTTTGGCAGCCTCCTGGGCGCGCTGCAGGCTGCGCTCGGTCAGCCATTGGCAGAACGCGTGAAACTCCACCCTGGCCGGATAACTTTCGGCCAAGGCGCGAACTTCGGTCCCAAATGGGTCGCGCCACGCCTCTGGCCAGTTGCGCCAATCAGCGCCATGGCCTTTGTCGACCGCCTCGGCTTGCAGTACTTCAAAACGGCAATGGTGCTCCAGCGCCTCGCCTGCGGCCTGGCGATAGCTTTCGAAATCGGCGCGTTGCGGGTGATCGCCTTGGCTGAAGTGCTGGTAAAGCGCGTCCAGCAGCTTGTACCGGGCATCGGCTGCGCGCGGCCAGTCCACCAAAGGCTCTTGCTCGAGCGAGGTCAGTGTCTGCTCCAGGTGGCAGGCCTCGATAGCCAGGCGCACGGTGCGCTCACCCAGGATGGCCGCCGGGCTTGCGTAAAGCGTATTGAGCAGCAGCCTGCTCGATGGCGAGTAGGGGCTATAGTGCTGCTGATCGAAGGCCGACAAGGCATGGATAGGGCTGATCGCCACTGCATCGGCGCCCCGTTCAGCGGCACTGCGTACCAGTTGCTCGAGGGCCATGCAGTCGCCGTAGCCCCCATCGCCTGGGCGGCGCAGACTGTAGAGCTGCGCCGACAAGCCCCAGCAGCGCGCGGGGGCCGCCTGAACCAAGTCATGCAGCGATGGGCAAGCGGACGGGGCGACAGCGAGCGTAAAGCGGTGCTGGGCCACCTCCAGTTGGTGATAGCCGACCGGCAAATCACCTGGCAGGTGGGCCTGGGCATCAAGCTGCAAGTCGATGCTGCTGCTATCTTCCAACTGTCCGCGCACGCCGGCCTGCGCTGGGAAATACCGCGAGAGGTCGAGCGGCTTGCCCTGGTCGGCAGTGAGCAGCGGCGGAACGTGTTGTGCGTCGTCGCTACGTTCGAGCCTGGACAGGCTGTCCTGCAATTGCGCCTCGTCGCTAGCCCTATGGCCAAGGGCTTCAAGCAGTTTGCGCAGTACCTCATCGGTCACTTGCTGCGGTTTGTTGTTGGCATCCACCCAGTCGCGGGCAAGGCCCGCGCGCTGAGCGAGCCGGTGAAGCAGGGAATCGCTCATTGCATCTTCTGGTCTGGGGGGTAGCAGGGTGACCACGCAGCTGTAGGGCGAAAGCGTCGAGCCGGCGTGCGCCTTGTCGCCGCTGTCGAAAAGGCAGCTGCCGGCAGGCGCAGCCTCCAGGTGCAGAGACTGGTCGCCCAGGTTTAGGTCGATGCGCAATGTGCTGCCATCGCCCAGCTGCCAGCGTGCAGTCAGTGCCTTGTCAGCCAACACCTCGGCGCCCAGGGGGCGGGTACCGGGCAGGCGTGGGACCAGGTGCTGACGGCGCGTCGTGAGCAGCTGTTGGTACAGCCCATGCCAGCCGGCAATCACGTCCTGCGGGTCAGGCCTGGAGGCGTGGAAGGTCTGCTCGGCGTTGGGGTCGGGTATACGCGCGCGCTTTTCGGGGTCGGCAAAGGCGGCAAAATGTTCGAACTCACCGCGCCGGCCTTCGCGCACCGCATCAGCGAGCTCATCATGAAAATCGGTGAAGAACAGGAAGGGTGCACGGCTACCGTCGTCATCGCCCATGAACAGCAAGGGAATCATGGGGCTTAGCAGCAACAGCCCGGTCGCTGCGCGCAGGGCCGCAGGCGAAGTCAGCCGGGTCAGGCGCTCGCCCATGGCGCGGTTGCCGATTTGATCGTGGTTCTGCAAAAACAGCACGAAGGCGCTGGGCGGCAGGTGGCCGCTGGGTTCGCCGCGTGGTTCGCCGTGGCGGTTGGGCTGGCCCTGGAACACGAAGCCCTCGCCAAGGCAGCGCGCCAGCTTGCCGATCGGGTCGTCCTTGTAGTCTTCGTAGTAACCCTCGGTTTCATTGGTCAGCAACACGTGCAGCGCGTTGTGGCCATCATCGTTCCACTGCGCGTCGAAGCCTTGTTCAAGCAAGAAAGCCTGGTTGTGTTCGTTTTCCAGCACTAACCAGACGTGTCGACCCGGCTCGACGGCCTCGCGCACACGCTGGGCCAGCTCCTCGAGGAAGTCCGGCTGGTCGATGGCATGTACCGCATCGAGTCGCAGGCCATCGATGCGGTAGTCGCATATCCACATCAGCGCGTTCTGGATGAAAAATTCGCGCACTTCCGGCCGCCGGAAGTCGATGGCGGCCCCCCAGGGAGTGTGGCGGTCCTCTCGGAAGAACGAGCTGGCGTACTCATGCAGGAAGTTGCCATCCGGGCCGAAGTGGTTGTAGACCACATCGAGCATCACCATCAGCCCGTGGCCGTGTGCCTGGTCCACCAGGCTGCACAGTTGCTCAGGAGTGCCGTAGTTGTGCTGCGCTGCATAAGGCAGCACGCCGTCGTAGCCCCAGTTGCGGGTACCTGGGAATTGGCTGATTGGCATCAGTTCGATGGCGGTAATGCCGGTCGAGGCGATACGTTGCAGATGGCTTGCCACGCCTTCATAGCCACCAAGTACGCCCACATGCAGCTCCTGGATCACCGCTTCGTACCAGGGGCGGCCTTGCCAGCAATGCTGCCAGGCGTAACCGCCCAGGTTCACGACCTGGCTGGGGCCATGAACGCCTTCGGGTTGGAAGCGCGATGCAGGGTCAGCAACGCGAAGCTCGCCATTGATGCAGTAGCGGTACAAGTCCCCTGGCTTGGCAGGGGCGGTGCCGGTGAACCAGCCATCGGCCTCGGGGGCGAGGGCGACGGCTTCCTGGTGTTGCAATTCCACACTCACGCTGCGCGCGTCGGGTGCCCAGAGGGCGAAGCGCGCCGACGTGGCGTCCTCTAAGTGTGCGCCATGCCTTTGCATCTTCGACCTCTCTTCAGTAATGAGCCAGCTGGGCTTGCTTGACCAGGTCTTCGTACAGGCGTGCGTAGGGTTCCACTGCCTGGCACCAGTTGAATGGCTGGGTCATGGACAGGCAGCGCATGGCATTGAGCAGGTCTTTTTTCTGGTAGATGTAGAACGCCCGGCTGAGCGCCTCGCGGTAGCTTTCCACCGTCGATTCATCGAACAGGAAACCTGTAACGCCGTTCTCGATGGTGTCGGCCAGCCCGCCGGTCTTGCGCGCAACGGGCAGCGAGCCGAAACGCTGGGCGTACATCTGGCTCAGGCCACAGGGCTCGTAGCGCGAGGGCATCAACAGGAAGTCGCTGCCGGCGAACATGCGGCGTGCATCGGTTTCGTTGAAGCCGATGCGCACACCAACGCGGCCGGGATGACGCAGGGCCAGTTCGCGCATGGCCTGCTCTTCCTCGGGTTCGCCGCGGCCGATGATTGCAATTTGGCCGCCTTGCTCGACGATGTACTCGGCAACGCCCAGGGTCAGGTCCAGGCCTTTCTGGTAGACCAGGCGCGAGACCACGGCAAACAGCGGCCCCTCGGAAGGGTCCAGCTGGAACAGCTCGCGCACCGCCTGGGCATTACGCGCCTTGCCCTCCCAGTCGTTGATGCTGAAATTATGCTGCAGGTGCTTGTCGGTCGCCGCATCCCAGCTTTCGTCGATACCGTTGGGAATGCCGCCCAACAGCCCTTGTTGCGCCTTGCTGGCCAGGAAACCGTCCAGGCCGCAGCCGAATTCGGGCGTGGTGATTTCCTGGGCGTAGGTGGCACTGACCGTGGTGATGTGGCTGGAGTAGGCCAGGCCAGCTTTCAGGAAGGAGAGCTTGCCGTAGAACTCCATGCCCTCCTGCTGCATGGCATGGTCGGGAATGGCCAGCTCCGGGCTGCAGCCACGGCTGTAGACACCTTGATACGCCAGGTTGTGAATGGTGAACAGGGTCGGCGTACTCAAGCCGCGCCAGTGCATGTACGCAGGGGCCAGCCCCGCTGGCCAGTCATGGGCATGCACCATCTCCGGTTTCCAGTGGATCATGCCTTCACCGGCTGCGATTTCTGCAGCCGCCAGGCCCAGGCGGGCGAAACGGATATGGTTGTCCGGCCAGTCGCGACCGTTTTCTGCTGCGTAGGGCGTGCCAGGGCGCTGGTAGAGCTCCGGGCAGATCAACACGTAGATCACCAGGCCGTCGGGCAAGTCCATCCGGCCAATCTTGCAAGGTGGCAAGGCCGCGTGGCCGCCCAGCTCGCCGACGATGTGGATGGGGTTGTCGCTTTCGACGACCTGCGGGTAGCCCGGGATCAGCACGCGCACGTCGTGCAGGTGCGCCAGTGCCCGTGGCAGCGCAGCGGAGACGTCGCCCAAGCCACCGGTCTTCACCAGGTCAGCGATTTCCGAGGTGACGAAAAGGATCTTGCGTTTGTTCGGGTTGTTCTGGCGCTGGGCGCCAGGTGCCTTGCCTGTCTTGGCGAGCTCCGGGATGAGCGGTTCGCGATGTTCCGAGGTAAAGGTAGCTACTTGAGTCGCGACAGCGGCACTGATCATTGTTTCTCTCCGTCCCTAAGCTTGGCCGGGCACTGATAAACCGCGGCGGTCTTTCGTGTTGATTCTCTCTTTGCGAATTCTGCGTAATGCAATCCTTGCCCCCGAGTCGTGCGCACAGGCACAGCGCATTCGGCATTCTGGCCAAAAGGCGAGTGGACTGGTTGGGGTGGGCGGGCCATGCGTGGGAATAACCCATTTCATCTGGCCTGCTTAGTTCCTGACCTGCCGTCTTTCCTTAAAGTTCGACTTTTTTTCCGTTGCTCTTCCATTGAGCAAATGGCGGGCCGGAACCTGAGTGTAGGAGAGAAATATTACAAATGTGACCGAACGGTCATTCCAGGCGGCCCGCGTGCTAGACGCAGACGTTGGCATTCGCCCGCCGCATATGCCGAGCGCGTTGAACACACACGATCGCTAGGCGACGAGTGGCGCTTTGCCCAGTGCCTTGCACCTTAATGGTGCGGTCGGTGCTGCATGACAGCGCTCTGATTGATTCAGCGCTGCTGAATGCCTCTGGCGCCCCGAACGGGCGAAGAGAAAGGTACTTCGGCCCCAGCGAACGAACATGAACACACCGCCCGTCGCTGAACCCTCATGCAGTCCACTGGACTAACCTGAAAGGCGAAACGTCGTCACTCATTCCAGAAGGGGAGCACCTGCTCATGCAATTGGGAATTGTCGGGCTGGGCCGCATGGGCGGCAACATTGCAAGGCGGCTTATGCTCGCCGGCCATCACACGGTGGTGCACGATCGCAACGCACAAGCGATCACCGCCCTTGAGGGCGAAGGTAGCGTGGGGGCGGCTGACCTGGCCGCACTGGTCGAGAAACTCCAGGCGCCTCGTGCCGTCTGGGTCATGCTTCCCGCTGGGGCGCCTACCGAGCAGACCATTGCCCAGCTGGCTGACTTGCTGGAACCTGGCGACTCGATCATCGACGGTGGCAATACCTTCTATAAAGACGATATGCGCCGCGCTGCAGAACTGGCGCAGCGTGGGCTGCATTACCTGGATGTGGGTACTTCCGGCGGGGTATGGGGGCTGGAGCGTGGTTACTGCATGATGATCGGCGGGGAAAAGGACGTGTTCGAACGTCTGGAGCCACTGTTTGCAGCGCTCGCACCCGGTGTCGGTGATATCCCACGCACCCACGGGCGCACCGGTGAACACCAGCGCGCCGAGCATGGCTATATCCACGCCGGCCCGCCGGGCGCAGGGCATTACGTGAAGATGGTGCACAACGGTATCGAATACGGCTTGATGCAGGCTTACGCCGAAGGCTTCGACCTGCTGCGCAGCAAAGGCGGTGCCGAGCTGCCTGAGGACCAGCGCTTTGACCTGAACGTGGCCGAGATCGCCGAGGTGTGGCGCCGTGGCAGCGTGGTCACGTCCTGGCTGCTGGACCTGACCGCCGACGCACTGGTGGCCGACCCGCAGTTGGCTCAGTTCAGCGGCTCGGTGTCCGATAGCGGGGAAGGGCGCTGGACCATCGATGCGGCCGTCGAGCAGGCGGTGCCGGTTCCGGTGCTGTCCAGTGCACTGTTCGCGCGTTTTCGTTCGCGACAGCAACAAGGCACTTATGGCGACAAAATTCTCTCGGCCATGCGCCTTGGGTTCGGTGGACACGTCGAGAAGAAACCTGAATGAGCAAAAAACCGGCAACGCCTGCTGCTCCACCCTGCACGTTGTTCCTGTTCGGTGCCAATGGCGACCTGGTCAAGCGCCTGCTGATGCCCGCACTCTACAACCTCAGCCGCGACGGCCTGCTCGATAAAGACCTGCGCATCGTGGGTGTCGACCACAACGCGGTCAGTGCCGAGGCATTTGCTGAACGCTTGCACGCGTTCATGGCCGAGCGCGACAAAGGCGCAGAGGGTGCCCCGGCGAACCTGGACGAAAAGCTCTGGGCCAGCCTTGCCAAGCGCCTGGACTACCAGACCGGGGACTTTCTCGACGCTGCGACTTATGAGGCTATTGCCAAGCGCATCGACAAGACCAGCCATGGCAACGCGATTTTCTACCTGGCGACGTCTCCACGGTTTTTCCCAGAAGTGGCCAAACGCCTTGGGGAGGCCGGGTTGCTGGACGAGTCGGGCGGCGGGTTTCGCCGGGTGGTCATCGAGAAGCCGTTCGGCCACGACCTTGCCAGCGCCGAGGCGCTCAACGCTTGTCTGCTGAACGTGATGGGCGAGCTTCAGATCTACCGGATCGACCATTTCCTGGGCAAGGAGACCGTCCAGAACATCCTGGTCAGCCGTTTCTCCAATGGGCTGTTCGAGTCGTTCTGGAACAATCACTACATCGACCATGTGCAGATCACCGCCGCTGAAACCGTAGGGGTCGAAACCCGCGGTGCGTTCTATGACAGCACCGGTGCGATGCGCGACATGGTGCCCAATCATCTGTTCCAGCTGCTGGCGATGGTAGCCATGGAGCCGCCTGCGGCGTTTGCCGCTGACGCGGTTCGCGGGGAGAAGGCCAAGGTGATCGGCGCGATCCGCCCGTGGTCGACCAAGATGGCGTTGAAGAACTCGGTTCGGGGCCAGTACGTAGCCGGCACCCTGGATGGGAAGAACGTGCCGGGATACCGTCAGGAAACCAAGGTGGAGCCTGACAGCCAGACCGAAACGTTCGTGGCCATGAAGATCATGATCGATAACTGGCGCTGGGCCGGTGTGCCCTTTTACCTGCGCACCGGCAAGCGCATGAGCGTGCGCGATACGGAAATCGCCATCTGCTTCAAGCCGGCGCCGTATGCCCAGTTCCGTGAGTCCGCGCTGCAAAGGCCCAAGCCCAATTACCTGAAGATTCAGATCCAGCCCAATGAAGGCATGTGGTTCGACCTGCAGGCCAAACGGCCAGGGCCGGAGCTTGTAATGGAGAATGTAGAGCTTGGGTTTGCCTACAAGGATTTTTTCAAGATGACCCCGGCCACCGGCTACGAGACCTTGATCTATGACTGCCTGACGGGCGACCAGACCTTGTTCCAGCGTGCCGACAACATCGAGAACGGCTGGCGCGCCGTCCAGCCGTTTCTCGATGCCTGGGCCCAGGGCGGGGAAGTGCATGACTACGAGGCCGGCCAGGATGGCCCGGAGGCGGGCGACGAACTGCTGGCCCGGGACAAGCGCGAGTGGCACCGGCTGGGTTGATAGCGCACCGTTTTGATCCGATCGCGTGGTGCTGGGCCTGTCAGTGAAGGCAGGCTCGGCACAATGGACGCACTGAATTTCTGGAGTCTCGATGCCTGCCCATATTGAAGATTATGCCCTGCTGGGCAATTGCCGCAGCGCCGCCCTGGTCAGCAGCGACGGCTCGCTCGATTGGCTGTGCCTGCCGCGTTTCGATGCGCCAGCGGTGTTCGCGGCCTTGCTGGGCAACGAGGAAAATGGCCGTTGGCGCCTGGCGCCTTCGGACCCTGTGATAGAACGCACCCGGCGCTACCTGGACGACACGCTGGTGCTTGAAACCGTCTGGGTCACGGCCTCGGGAAAGGCGCGGGTGCTGGACTTCATGCCCTTGGGTGACGAGAACGCAGTGGTGCGCATCGTCGAAGGCCTTTCGGGGCAGACCACGTTCGAAATGGACCTGGTGATGCGCTTTGACTACGGGCGCAGCGTCCCTTGGGTGGAGCGGCTCGACCCGCTGACCCTCAGCGCGGTGGCAGGCCCGGACCGCTTGATCCTGTCCTCGACCGTGGCGCCCCATGCCCGCGATCACCACACGGTGGCGCGTGTGCGGGTAGGCGAGGGCGAGCGGCACGTGTTCAGCTTGCGTCATCACCCGTCCCACCTGCCGGTGCCCGCCGAACAGGACATCGATGCCTGCCTCAAGGCCACCGTGGATCAGTGGCAGGTCTTCGCAGCCAAGTGCCCCGACGTGGGGCCGTACACGGCCCTGGTGCGGCGCTCGTTGCTGGTGCTCAAGGCCATGACCTATGCCCCAACGGGCGGGATTGTGGCGGCAGTGACGACTTCGTTGCCCGAGCGCGTGGGCGGTGAGCGTAATTGGGACTACCGCTTCTGCTGGCTGCGCGATGCCACCATGACCTTGCTGGCCTTCATGAACCTGGGCTACTTCGAAGAAGCCCAGGCCTGGCGCGAATGGCTGTTGCGTTCGGTGGCGGGCAACCCGGAGCAGATGCAGATCATGTACGGCCTGGCCGGTGAGCGTGATCTTCAGGAATACACCCTGCCCTGGCTGGCCGGCTACGAGCACTCCCAGCCGGTGCGGGTGGGCAACGCAGCCGCCGCGCAGACCCAGCTGGACATTTACGGTGAGCTGGCCGACGCCATGAGCCAGGCCATCCGCGGCGGTCTGCCCAGGCACCCGCGCAGCGCGGCCATTAGCCGGGTGATCATGCCTTACCTGGAAAGCATCTGGCGTGAACCTGATGAAGGCATCTGGGAAGTGCGCGGTGGTCGGCAGCATTTCGTGCACTCCAAGGTCATGGCCTGGGTGGCGTTCGACCGCGCCGCAGAGCTTGCCGACACCACCGAGGAGGACCGTGAACGGGGCCTTCACTACCGGCAGGTCGCTGATCAGATCCGCCGCGAAGTGTGCGAGCAGGGCCTCGATGCCCAGGGCCAGCACTTTGTGCAGGCCTACGGTTCTTCAGAGATGGATGCCAGCCTGCTGCACATCGCGCTGACCGGCTTTCTGCCGGCCCATGACCCGCGCTTTCTGCGCACCCTGGCCCAGATCGAAAAACGCCTGCTGCACAACGGCCTGTTGCTGCGCTACGACACCGACAGCTGTACCGATGGCCTGACGGCGGGCGAGGGTACGTTTCTGGTGTGCTCCTTCTGGCTGGCCGACGTGTACGTGCTGCTGGGACGCCAGGACGAAGCGCATGCGCTGTATCAGCGGCTGACAGACCTGTGCAACGATGTGGGCCTGTTGGCTGAGCAGTACGACCCGGTAGGCAAGCGCATGCTGGGCAACTTCCCGCAGGCGTTCAGTCACATCGGCATCATCAATACCGCGCTCAACCTGCACCGGGCGCAGTGCCCTGCGCGTGTGCGCGCCAGTGCCTGAAGCTTGGCAGCCGGCGCTTGCGCCGGCTGATGGTTTCGCTGCGCAAGCGGAGTAGACTACGGGACATTTGCGAGAGTACGGAGCAACCATGGGCATTGGCGGTATGGATTGGCAGATCGACATCATCCCGTTCACGGTCAGCGCTTGATGGCCAACCACAAGATTGAAATCCGTCGTCGCAACATCGAGAAGATTCTGCAGGCCGCCGAGCGTGTGTTCGCCGAAAAGGGCTTCGCTGCCACGTCCATGGGCGACATCGCCGAGCAGGCGCAGCTGCCGCGCTCGAACCTTCATTACTATTTCAAGACCAAGGACGACCTGTTTCGTGCGGTATTGCAGGACTTGCTTGAAGTCTGGAAACAAGATGCCCTGAGTTTCGAGCACTTCGATGACCCCCGCGTCGTGTTGACCAGCTACATACGCGCGAAGATGGCACACTCCCGTTCACGGCCGCTGGGCTCGAAAATCTGGGCCGAGGAGATGCTGCACGGTGCGCCGGTGCTCAGGGCCAACCTGGATGAAAGCCTGGTGCCCTGGGCCAGACTCAAGGAAGCCAAGATCCGCCGCTGGGTGGAGCAGGGGCGCATTCTGCCAGTGCAGCCGTCGGCGCTGCTGTACATGATCTGGGCATCGACCCAGCATTATGCCGACTTCGGATACCAGGTGGCCTTGCTCAACGACGGCGAGCCGCTGTCCGACCGGGATTTCGAAAGCGCCGTGCAGACGGTGACCAGCGTAATCCTGAGGGGCATTGGGTTGGAGCCTTGAGCGAACTACCATGCAGGGCTGAAATCGTGGCGCCGCTGCGCGGCCCATCGCGGCACTAGGCCGCTCCTGCACTGAATTCGATAGCCTCCAGATCCGATAGAAAGCGGATGCCTTCTCGAATTTTGGAAATCGAACGTTGCGCTGCAGCTACCCCTTGTAGGAGCGGCCCTTGTGCCGCGATGGGCCGCGCAGCGGCCCCACGATTTCAGCCCTGAATCCCAATCATCAAGGCCCATGTGCGCCGCACCGCGACGGATCCGGCGCCTGGCAAAACGGCGGGCGCCTGCATTCACACGCCCACCCTCAGCCAGCCTCCCGATAGGGGTTGCGCGGGTCCTGCGTCCAGTTCAGGTACGGCTTGCCAGTGTCCTGCGCAACCATCTCGATGCAGTCTTCCACGGGGCAGGTGATCTGGCACAGGTTGCAGCCCACGCATTCTTCCTCGATCACGCTATAGGCATGGGTTCCGTCGGCCTTCACCGTACTGGCGATGGCCTGGTGCGAGGTGTCCTCGCAGGCGATGTGGCACCGGCCGCAACCAATGCAAGCATGCTGATCGATGTGCGCGATGGACTTGTAGTTGATGTCCAGGTACTTCCAGTCGGTGGTGTGGCCGACTGCCTGGCCTCGGAAGTCCTCAAGACGGGCATGCCCATGCTGATCCATCCAACGTGCCAGGCCGTCCTTCATATCCTCGACGATGCGAAAGCCATGCAGCATGGCGGCCGTACAGACTTGCACCGCGCCGCTGCCCAGAGCCACGAACTCGGCAGCGTCACGCCAATTGCCAATACCGCCGATCCCGCAGATCGGCAAGCCCTGGGTGGCGGGGTCGCGGGCGATTTCCGCGACCATGTTCAGCGCGATGGGTTTGACGGCCGAGCCGCAGTAACCCCCGTGCGTGCTCTGGTCGCCGACGATCGGGTGGGCCACCATGCGGTCCAGGTCCACGCTGGTGATGGAGTTGATGGTGTTGATCAGCGACACCGCATCGGCGCCACCCCGGTGCGCGGCTCGGGCCGACTGACGAATGTCGGTGATGTTGGGGGTAAGCTTGACGATCACCGGCAGCGAGCAGTAGGTCTTGCACCAGCGCGTGACCATCTCCACATACTCAGGCACCTGGCCCACCGCCGCCCCCATGCCACGCTCGGGCATCCCATGGGGGCAGCCGAAGTTCAGCTCGATGCCATCGGCCCCGGTGGCCTCGACCAGCGGCAGGATGAATTTCCACGATGCCTCCTCGCACGGCACCATCAGCGACACGATCAGTGCCCGGTCCGGCCAATCCTTCTTGACCTGGGTGATCTCCCGCAAGTTGATCTCCAATGACCGATCGGTGATCAACTCGATGTTGTTGATGCCCTGAACCAGGCGGTTGGCGCCAAAGTGCGCCGAATAACGCGACGAGACGTTCACCGCTGCAGGGTCTTGCCCCAGGGTTTTCCAGACCACGCCACCCCAGCCCGCTTCGAAGGCGCGTACCACGTTGTAGGCCTTGTCGGTGGGCGGGGCGGAGGCCAGCCAGAAGGGATTGGGGGCGCGAATGCCGGCGAAGACGATAGACAAGTCAGCCATTTACGCGGCCTCCACATTGAGCATGAGTTGGGCATGGATGGCCTGGGCCGCCACCTTGCCATGTTGTACGGCCTGCACGGTGAGGTCCTGGCCCAGGGCAGTGCAGTCACCGCCGGCATACACGCCCGGTAAGCTGGTCTGCATGCACTCATCGACGCGGATGCGCTCCCCATCGCGGGCCAGTTGCGCGGCGACCGGGTCAGCCAGGCTTTGGTCTTCCAAGCACTGCCCGATGGCCTTGAAGATCGCGTCGGCAGCCAGTTCGAAAGTTTCCCCGGTATCACCCAGGCGACCGTCCACCATCGCCGTGCGCGCGAAGCGCATGCCGCGCACGTTGCCATCGTCGCTCAGCAGTACGGTGTCGGGGCGCGCCCAGGTGTGCAGGCGCACCTGGTTGGCCTTGGCGATGGCTTGCTCGTGGCCCGTGGCGCCCATGTCGGGCGCCCCACGGCGATACACCAGGTTGACGTCGCGTGCCCCCAGGCGGCTCATCTGCACGGCCATGTCGATCGCCGTGTTGCCGGCGCCGATCACCAGGCAGCGGTCGGCCAAAGGCAAGCGGCTGAGGTCATCCGCCTGGCGCAGCTCGCGGATGTAGTCGGTGGCAGCCAGCAGGCCCGGCGCCTGCTCATCGGGCAGGCCCAGTTGCCGCACGGCACTGAGCCCAAGGCCAAGAAATACGGCATCGTACTGATCCCGCAAGTCACCGAGCCCCAGGTTGCTGCCCAGGCGCTGGCCGTAGCGGATCTCGATGCCACCGATGCCCAGCAAAAACGCCACTTCACGCTGGGCGAAGTCATCCACCAGCTTGTAGCGGGCAATGCCGTACTCGTTCAGGCCGCCCGGTTTTTTACTGGCTTCGAAGATGACTACATCGTGCCCGTGCATGGCCAGGCGATGCGCGCAAGACAAGCCCGCCGGGCCGGCGCCGACCACGGCGATACGTTTGCCGGTGGTCGGGGAGCGCTGGAAGGGATGCCCGCTGAACTGGGCGTTGTCCAGGGCATAGCGCTGCAACTGACCAATCAGCACCGGCGCGCATTCCTGCGCGTTGTTGCGCACGCAGGCCTGTTCGCAAAGGATTTCGGTCGGGCAGACACGAGCGCAACTGCCGCCGAGGATGTTGGCCGACAGAATTCGTTCGGCAGCACCTTCCAGGTTTTCATCACTGATGCGGTGGATGAAGGACGGAATGTCGATGTCGCTGGGGCAGGCGTTGATGCACGGGGCATCGTAGCAGTACAGACAGCGCGCGCTCTCCACGGCGGCCTGGCGCGCGGTCAGTGGTGGGACTAGGTCGCTGAAATGCTCGGCCAGCTGGTCGCTACCGGCCCTAGGGCGCGGCAAATGGTTCAGTGCGTCGATCACGGTGGTAGCCTCTCTTTCTTGTCGTGGGCTTGAAAGGGTGGAGCGCAGGCGGCCCCGCTCACCGGCACGCCGTGCCCCAGGCACGGGTTGGCCTGACGAGTCGGTCTTGCAATGAAGGCCGGTCGATCAGTTTCAGCGGCTAGCGGGGCACGGGGATGGGCCGATGGTGGTCGGCCCGACGCTCGAGCAGTTCGTACACCGACGGGTAGGCCGGGCGTTCGACATACCGTCCGGCACCGACTTCGGCGCGCAAGTCACCGTCGGCCCACACCACCTTGCCCTGGCTGATGGTGTGGCTGGGCACGCCGCGCACGGTGCGGCCTTCGAAGATGTTGAAGTCCACCTGCTGGTGATGGGTCTTGGCCGACAACGTGCGCGTGCCCTGTGGATCCCACAGCACCAGGTCGGCGTCGGCGCCGACACGAATGGCGCCTTTGCGTGGGAACAGGTTGAAGATCTTCGCCGTGTTGGTGGACGTGACGGCGACGAATTCGTGCATCGACAGGCGACCTGTGTTCACACCGGCATCCCACAACACCGCCATGCGGTCCTCGATACCGGCCGTGCCATTGGGAATGCGGCTGAAGTTGTCGCGTCCCATGGCCTTCTGCTCGGCGCAGAAACAGCAATGGTCGGTGGCGGTGGTGTGCAGGTTGCCTGACTGCAGGCCGCGCCACAGCGCCTCTTGGTGTTCACGCGGTCGGAAGGGCGGGCTCATCACATAGCCTGCTGCCGTGGCCCAGTCCGGGTCGCGGTAGACGCTGTCGTCCAGCAGCAGGTGGCCAGGCAAGACCTCGCCGTAGACCGGCTGCCCCTTGCCGCGAGCGTAGGCAATCTCATCCAGCGCCTCGCGGCTGGAGACATGCACCAGGTACAACGGCGTACCGAGGGTTTCTGCGATACGGATGGCGCGGCTGGCCGCTTCGCCCTCGACCTGGGGCGGACGTGACAACGGATGCGCCTCAGGCCCTGTCATGCCCTGGGCCAGCAACTTGCGTTGAAGGTGATCCACCAGCTCGCCGTTCTCGGCGTGCACCGTGGGCACGGCGCCCAGTTGCAGGCAGCGCTCGAAGCTGGCGACCAGGGTGTCGTCAGCGGCCATGATGGCGTTCTTGTAGGCCATGAAGTGCTTGAAACTGTTCACCCCATGGTGGGCAACCAGCTCAGCCATTTCCTCGGCTACCTGGTCGCTCCACCAGGTGATGGCCACGTGAAAGCCGTAATCGCTGGCGCTCTTTTCTGCCCATCCGCGCCAGGTGTGAAACGCCTCCATCAACGACTGCTGGGGATTGGGGATCACGAAATCGATGATGGAGGTGGTGCCGCCTGCGAGCCCGGCGGCGGTGCCGCTGAAAAAGTCCTCGCTGGCCACGGTGCCCATGAATGGCAACTGCATGTGGGTATGCGGGTCGATCCCGCCGGGCATCAGGTACTGGCCGCTGCCATCGAGCACCTTGCAACCGGCCGGTGGGTCGAGGTCTTGGCCGATGGCCTGGATCAGGCCGTTTGCACACAGGACATCGGCGCTGAAGCTTTCTTCGTGGGTGACCACGGTGGCGCCACGGATCAACAGGGACATGCCGTTTTCCTCGCAGGCTGACCGGTCTGTGCCGGTTCTTGGAATTGGTAGGCCAGGGTGGCAGAGCGATCCTGTCATCGCTGACAAGATTCGAGGCTAGATGCAGATTCTGGATTCAGCAAGAAATAAATCACACGGAATTTGTGGTTTTTAACCTGCTGATTAATAAGGAAATAAAAATGAGGGTGGCTCTAGCATAGGCGTTTCGGATCAGGCTGACGTACTTGACAAGATCCAAATTTGGTCGAAATTTCTACCCACATTCTGCGTGTGTACTCCGGCCATCGACTCGCCCCGATGAGCGAACAACTACAACAACATTCTGGAGAAGGCCCCATGCAACAGAGCAGATCGCACGTGGTTGATCGCAACGGCCTGGTAGAGCTGTGCGAAGGCGCCGACGTGCTCGACAGCCCGCGCTACAACCCCGACATCGCTCCCACCAAGGTGCATCAGCGCACCTGGAACAGGTGGCACATCACCGCCCTGTGGGTAGGCATGTCCATCTGCGTGCCCACCTACACCCTGGGCGGCGTTCTCACGGCGTATTTCGGCCTGAGCGTGGGTGAAGCGTTGCTGGCCATTTTGCTGGCCAACCTCATCGTGCTGATTCCACTGACGCTCAACGCCTTCCCCGGTACCAAGTACGGCATACCCTTCCCGGTACTGCTGCGTGCATCCTTCGGCATCCTCGGTTCCAATGTGCCTTGCCTGGTGCGAGCGGTGGTCGCCTGCGGCTGGTTCGGGATCCAGACGCTGTTCGGTGGGCTGGCAATTCATCTGTTCCTGGGCTCGGTATTCGAGGGCTGGAAGGCCTTGGGCGGCACCGGCGAGGTGATCGGTTTCGTGATTTTCTGGTGCCTGAACCTATGGGTGGTGCTGCGCGGCGCCGAATCGATCAAGTGGCTGGAAACCTTGTCCGCACCTTTGCTGGTATCGGTGGGTATCGGGCTGCTGGTGTGGGCGCTGCCGCACATGTCCATGACCGAGTTGCTGGCCCAGCCACCGAAGCGTCCGCAAGGGGCCAGCGTGGTGGGCTACTTCTGCGCAGGGCTCACTGCCATGGTGGGCTTCTGGGCCACCCTGTCGCTGAACATCCCGGACTTCAGTCGTTATGCCCGTAGCCAGAAGGACCAGATTCTGGGGCAAATATTCGGCCTGCCCCTGACCATGTTCCTGTTCGCCTCGCTGGGTGTGGTGTTGACGGCGGCCTCGGCCTCGCTGGTGGGCGAGACCGTTTCCGATCCGGTGACGCTGATCGGCAAGATTCAGAGCCCCTTCTGGGTAGCGCTGGCCATGGCCCTGATCGTGATCGCTACCTTGTCCACCAACACGGCGGCCAACATCGTCTCGCCCACCAACGATTTCCAGAACATTGCCCCGCGCTTGATCGGCCGCAGCCGGGCGGTGTGGCTGACCGGGTTCATCGGGCTGGCGCTGATGGGCCACGAGCTGCTCAAGAAGCTGGGCTGGATCGTTTCCGACATCAGCCTTGAAAGCGTCTATTCCAACTGGTTGCTGGGGTATTCCAGCCTGCTGGGGCCCATTGCCGGGATCATGGTGGTGGATTATTTCCTGGTCCGGCGTCAGTACCTGGACCTGGCCGGGCTGTACCGCGATGACGTCTATCCCGCCTGGCACTGGCCCGGCTTTGCGGCCTTTGCGTTGCCCGTGGCGCTCACAGTAATGGCCATTGGCAACAGTCACTTCAGTTGGTTCTACGACTATGGCTGGTTCACCGGCTCGCTGCTTGGCGCTGGCTTGTATTACGTCTTCGCCGCCATGGCCGCCCGCAGCCCGGCGCGCATGGCCAAGCCTTTGCCTTGAGTAACCTGCTCGTCGCAGTGCGGGCAGGCCCGCGCTGTGGCTTACACATCCGACAAGAAAAGCCTGAGGAGAAACCTATGACCCGCGCTCAAGACGTTCTTCAATCGACTGCCCGGCATGTCGATAGCGCACGCTTGTGGCAATCGCTCATGGACTTGGCGCGCCTAGGCGCCACGCCCAAGGGTGGCGTCTGTCGCCTCGCCCTGACCGACTTGGATCGACAGGCCCGTGACCTGTTCGTGCAGTGGTGCGAAGCGGCGGGGTGCACGGTGACAGTCGACGGGGTGGGTAATCTGTTTGCCCGTCGGCCAGGGCGCAACGCAGCGCTGCCGCCGGTGATGACGGGCAGCCACATCGACACCCAGCCCACCGGTGGCAAGTTCGATGGCTGCTATGGGGTCATGGCTGGGCTGGAGGTCATCCGCACCCTCAACGACCTGGGCGTTGAAACCGAAGCACCGCTGGAAGTGGTGGTATGGACCAACGAGGAAGGCTCGCGCTTTGCGCCGTGCATGATGGGCTCGGGGGTCTTTGCCGGCAAGTTCAGTCTCGAGCAGACGCTGGCAAAACGCGATGCCCAAGGGATCAGCGTGGGCGAAGCGTTGAATGAAATCGGCTACGCCGGGAGACGGGCGGTGACGGGCCACCCGGTGGGGGCGTATTTCGAAGCACACATCGAACAAGGCCCGATCCTGGAAGACCAGGCCAAGACCATCGGCGTGGTGCTCGGCGCCCTGGGCCAGAAATGGTTCGACCTGACGTTGCGTGGGGTGGAGGCCCATGCCGGGCCAACACCCATGCACCTGCGCAAGGATGCCCTGGTCGGCGCCGCTGCCGTGGTCGAAGCGGTCAACCGCGCCGCCCTGGGCCACCAGCCGCACGCCTGCGGTACGGTGGGCTGCCTGCAAGCCTATCCTGGCTCGCGCAATGTGATTCCTGGCGAAGTGCGCATGACCCTGGATTTGCGTCACCTCGAGGGGGGCCGGCTAGAGGGAATGATTGCCGAGGTCCGCAGCGTGATCGAACAGACCTGCGAACGGCATGGGCTGACGTATGAGCTGGTGCCCACCGCAGATTTTCCGGCCTTGTATTTCGACAACGGCTGCGTGGGTGCGGTACGTGAGTCGGCCCAGGCACTGGGTTTGCCGCACATGGATATCGTCAGCGGGGCAGGGCACGACGCGATCTTCCTGGCGGAACTTGGGCCCGCTGGCATGATCTTCGTGCCGTGCGAAAACGGCATCAGCCATAACGAAATCGAGAACGCTACGCCAGAGGATCTGGCGGCGGGGTGTGCCGTGCTGCTGCGCGCCATGTTGGCGGCGTCCGAAGCGGTGGCCAAGGGGCGAATGGCGGCTTAGCTGCGGGGCTGTTCACGCTGTTGTGGACGCTGTGGACGCTATAGCAGTCTGGTTGACAGGCGCTGCGAGGATGAAGCTGTGGGCGGTGGGGCGGTCTCTGGGTTTCAGCTTCGCGGTTTACATTGCCGGGTCCGCTGCGCGACCCATCGCGGCACGAGGCCGCTCCCACAACGGGTAGCGGTGCTTGCAGAAATGTGAGGACTACGCAGATCCATTGTGGAAGCGGCCTCGTGCCGCGATGGGCCGCGCAGCGGACCCCACGATCTATAATTCACCCAGGAAGTCCAAGGCGGCTCATACCCATACCAATACCACCCGGGCACATGCAGGCCGCTCAATCGACTGGCAACAAAACACCCTCACGCCCCAAATGATACCGCTGAAGGTCCACGGCCAACGTGAGGTTACCAGCATAATGCAAGGCAGCCTCTTGCCTTACGTCATCAATCGACGGGCTCCGCCGATTGTCAGCCTGGTAGCGCGCACTGAAGTGCGTCAGCACCAGGTTACGCACCCCGGCCGCTTCGGCAAACCGAGCCACTGCCGCCGCAGTACTGTGGCCATACGTCACGCCGGATCGCTCCACCGCAGGTTGCGTAAAGGTCGCCTCGTGCACCAGCACATCGGCACCTGCCGCTGCCTCGGCCAGCAGTTCGGGCGTGTCGTTGTCGCCGCAGATTATGATGCGGCGGGCAGCTCGACCAGGCTGAAGGTAGTGCGCCGCTTGCAGCTCACGGCCTTGGTGATTCACTGCCAGGCCTTTCGCCAGCGCTCCCCACAGCGGCCCACGAGGCACGCCTTCGGCGTCAAGGCGCCTGCTGTCCAGCCGTGGCTCGGGGCAGCGCTCCTCGAAGAGGTAGCCCACGCTAGGCACGCGGTGCGACAAAGTGACGGTGCTCACCGTTACGGCCGCGTTGTGCCAGCCACTGAACTCTTCGACGGGCAACAGCCGCAGATCGAAGGACAGATGACTGTCGGTAACCGCCAAACTGACGCGCACCCAATCGTGCAAGGCCCGGGGCAGCACCACATCCAACGGTTGGCGCCGCCCGTTCATGCTTGCACTGGCCAGCAGGCCGGGCAAACCCAGGCAGTGGTCGCCATGTACATGGGTGATGAAAATGCCGCCCAGGTCATGGGTCGACAGCGATGTGTGCAGCAGACGATGCTGAGTGCCCTCACCGCAATCGATCAAGTACCAGCGTTTACCCGTCGCTTCCAGCAGCGCCGTTGCGCTCACGTTGCGGGCCTTGGTCGGGGCACCGGCGCTGGTGCCCAGAAACAGCAGGTCCATGTCTACTCCTTGTCATGCGCCATCAAAGTCTTATTCGACGCCTGTGCTGTCAGCCTGGCGCCAGACCAGTTTGCTGGTGTCATAGCCTTGCTCGCGGGCAATGTCCAGCAGTTGGTCACGGGTCTTGTCCGGAATGGCCGGGGTGCGGGACAGCAGCCACAGGTACTCGCGGTTAGGATGGCCGACCAGCGCTACGCGGTAGTCCTTGTCGTGATAGAGCACCCAGTACTCACCCTTGGTCAGGTCAGGCGCCAGACGGCTGAACCAGTTGTCGAAGCGTACCCAGAGCTTGTCGGTGCTGCCCGGCTGCTGAGCTTCGGCGATACCCTTGGCCTCGTTCCACTGGCCGTCTTTCTCCCTGCAGCGGTTGGTCACATCGATTCGGCCATCGGTGCGCAGGGCGTAGTGGGCTTCTGATTGCACACAGTTGCGCTGGAAGAACATCGGCAACCTTGCCAGCTCGTACCAGGTGCCCTGGTAGCGTTGCAGGTCCACCTGCTGCGTGCGCGGTGGGGCAGGGTGATCATTGCCGGCGCAGCCAACCAGGGCAAGGGCCATGCAGGAAAGCATCAATGCCTTGCGTATCGCCATTGTGTTTCTCCTGAGAGTGAGTGCTTACACAGATTCGATGCCTGCCTTGAGCAAAAGTTGTACGCGCGTTCGTTGCCAGGCCTCGACCGTCCGCCCGTTCCGGCAGTCCCGCTTTTGGCAGACGCACGGCAACCGGGCTGCGCTACCATCGCTGTCATTGCCAGAGCCCACAGGAGTGTCGCCCGTGACCCAGTACAGCGCGTTCAAGGTCGAGCTGAACGAGAGCATTGCCCACGTTCAGATCAACCGCCCGGAAAAACTCAACGCCATGAATGCCGCGTTCTGGGAGGAAATCATCGAGATCTTCCAGTGGGTGGATGACACCGACGCGGTACGGGCCGTGGTCATCAGCGGCGCTGGAAAACATTTCTCGGCCGGTATCGACCTGGCCATGCTGGCCTCGATCGCGGGGCAGATGGGCAAGGACCCTTCGCGCAACGCCCGGACGTTGCGCAAGACCATCCTGAGCCTGCAAGCCTCGTTCAACGCCGTCGACCGCTGCCGTAAGCCCGTGCTGGCGGCGGTGCAGGGCTACTGCATCGGCGGGGCCATCGACCTGCTGTCAGCCTGCGACATGCGCTATTGCAGCCGTGACGCGCAGTTCTCCATCAAGGAGATCGACATGGGCATGGCCGCGGACGTCGGCACACTGCAGCGTTTGCCACGCATCATCAACGACGGCATCATGCGGGAACTGGCCTACACGGGACGCACCGTCGAAGCCGAAGAGGCGCTGCGCATCGGCCTGGTAAACCGGGTCTACGATGACCAGGCCGCCTTGCTCGAAGGTGTGTTCGCCATTGCCCGGGACATCGCAGCCAAATCACCGATCGCCGTGGCGGGTACCAAGCACATGCTCAGCTACATGCGTGATCACCGCATCGACGACGGCCTTGAGTACATCGCCACCTGGAATGCGGCGATGTTGCAGTCCGAAGACATGCGCCTGGCCATGGCCGCACACATGAACAAACACAAACCGTCGTTCGCCGACTGACAGAGTCGACGGGCGCACCTCACAGGAATGCCCTTATGTCAGCACGCTGGACGACCGCAGTACTCGACCCGCAAACGCCCGCCGGACTGGCCGTGGCCCACAGCCCGGAGGGTTTTCTGGTTGGGGAAGAGGGCGCGTTGTTCCAGCGCGACTGGCTCAAGCGCCAGGGGCTGGATGTGCTGTGCGAGCACGGCATCGGCCACTTCGACGGCCAGCCGGTGTTTCTACTTGAGCTCGCCAAGGCCGCCCAAATAGCCGGTTGCAGCTGGCGCGGCCTGCGTACGTTCATGCTTGAAGGGGATGCCGAGACCTACACGGTCCTGGGTTATGCCGCGCAGATCGGCACTTGGGCGCGCGAACATCGATTCTGCGGCAGTTGCGGCCAGCCCATGTCGCAAATTCGCTGGGAGCGCGCCATGCACTGCAGCGCGTGCGACCTGCGCAGCTACCCACGCATCTCGCCCAGCATGATCGTGTTGATTACACGGGGCGACGAGGTCCTGTTGGCACGCTCGCCGCGTTTCGTGGCAGGTGTGTACAGTACCCTGGCAGGCTTCGCCGAACCCGGCGAGTCGGCCGAAGACTGCCTGGTGCGCGAGGTGCGCGAAGAGGTGGCGCTGGAGGTCAAGAACATCCAGTACGTGGGTAGCCAGTGCTGGCCCTTCCCGCACTCGATGATGCTGGGCTTTCATGCCGAATACGCCGCTGGCGACATCGTCATGCAGCCGGATGAAATCGAGGACGCCCGCTGGTTCAATGTGCACGACCTGCCGCCGCTGCCGGCGGGGCGGTCGATTGCCCGTTACCTGATCGACCTGTACGTAGCCCGCCGACTGGGCCATGCCGAACCAGCTTTCCCCGGACAGTGACCGATCAGGCCCGCTCCAGAGGGCGCGGCTCCTAAGCCGTTATGCGTGCAGTCCCTGGCTGGCGTATCATGCCTGGCCAAACCAGTGCTGCCAGGCCAGGCGCACGGTCAGGGCCAGCACCACGGTGATGAACACAGGGCGGATGAACTTGCTGCCACCGCTGATTGCCGTTCTCGCGCCGAAGAAGGCGCCGACCATGACCGACAGGCCCATGCACAGGCCGACGATGTAATCCACCTGCCCGGAAATCACGAACACCGTCAGGGCTGCGATGTTGCTGACGAAGTTCATGCTGCGGGCCACGCCACTGGCGCGAACCAGGTCGATGGGATAGAGCAGCAGGGTACTGACCGTCCAGAACGCACCTGTACCCGGCCCAGCCACGCCGTCATAGAAGCCCAGGGTCAGGCCTTGCGGCAGCTGCCACTTCTTGCGAATCGGTGCATCGGCGTCCAGTGGCGCCTTTGGCGTACCGCCGAACAACAGGTACAGGCCGCAGGCGAACACGATCACCGGCAGCATCTTGTTCAACCATTCGGCGGGCATGTAGTGCGCAACGACCGCCCCTAGCAGGGCCCCGGCCAAGGTGCCGAACAGGGCACGACGCCACTGCACCGGGTGAAAGAGCTTGCGCCTGTAGTACGTCAGGCCGGCCGTGGCCGAGCCGAACGTGGAGCTGAGCTTGTTGGTGCCCAGTACCAGGTGAGGCGGCATGCCGGCTGTCAGCAGGGCGGGCGTGGTCAGCAGGCCGCCGCCGCCCGCGATGGCATCGATGAAACCGGCGACGAAAGCGACCACTGCCAGGATGAGCAGGGTCAAGGGTTCTACGGTAAGTTCGAATGGCATGGGAATCTGGCAGGCAATGTGACGGTATGCGACAAAACGCCGCTCGATAAGCGGGACATGTTAATACCCCTACCGTGCAAGTGCCAACGCGGGTGTTGATCGAGGTACCCGCGCCAGCACGATACGGTCGTGATCACAGGAACCAGCGGTACTCGCGAGCACTGATCTCATGCATGAACGCCAGGTGGTCCTGGCGCTTGTTTTCGCAGTACACCTTAACGAATTCGGCCCCCAAGCCTTCGATCACCGCAGGCGCGTGCTGCATGGCCGTCACTGCGCTGAGCATGTCCTTGGGAAAGTCGATGCCGCTGGTGCGGTCGTCGTTCAACGGTGCGATGGGTTCCTGCGCGGCGTCAAGGCCCTGCTCCAGGCCGCACAGGATGGCGGCCAGCACCAGGTAGGGGTTGGCATCGGCGCCGGCCAGACGATGTTCGATGCGCAAGTTGCGGGCATCGGATTCGGGGATGCGAATACAGGCATCGCGGTCTTCGTACCCCCAGCTGGCCCGGCTGGCGGCGTTGACCATGGCGCCGTAACGGCGAAATGCATTGTGGTTGGCGGCGAAGATTGGCATGCAATAGGGCAGCAGAGACAGGCATCCGGCTACTGCATGGCGCAGCGGACGCTGACCATCGGCGGCCAGCAGGTTGGTGCCTCCCTCGTCATACAGGCTGACATGCACATGCATGCCACTGCCGGGCGCATGCAGGTAGGGTTTGCTCATGAACGAGGCGCGGTGGCCGTGCTTGCGTGCTACACCGCGCGTACTACGGCTGAACAACGCCGCCCAGTCCGCCGCTTGCAGCCCGTCATTGCAGTGTCCGAAATTGATCTCGAACTGGCCTGGCCCCAGCTCGGCGGTGATGACGTTGGCATCCACGCCCTGCACGTTGGCTGTGGCAACCATGTCATGCAGTACGTCTGCGAAGCGGCTCAAGCGCTCAATGTGCAAGTTGGGCTGGTCGTCCTCATCGGCGCTCAGCGGGTCGCGAGGAAACTGCGGCAGGCCCGCTTTGAGCGCGCGGTCGAACAGATAGAACTCCAGCTCGAACGCCACGACCGGATGAATCCCGCGGCCTGCCAGGCGTTGCAGAACACGCGCCAGCACCTCACGAGGCTCGAACGCGATGGGCGCTGGCGTTGCGTCGCTGCTGATCAGCATCTGCCCCAAGGGCTGCGCTTCCCATGTGACGGGCTTCAATGTGCCGGGCACCAGCCGGCGCAGGGCGTCAGGGTCGCCGTCGTTGAAGCAGTAGTCGCCGATCTGGAACAGGCCACCCTGGGTGCCGAGCAGCACCGCGTTCTGGGGCAGTTTGAGCGGGCTACCGGCGGCGACCTTCTCAAGCATGTCGATCGGGTAGCGCTTGCCATAGAAATGGCCTGGGATGTCGAGGCTGATCAGGTCGACATGGTGCACGTCGGGATACCGGGCACGAAAGGTGCGAACTTCAGCGAGTACATTCGGGAAGCTCGTTTGCGCAGGCGTGCGTTCCGAGTCCAGGCTCATGGGCGACTCCACAGTGGAACAGGTCCAGGGAAATCTAGCAGATGCCGCCCAATCCGCCCGCTATGGCCTGCACCCACAGGTTCATGTGGGCTTCTTCCTCGGTTGCCTGGCTTTACTTGCGCCACTTTTGGGGCCTGCTGCCTTACCTGACGTTGATCGGGCCTTACCGCTGCTTCTGCGCTTTTTCTTCCAGGGCGGGGCAGCGCCCGCCGCCGGCCCAGTAATGGTCATGCGCAGACCGCGGCAACGTTCTACCAGCTTGCCCATCCAGGCCGATTGCCGGGCCACGAATTCTTCCAGGCTCATGTCGCCGCTTTGCACCATGTCCAGTGCCTGCTCCCAGATGGCAGTGGTGCCGGGGTCGGCGATGGCGCGGGGTACGGCGTCGATCAGGCTGAAAGCGGCAGGCGTTGCTGCCAGCGCCTTGCCACTTTTGACCAGGTAACCTCGGTCCAGCAGGCCCTGGATGATGCTGGCACGGGTGGCCTCGGTACCGATCCCAGTGGTTTCCTTGAGCTTTTGCTTAAGCCGAGGGTCGTCCACCAGCTTGGCCACGTTCTTCATGGCCTTGATCAGGTCGCCTTCGGTGAAGGGCTTGGGTGGTTGGGTCCACAGGTCTTTGAGCTGGACATCCTGGACCGCGCAGGCTTGGCCTTCGCGCAACGCTGGGAGTACCTGGGGCGGGGCGGCTTCGCGGCCCTTGGCTGGCGTCAAGGCTTCTGGCAGGGCGCGACGCCAGCCTGGCTCGACGATCTGCTTACCCACGGCGCGCAAGGCGTGGCCTGCGCAGTCGAAGTCTGCCTGGGTGCGGTCGTATTCATGGTGGGGTAGAAACTGTGCCAGGTAACGCGCGCGGATCAGGGTGTACACCGACTTGTGCTTGGCTGGCAGGCGCCCTGGGTCGCTGGCGGCGACCGTCGGTATGATGCCGTGGTGGGCACTGACCTTGGTATCGTTCCAGGCACGTGAACGGCGCTGGGGCTCAAGATGAGGTTGCAAGGGGGCCAGGCTGGCATCGGCCCGCTGCAGCGCCGCCAGAATGACCGGCGCTTCCCCATGCTGGCTCAGCGGCAGGTAACCGCAGTCGCTGCGCGGGTAGGTGATCAGCTTGTGGGTCTCGTAGAGCGCCTGGGCGATATCCAGGGTTTCCTGAGCGCCCAGGCCGAACTTTTTCGAGCACAGCTCTTGCAGGGTACCGAGGTCAAAGGGCAGGGGTGCGGCTTCGCGTACACGTTCCGTTGTAATTTTAACGGCCTGGGCGACGCCGGCCTGCTCGATGGCGGCAGCTGCTTGCTGCGCCAATGCCTGGTTCAGGCAGCGACCCTGGTCGTCGCAGGCATCCTTCGGCGCTCGCCACTGGGCCATGAACGCCTGGTTGGCGTGGCTTAGACGGACATCGATGGCCCAGAAGGGCACGGGTACGAACTGTGCGATGCTGCGGTCTCGGTCCACGACCAGGCGCAGGGTCGGCGTTTGCACGCGACCCACCGGGAGTACGCCCTGGTAGCCGGACTGACGCCCCAGCAGCGTGAACAGCCGGCTCATGTTCATCCCGATCAGCCAGTCGGCACGTGAACGGCCCAGCGCCGAGTGGTAAAGGTTGAAGGTTTCCTGCCCCGGCAGCAGGCGGGCCAGCGCCTTGCGAATCGACGCATCATCGAGCGCGGACAACCAGAGGCGTTGTACCGGGCCACGGTAGCGACAGTGTTCGACCAACTCGCGGGCAATCATTTCGCCTTCGCGGTCGGCATCGGTTGCAATGACCAACTCGCGGGCTTCGCCCAACAAACGCTTGACCGCCTTGTACTGGCTGGCGGTCTTGGGCTTGACCAGCATCTTCCACTGTTGCGGTATGATCGGCAGGTCGGCCAGGGTCCAGCGCTTGTAGCGCTCGTCATAGCTGTCGGGTGGGGCCGTTTCCAGCAGATGGCCAATGCACCAGGTGACGCACACGTCGGTGCCTTGCCAACAGCCATCGCCTTTGCGATTGGCGCCGAGCACTTTGGCGATGTCTTTTGCCTGGGAGGGTTTTTCACACAGAAACAGCCGCATGGCCACTGACGCTTCATCGATGGATATGAGCGCTAGGATGCGGGTGCGCAACGAAGTAGGCAAGTTTTATGTGGATGGATGTACAGTGCAAGGCGTATCCGGATGTGCCGGCCGATTAGAGCCGGCACAGGATTGGCGCGATATCAGCGTGATTGAATACGGCTACCGGTCAGCCTGCGGCCGGCAAGCAGCTTCTGACCGGGACACCTGGGCACGTGAGCTCGAGCCGCTCCCGTATGGACAAGAGCGGCAATCACCCCAGCACGCCGTGGTTCAGAGGCACGCAGGCCTGGCACGTTTCACGAAGGCAAGTGCGACTCGCGCACCATGTCTACGTGAGGGATGCCGGCTTCGAGAAACTCCTCGCTGACCACTTTGAAGCCCAGCCGCTCATAGAACGGTGTGGCGTGCACCTGCGCGCTTAGCCGTTGCGGCTTGAGGTCACGGCCTTGCGCTTCGGTGATGACGGCATTGACCAGCGCGTCGCCCACTTTCAAGCCACGCCAATCCTTGAGCACCGAGATTCGGCCGATGGTGCCATCGGCGAGCAAGCGCGCGGTGCCGATCGGGTAGTCGCCCTCCAGAGCCAGGAAATGCAAGGCATCCTGGTCTTCGGAGTCGAACTCCAGTTCGACCGGGATGTGCTGCTCGGCGACGAACACCGCCTCACGGATGCGGCGAATGTCGGCGTTGTCCTTGACCCAATCGGCCAAGCGCACCCGAACCTTATTCATCGGCGAAACCCAGGCTGCCTTGCTTGACCAACTGCTGGATCAGCATCACTGCATCTTCATCCTGCAACCACTGGCCGAGATTCTCGATATGCAAGGCGTCGGCAGCACATACCAGCTTGAGCAGGTCGCGCAGCTTTCCAGGCAGCGGGCAGCTACGTCCGCTGGCGAACAGCAACAAATCGCTCTCGAACTCGGACCAGGCCATACGGGCGCTCGGGTTGCGAATCAGGATGGCGCCCTGCTGCAAGGCGTTGAGCAGTTCCTGCTCGGACAATTCTTCGCCAACGATCTGCTCCGGATAACGCGGCTCGGTCATGAACTGGCCAAACCAGGTCAACAGCAAATCCTTGTCCCCCATGTGCTTGTCCAGCAGGGCCTTGAGGCGGTCCAGGGCATCATGCTGGATCTGGTGAGGGTCGCTGACCGGCTGTGCATCGGCGTCGCTGTAGCGATCTTCGTCCGGCAGGAACTGGCCGAGGAAGTCGGTGAAGTGGGTGAGCACCTCGGCGGCGCTCGGTGCGCGGAAACCGACCGAGTAGGTCAGGCATTCGTCCACGGCAACCCCGTAGTGAGCCAGGCGCGGCGGCAGGTACAGCATGTCGCCAGGCTCCAGGGTCCACTCGCCGCTTTGCTCGAAATCGGCCAGGATGCGCAGGTCGCTGTGTTCGAGCAGGGCGCTGTCACTGTCGCACATCTGCCCGATCTTCCAGTTGCGCTGCCCATGGCCTTGCAGCAGGAACACGTCGTAGTTGTCGAAGTGCGGACCAACGCTGCCGCCGGGGGCTGCGAAGCTGATCATGACGTCGTCGATGCGCCAGCTGGGCAGGAAGCGGAAGTTCTCCAGCAGCTCTGCAACTTCCGGCACGAACTGGTCTACGGCTTGTACCAGCAGCGTCCAGTCCTGTTCTGGCAGCTCGGCAAACGTGTCCTCGTTGAACGGGCCGCGGCGCATCTCCCACGGGTGCGCGCCGTGCTCGAGCACGATACGGGACTCGACTTCATCCTCCAGCGCCAGGCCAGCCAGCTCGTCCGGATCGATCGGGCTGATGAAATCGGGGAAGGCCTGGCGCACCAGCAGCGGCTTTTTCTGCCAGTAGTCGCGCATGAATTCACGGGCCGTAATGCCGCCCAGCAGCTGCAGTGGAGTATCAGGATTCATCTTCAACCTATTGAAAAAACGTAATTTTCAGACGGGAATAAAAACGCCCGGCCAGGCCGGGCGTTGGGCGCAGAGCGCGCGTTAGACGCGCTTTGCCTGCGCTGCCGCGTTACCGATGTAGGTAGCGGGGGTGAGTTGCTTGAGTTCGGCCTTGGCTTCGGCGGGCATGTCCAGCCCATCGATGAAGCTGAGCAGGGCGTCTGGCGTGATGCCTTTACCGCGGGTCAGCTCTTTGAGCTTCTCGTAGGGGTTCTCGATGTTGAAGCGACGCATGACGGTTTGGATCGGCTCGGCCAGCACTTCCCAGCAGGCATCCAGGTCGGCCGCGATGCGGGCATGGTTCACTTCGAGCTTGCCGATGCCTTTGAGGCTGGCTTCATACGCGATGACGCTATGGGCAAAGCCCACGCCCAGGTTGCGCAGCACGGTGGAGTCGGTCAGGTCACGCTGCCAGCGCGAAACCGGCAGCTTGCTGGCCAGGTGCTGGAACAGGGCGTTGGCGATGCCCAGGTTACCTTCGGAGTTTTCGAAGTCGATGGGGTTGACCTTGTGCGGCATGGTCGAAGAGCCGATTTCGCCGGCAACGGTCTTCTGCTTGAAGTAGCCCAGCGAAATGTAGCCCCACACGTCCCGATCGAAATCGATGAGGATGGTGTTGAAGCGCGCGATGGCGTCGAACAGCTCGGCGATGTAGTCGTGCGGCTCGATCTGGGTGGTGTAGGGGTTGAACTGCAAGCCCAGCTCGTCTTCGATGAAGGCGCGGGCGTTCTGCTCCCAGTCGATCTGCGAGTAGGCCGACAGATGGGCGTTGTAGTTGCCCACGGCGCCGTTGATCTTGCCCAGCAGCGGCACGGCAGCGACCTGGGCGATCTGGCGTTCCAGGCGGTACACGACGTTGGCCAGCTCCTTGCCGAGGGTAGTCGGGGAGGCAGGCTGGCCATGGGTGCGCGAGAGCATCGGCACGTCGGCGTGGGCATGGGCCAGGGCGCGAATGGCGTCGGCGATCTGGCGCATCAGCGGCAACAGCACCTCGTCACGGCCGGCGCGCAGCATCAGGGCGTGGGACAGGTTGTTGATGTCCTCGCTGGTGCAGGCGAAGTGGATGAATTCGCTGACCTTGGCCAGCTCAGGCAGCTGAGCGGCCTGCTCCTTGAGGAGGTATTCGATCGCCTTGACGTCGTGGTTGGTGGTGCGCTCGATTTCCTTGACTCGCTCGGCGTGCTCGAGCTTGAAATCGGTGGCTAGATTGTCCAGCAGCGCGGTGGCTTCGGCGGAGAACGCCGGCACTTCGCTGATCTGCGGGTGGGCGGCCAGGCGCTGCAACCAGCGCACTTCGACCAGGGCGCGGAAACGGATCAGGCCGAATTCGCTGAAGATGGGGCGCAAGGCCTGGGTTTTGCCGGCGTAACGGCCGTCTACAGGGGAAACCGCAGTGAGCGAAGAAAGCTGCATGGGGTGTTCTCGGACAGTCAGGCTTTTGGAGGGCGCATATCATACATGAAAAATGCGCTGGAGTCGGGGGGCTGACCAAAGGTTGCTTGAATCTGCTCGGTTTGCTGAGCGGGCGCTGCACCGATTCGGTAGCGGGGAAAACGCCATGACTGATCTCTGTGAGCGCGCGCCGGGGCTGCCGTGCAGCCCATCGGGGCACAAGGCCCCTCCTACCAGGGACGTGGTCAGCCAAAAAGGTTCGGGTCTGCGCGCCTGGGTAGGTGGGCGGGTCTCAGGGCGCTGTGCGCATCATGTCGTAAAGCTCTTTGAGCAATTTGCGCCGGCTGAACACCAATTGCCAGCGGTGCCCGCCCAGCTGACGCCATAGCCGTGCAGCGCGGATACCGGCCAGGAGCAACGCACGGATCTTGGAGGCGTTGTTGGGCTGTTGCAGGAAGCGCATGTCGCCGTGCACCTGGATGCGCTGACGCAAGGTGCTCAAGGTGTCCTGGTACAGCGCGCCGCTCGACGCAATGACATTCTCGTGCACCAGGCCGAAGTGATCGGCCTGGGACTGGATCTGCGGCAGACGGTTGCCGATGGTCTCGAGCAGGTCGCCGCGCTTGTTCAACTGCCGCTCCAGGCCCAGCATTGACAAGGCATAACGCAAAGGCTCGCGCTGCAGGCTGCTGGGGTCGCGCTCCAGCGCCCCGACCAGTGCGCGGTAACCGTCGCGCAAGTTCAGGTCGTCGCCACCGAATACCTCCAGCGTATCCTTGGGGTCGCGCACCAGCAGGCTGCCCAGCATGCAGCCGATATCGGCTTCGCTGGCCTGCCCGGTACGGGCGATGCGGTCCACCAGCACGGCCGCCTGAAACACGCCACCCAGCGCGATCAACTGTTCCTGCACGCGGTTCACGAGCGTGGGCTCCAGGGCTCGGCTGCTTCGATCACACCGCCGCCCAGGCAGACCTCGCCGTCATAGAACACCACCGACTGGCCAGGCGTGACGGCGCGCTGCGGCTCATCGAACACGGCCCGATAACCAGTGGCCGTGCGGTGAAGGGTGCACTGCTGGTCGTGTTGTCGGTAGCGAACCTTGGCAGTGAGCTGGCGTGGGCTGTCGAGGTCGACCGGGTTCACCCAGAAGATTTCGGAAGCCAGCAGGGCGCGGGAGAACAACCAAGGGTGTTCATTGCCTTGGCCGACCACGAGCACATTGCGGGTCAGGTCCTTGTGCAGTACATACCAAGGCTCGTCCCCGGCATCCTTCAGACCGCCGATACCCAGGCCCTGGCGCTGGCCAATGGTGTGGTACATGAGGCCATGATGGCGACCGATCACGTCACCGTCGGTGGTTTCGATGTCGCCGGGTTGGGCCGGCAGGTACTGCTTGAGGAAGTCGCTGAAACGCCGCTCACCGATGAAGCAGATGCCGGTGGAGTCTTTCTTCTTGGCTGTGGCCAGGCCGTGTTTCTCGGCAATGGCGCGCACCTCGGGTTTTTCCAACTCACCCACCGGGAACAAGGTGCGGGCGATTTCCTTGCCGCCCACGGCATGCAGGAAATAGCTCTGGTCCTTGTTCGGGTCCAGGCCTTTGAGCAATTGGGTCAGCTCGCCCGTGTCGCGGCGGCGCACATAGTGACCGGTGGCGATCAGGTCGGCGCCCAGGGACACGGCGTAGTCCAGGAAGGCCTTGAACTTGATCTCGCGGTTGCAGAGGATGTCGGGGTTCGGGGTGCGGCCGGCCTTGTATTCCTCAAGGAAGTGCTCGAACACGTTGTCCCAGTACTCGGCCGCGAAATTGGCGGTGTGCAGGGTGATGCCGATGCGGTCGCAAACAGCCTGGGCATCTGCCAAGTCTTCACGGGCCGTGCAGTATTCGGTGCCGTCGTCCTCTTCCCAGTTCTTCATGAACAGCCCTTCCACCTGGTAGCCCTGCTCCATGAGCAGAAGGGCGGAGACGGAAGAGTCCACGCCGCCGGACATGCCGACGATGACGCGGGTCTTGGCGGGGTCTTTGAGTGCTGGGCTGGTCATGGTTACCGATGTAGATCAAGAGGAAAAACGCCGATACTACCAAACCCGCAGCGGCGCGTCAGTCGCGCAGCAGGTCGAGGCTGTGCAGCGGGCCTTGCAGGTAGTCGTCAAGGCAGCGTGGCACCAGTTCACTGCGCCAGCGCGCGGGGTCGGCGAGCAGCTCGTCACGCGTCAGCCACAAGGCGCGCTCGATATCGCTGTCCAGGGGGCTGTCGACCCGATGACGGACCGGGCGGGCGGCAAAGCAGATGCGCTGGTAGGTCACGCCGTTGTTCGGGGCCGTATACAGGTAGATGCCAACCAGTCCGGTCAGCTCGACTTCCCAGGCCGTTTCTTCCAGGGTTTCACGCAGCGCCGCCTGGGCCAGGGTTTCATTGGGTTCCAGGTGACCGGCAGGCTGGTTGAAAACATGTTTCCCGGCCTTGAACTCTTCGACAAACAGAAACCTGCCGTTGTCTTCGACAACGGTGGCGACGGTGATATGGGGGTGCCAGGTCATGCAAAGCTCCAGGGTGAGCGAGTTGGCCGTTCTGCGGCCCAGAAAGCACGAACCCCGGTGCGTGGCCGGGGTTCGTGGGTTACGTCAAGCGAGCCTTACAGGGCAGCGATGGCGCTGTTCAGGGTCTGGCTTGGGCGCATGACCTTGGCAGTCAGGTCGGCGTCAGGGGCGTAGTAGCCACCGATGTCCACTGGCTTGCCTTGGACCGCGTTGAGTTCGGCAACGATTTTTTCTTCGTTGTCGCTCAAGGCCTTGGCCAGCGGAGCGAAGCGAGCTTTCAGGGCCGCATCGTCATCCTGGGCTGCCAGTGCTTGTGCCCAGTACAGGGTCAGGTAGAAATGGCTGCCGCGGTTGTCGATGCCGCCGACCTTGCGCGAAGGCGACTTGTTGGTGTCCAGGAACTTGCCGGTCGCCTGATCCAGGGTCTGGGCCAGCACCTTGGCGCTTGGGTTGTCGTAGGTGTTGCCCAGGTGCTCCAGGGATGCGGCCAGGGCCAGGAATTCACCCAGCGAGTCCCAGCGCAGGAAGTTCTCTTCCACCAACTGCTGCACGTGCTTGGGTGCCGAGCCGCCAGCGCCGGTTTCGAACAGACCGCCACCATTCATCAGCGGTACGATCGACAGCATCTTGGCGCTTGTGCCCAGTTCCATGATCGGGAACAGGTCGGTGAGGTAGTCGCGCAGCACGTTGCCGGTCACCGAGATGGTGTCCTTGCCTTCGCGGATGCGAGCCAGGGAGAACTTGATGGCCTCGACCGGGGACATGATGCGGATATCAAGGCCGGACGTGTCGTGGTCCTTGAGGTAGGTCTGCACCTTCTCGATCATGGCGCTGTCGTGGGCGCGAGCCGGGTCCAGCCAGAACACGGCCGGGGTATCGCTCAGGCGGGCGCGGTTGACGGCCAGCTTGACCCAGTCCTGGATCGGCGCATCCTTGACCTGGCACATGCGGAAGATGTCGCCCGCTTCGACCTGCTGTTCCAGCACCAGGTTGCCCTTGGTGTCGACAACGCGCACCACGCCATCGGTCTTGATCTGGAAGGTCTTGTCGTGGGAGCCGTATTCCTCGGCTTTCTGCGCCATCAGGCCAACGTTCGGCACGCTGCCCATGGTGGTCGGGTCGAAGGCGCCATTGGCCTTGCAGTCTTCGATGGTGGCCTGGTAGATGCCAGCGTAGCAGCGGTCAGGGATGATCGCCTTGGCGTCCTGCAGCTCGCCTGCGCTGTTCCACATCTTGCCCGAATCACGGATCATGGCCGGCATCGAGGCGTCGACGATCACGTCGCTTGGCACGTGCAGGTTGGTGATGCCTTTATCGGAGTTGACCATCGCCAGTGCAGGGCGCTCGGCGTACAGGGCCTGGATGTCCGCTTCGATTTCGGCCTGCTTCTCGGCTGGCAAGTCCTTGATGCGGGCGTACAGGTCGCCGATGCCGTTGTTGGCATTGAAGCCTACGTCGGCCAGGGCGGCAGCGTGCTTGGCCAGTACATCGTTATAGAATTCTTCGACGATGACGCCGAACATGATCGGGTCGGAAACCTTCATCATGGTCGCTTTCAGGTGCACCGACAGCAGCACGCCCGATGCCTTGGCGTCGGCGATCTGCTCGGCGACGAAGGCCTTGAGGGCCTTGCGGCTCATGGTGGCGCAGTCGATGATCTCAGCTGCCTTGACGGCAGTTTTTTCTTTCAGAACGGTGGTGGTGCCGTCGGCGCCGACCAGCTCGATGCGCAGGCTGTCGTCAGCCTCGATCAGTGCAGCCTTCTCGCTGCCGTAGAAGTCGCCCTGGCTCATGTGAGCCACGTGCGACTTGGAGTCGGCCGCCCAGGCGCCCATCTTGTGAGGGTGCTTGCGTGCGTAGTTCTTCACCGACAGCGGTGCGCGGCGGTCGGAGTTGCCTTCGCGCAGGACCGGGTTCACGGCCGAACCCTTGATGCGGTCGTAGCGGGCGCGCGATTCCTTTTCCTCGGCGGTAGCCGGTTCGTCGGCGTAGTCCGGGATGTTGAAGCCCTTGCCTTGCAGCTCCTTGATCGCAGCCTTGAGCTGCGGGACCGAGGCGCTGATGTTAGGCAGCTTGATGATGTTGGCTTCAGGGGTGGTGGCCAGCTGGCCCAGTTCCGCCAGGTGATCGCCTACCTGTTTCTCTGCGCCGAGTTGCTCCGGGAAGGCTGCAAGAATACGGCCTGCCAGGGAGATGTCGCGGGTTTCGACGGCAATGTCAGCGCAAGCGGTGAAGGCTTCGATGATCGGCAGCAGCGAGTAGGTGGCGAGGGCGGGAGCTTCGTCGGTGAAGGTATAGATGATCTTGGAACGGGTGGGCATGCGGGCTAACTCTCTGTGTGCTGAGCGTGCTCGAGTCTCGTGGTGCACCGGGTAGGCGCACCGCCCTGGCAGCGCCATGGGCGGAAAGTCGAGAGGCTGCGAGCTGTGATGGTGGATGCATCAGTCGAGCGTCAAGTGCCGAGCTGCGGTAACAACCCGGGCTTAGTGGCCTGAGATGGCCTGGGACGGTCCGCATTTTCCTAGGGATCGCCCCGGTGACCCTGCGGTCGCGGGGCAGTATATCAAACCAATCAGCCTAATCATCAAGACTGAGTGATATCGGCCCATTTATAAGACCAAAGACGTAGCGACAATGTGACCGGTTGTCGCACGGAGCAGCATCGCAACCCGTGCAAGCGCTAGGGGGAGTCACAATGACGAAGTTGTAACTTCATGCGTACAGATACGCCGCACGCTGGTGATCATCGTGCGTACGATCCTCCGAGAATGGAAATACGGGCGTCACGCACCCACAGTGCTGGCTACCGGCGTCGCGTCACGTGACAGCGCCTGCACGGCTTCCTCGGTACGGATGTTGACAGCATGCAGTCCCTTCGGGCCCTGGATGACATCGAACTGAACGGACTGCCCGGCCTTGAGTGTCTTGTAGCCATCCATCTGGATCGCGGAAAAATGGGCAAAGAGGTCTTCGCTCTTGCCGTCCTCGACCACGAATCCATACCCTTTGGCGTTGTTGAACCACTTGACTTTACCGCTTGCCATCCCTATGTCCCTCTGCAAGGACTCCATCACTGGAGTATCATCCACGTCATCCGCATACGAACCTTCGGAAAAAATCGGGTTGACTGCGCGGATCTTTCTTGACCACGGTGTGTTCCTATTGGTTGTAACACCGTTTTGCCGATAGTCAAGGTCATGCAGCGGCCAGGCCGTACCGCTTGCTGCAGGGTCAACCCATAACCTTATCCTGTCGATGTGATGAAATTCTTTCCATGCATGCACACAGCCAGATTCGACTAACATTCAATCAGGATCGCCCTCAATCCAACGAGGACGATGGCGCTGGTCTGGCGGTTCAGGAAGCCAAGCCGATCCTGCAGGCGCCACCTATGTACAAGGTGGTTTTGTTCAACGATGACTACACGCCGATGGATTTCGTCGTCGAAGTGCTCGAAACGTTTTTCAATCTGAACCGCGAGCTGGCGACCAAGATCATGCTGACCGTCCATACCGAGGGGCGGGCAGTATGCGGATTGTTTACCCGCGACATCGCCGAAACGAAGGCCATGCAGGTCAACCAATACGCCAGGGAAAGCCAGCATCCGCTACTCTGTGAAATCGAGAAGGACGGTTAATCGCCGACCACTTGGGTATGAGGTGAAGCTATGTTAAACCGCGAGCTCGAAGTCACCCTCAATCTTGCCTTCAAGGAGGCCCGTTCGAAGCGTCATGAGTTCATGACGGTCGAGCATCTGCTGCTGGCCCTCCTTGACAATGAGGCTGCCGCGACCGTTCTGCGCGCCTGTGGCGCCAATCTCGACAAGCTCAAGCATGATCTGCAAGAGTTCATCGATTCTACGACCCCTTTGATTCCCGTCAGCGATGAAGACCGCGAGACGCAGCCGACCCTGGGCTTCCAGCGTGTGCTGCAGCGTGCGGTGTTCCATGTGCAGAGCTCCGGCAAGCGCGAGGTCACCGGTGCCAATGTGCTGGTGGCGATCTTCAGCGAACAGGAAAGCCAGGCCGTGTTCCTGCTCAAGCAGCAGAGCGTGGCCCGCATCGATGTGGTCAACTACATCGCCCATGGCATCTCCAAGGTGCCCGGCCATGGGCCGCATTCGGACAGCGACCAGGAAATGCCGGACGATGAGGGCGGTGAAACCACCTCTTCGAGCAATCCACTGGACGCCTACGCCAGCAACCTCAACGAGTTGGCCCGCGCCGGGCGTATCGACCCGTTGGTTGGGCGCGAACAGGAAGTCGAGCGCGTGGCGCAAATCCTGGCTCGGCGCCGCAAGAACAATCCCCTGCTGGTAGGTGAGGCCGGCGTGGGCAAAACTGCCATTGCCGAGGGCCTGGCCAAGCGTATTGTCGACGGCCAGGTGCCTGATCTGCTGGCTCAGAGCGTGGTCTATTCCCTTGACCTGGGTGCTTTGCTGGCCGGTACCAAATACCGCGGCGACTTCGAGAAGCGCTTCAAGGCGCTGCTCGGTGAGCTGCGCAAGCGGCCACAGGCCATCCTGTTCATCGACGAAATCCATACCATCATTGGTGCCGGCGCAGCGTCTGGCGGCGTCATGGATGCCTCCAACCTGCTCAAGCCGTTGTTGTCGTCGGGCGAAATCCGCTGCATCGGTTCCACCACGTTCCAGGAATTCCGCGGGATTTTCGAGAAGGACCGGGCGCTGGCACGGCGCTTCCAGAAGGTCGATGTGAGCGAGCCTTCCGTGGAGGACACCGTTGGTATCCTGCGCGGCCTGAAAGGGCGTTTCGAAAGCCACCACAACATTGAGTACAGCGACGAAGCGCTGCGCGCAGCGGCGGAGCTGGCCTCGCGCTACATCAATGACCGGCACATGCCCGACAAGGCCATCGACGTCATCGACGAAGCCGGCGCCTACCAGCGCCTGCAGCCTGAGGCCAATCGCGTGAAGCGGATCGACGTCCCTCAAGTCGAGGACATCGTCGCCAAGATCGCCCGTATTCCACCCAAGCATGTCACCAGTTCCGACAAGGAGTTGCTGCGTAACCTGGAGCGGGATCTGAAGCTGACGGTGTTCGGTCAGGACGCAGCCATCGATTCGCTTGCGACCGCCATCAAGCTGTCGCGTGCAGGGCTCAAGTCGCCTGACAAGCCTGTGGGTTCGTTCCTGTTTGCCGGCCCTACCGGCGTGGGCAAGACCGAGGCAGCGCGTCAGTTGGCCAAGGCACTGGGGGTCGAGTTGGTGCGATTCGACATGTCCGAATACATGGAGCGTCACACCGTGTCGCGCCTGATCGGTGCGCCACCTGGCTACGTCGGGTTCGACCAGGGCGGTCTGTTGACCGAGGCCATCACCAAGCAGCCGCACTGCGTGTTGCTGCTCGATGAGATCGAGAAGGCCCACCCGGAAGTCTTCAACCTGCTGCTGCAGGTCATGGACCACGGCACCCTGACCGACAACAACGGGCGCAAGGCGGACTTCCGCAACGTGATCCTGATCATGACTACCAACGCGGGTGCTGAAACCGCTGCGCGGGCGTCCATCGGCTTTACCCACCAGGACCATGCGTCCGATGCCATGGAGGTCATCCGCAAGAGCTTCACACCGGAGTTCCGCAACCGCCTGGATACCATCATCCAGTTCGGCCGCCTGAGCACCGAGACCATCAAGAGTATCGTCGACAAGTTCCTCATCGAGCTGCAGGCGCAACTTGAGGACAAGCGCGTGCTTCTGGAGGTCAGCGACGCGGCGCGTGGCTGGCTGGCGGTGTCGGGCTACGACGTGCAGATGGGTGCGCGGCCGATGGGTCGACTGATTCAGGACAAGATCAAGCGGCCCCTGGCCGAGGAGATTTTGTTCGGCGAATTGGCCGAGCACGGCGGTGTGGTGCACGTGGACCTGCGCGATGGCGAACTGGTCTTCGACTACGAGACCACCGCCGAGGTGGCCTAAGCCTCAGGGGCCGCATGCGGCCCCTTCCTTATCCACACAGGCACAAAAAAGCCCGGCACATGCCGGGCTTTTTCATGGCTGGAGCTTAGCGCGCACGGTACGTGATGCGGCCCTTGCTCAGGTCATACGGCGTCAGCTCGACGCGAACCTTGTCGCCAGTGAGAATACGGATGTAGTTCTTGCGCATCTTTCCGGAGATGTGCGCGGTTACGACGTGCCCGTTTTCCAACTCCACGCGGAACATGGTGTTGGGCAGGGTGTCGACGACAGTGCCTTCCATTTCGAAGCTGTCTTCTTTCGACATGCAGTAGAGCCCTCGGATCCAGTGTTGGCCCGACGCATAACCGCACCGGGCAAAAAAGTGGCGTGGATTATGCCCGAAAACTGTGTGTCAAGCCAATGCTTTCAGTTGAGGGCAACCCAACGCTGGTTTATCAACAACTCGATAGGCCGATACTGCGTCTTGTAGTTCATTTTCTTGCAGTTCTTGATCCAGTAGCCGAGATAAACGCCGTCCAGATCAAGTCGCAACGCCTCGCCAATCTGCCAGAGGATGGCAAACCGGCCCAGACTGCGGCGCTCTTCATCAGGCTCGTAGAAGGTGTACACGGCAGACAGGCCATTGGGCAGCAGGTCGCAGACGGCGACTGCCAGCAGCCGGCCGCTGGCGCGAAATTCGTAGAACCAGCAAAACGGTAATTGGCGAACCAGAAACGTGGAAAACTGATCGCGGCTGGGTGGATACATGTCCCCATCAGCGTGACGCGCCTCGATGTAGCGCCGGTACAGATCGAAATACTCTTCCTTGAAGGCGGGACGTGCAGCGGTCACCGTTACATCGGCGTTGCGCTTGAGAATTCGACGCTGCTGACGGCTGGGCACAAACCGTGCCGGCGGTATGCGCGCAGGCACGCATGCGTTGCAGTTCTGGCAATGAGGGCGATAAAGGTGATCGCCACTGCGGCGAAACCCCATTTCCGAAAGGTCGGCATACACGTTAACGTCCATTGGCTGGCTGGGATCCAGGAACAACGTGGTGGCCTGCTCGTCGGGCAGATAGCTGCAGGTGTGGGGTTGAGTGGCATAGAACTTCAACCGCGCCAGCTCTGTCATGGTCAACCCCTTCGGTGAGACTTTGCCTAAGTGTAAGCCAGGTGTGGAAAACGCGCCTAGCAAACCCAGGTGGCGGTGTTGGGCTGATCGAGGTAGCGTGCCAGGTAGCCTGCGAATTCACGCCGACTGATGGCATGGGCGCCCAGGCTCTGCAGGTGATCGGTCTGCATCTGGCAGTCGATCAGCACGAAGCCGGCTGCTTCCAGGTGCCGGACCAGCGTCACGAAGCCAACCTTCGAGGCATTGTCCGCGCGGCTGAACATGGATTCCCCGAAAAACAGCTGCCCCATGGCCAGGCCATAAAGGCCGCCCACCAGCTCACCGTCCTGGCGAACTTCGACCGAATGGGCAATACCGCGTGCGTGCAGTTCACAGTAGGCCATGCGCATGGGGTCGGTGATCCAGGTGCCGTTGGTGTAATCGCGCGGCGCCGCGCAGGCTGCGATGACTGCGGCGAAGTCGGTGTCGAAGCTGACCTGGTAGCGGCCTTGGCGCATCCATTTGGCCAACGAACGCGACACATGCAATCGAGCAGGCGCCAGCACGGTGCGCGGGTCAGGCGACCACCACAGGATCGGCTGGCCATCCTGGTACCACGGAAAGCAGCCGTGACGGTAAGCCTGGACAAGCCGCTCGGGCGTCAGGTCGCCGCCTGCGGCGAGCAGGCCGTTGGGCTCTTGCAAGGCGCGGTCCAGCGCAGGGAAAGTCAAGGAATCGCGTTTCAGCCAGGTCAACATGGTCGGTCATGCGGTAGGGGAGGGGGGTGGCCAGCATGGCGCGACGGGCAAATGGGGTCAATCGCTTCGAGGTCGCAATTGGGCGCTGCGTGGTTGATCGCTGCGCCAGTGATCGGGTGGCTCGTGCTGAACTGCGGGCCATGGGCAGGGCCGGTGTAGGCAGTGTCTCGCAGTGATCTGGGCAATTTCGGACACATTGCAGCTACGGCCGGCACCATCGGCGACATTTGCTGTCACACCTGTGCAAAAACACAGCATAAGCCTTTGTCACAGAAGACAATGCGTGCTCAAATTGCAGCTATTGGAAAGTCGCCCCCGGCCAGATCCCCAGACGGCGTGCCGCCATGGCGGCTGGCGGGCAGTAATGTTAAAAGTAGTGATCCGTTGGCTTCGGCCCTGGCCGATCACTATTGGACGCGCACCATGCGCAGGAATAGACGCGTTTTGAAGAAATCCACCGCAACCCCAGCTCCCTTGCCCGTACCCCTGTGGCGGCAGCAGCTGCACTACCGCCTCAAGGAAGGTGCGCTGATCGCTGTCGGCGCCCTGTGCCTGTACCTGTGGATGGCGCTGCTGACCTACGACACCTCGGACCCGGCCTTCAGCCACACCGCCACCGTCGACCAGGTGCAGAATGCCGCCGGGCGAGCCGGCGCCTATTTCGCCGATATCCTGTTCATGGTGCTGGGCTACTTCGCCTACATCTTCCCGTTGCTGCTGGCGATCAAGACCTGGCAGATTTTCCGCCAGCGCCATCAGCCCTGGGACTGGAGCGGCTGGTTGTTCTCCTGGCGGTTGATAGGCCTGATATTCCTGGTGTTGTCCGGGGCCGCGCTGGCCCATATCCACTTCCATCCTCCGGCAAGCATCCCGTTCTCAGCCGGCGGCGCCCTGGGCGAAAGCCTGGGCGACCTGGCTCGCAACTTCCTGAACGTGCAGGGCAGCACCCTGATGTTCATCGCCCTGTTCCTGTTCGGGCTGACGGTGTTCACCGACCTGTCGTGGTTCAAGGTGATGGACATGACCGGCAAGATCACGCTGGATCTGCTGGAACTGGTGCAGGGCGCGGCCTCGCGCTGGTGGGAGGCGCGTAACGAACGCAAGCGCCTGGAAGCGCAGCTGCGCGAGGACGAGCCCGTCATCAAGGCCAAGCCTGTGGCGCCCGAACCCCGTGAGCCGGCCAAGCCTGCACTGCGCGAACGCTTGTTCAAGCGCGAGCCTGCGCCTGCTCAGCCCGAGCCGCGCGAACCGACCCTGGGCGGTGAGCCTGTGACGATGCGTGACCCGGTTGCGCGTGAGCAAGGGGTGGTGCAGCGCGAACCTGTGATCACACGCGAACCGGCACCGGCCCGGCCTTCGGCGCCCGCGCCAGCGGCCGCACCGGCCCTGATCTCCAACATCGTGCCACCCTCGGCTGCCAAGGCGCCCGAGCGAGTCAAGCGCATCGCCAGAGAAACCCCGGCGCCGCAATTCATCGACAGCGCAGTGGAAGGCACCTTGCCGCCGATTTCCATCCTGGACCCGGCTGAACAGAAAAAGATCGAGTACTCCCCCGAGTCCTTGGCTGGTGTAGGCCAACTGCTGGAAATCAAGCTCAAGGAGTTTGGTGTCGAGGTAGCGGTGGACTCCATTCATCCAGGGCCTGTGATTACCCGGTACGAAATCCAACCGGCCGCCGGGGTGAAGGTGAGCCGCATCGCCAACCTTGCCAAGGACCTGGCGCGGTCGCTCGCCGTGACCAGTGTGCGGGTGGTCGAGGTGATCCCGGGCAAGACCACTGTGGGTATCGAGATTCCCAACGAAAATCGCCAGATGGTGCGTTTCTCAGAAGTACTTGCCACCCCGCAGTACGACGACCAGAAGTCGCCGGTCACCCTGGCCCTGGGCCACGATATCGGCGGCAAGCCGGTCATCACCGACCTTGCGAAGATGCCGCACTTGCTGGTGGCGGGTACGACCGGCTCGGGTAAGTCGGTGGGCGTGAACGCGATGATCCTGTCGATCCTGTTCAAATCCAGCCCCGAAGATGCACGGCTGATCATGATCGACCCGAAAATGCTCGAATTGTCGATCTACGAAGGCATTCCGCACTTGTTGTGCCCCGTGGTCACCGACATGAAGGACGCGGCCAATGCCCTGCGCTGGAGCGTGGCGGAAATGGAGCGGCGCTACAAACTGATGGCCGCCATGGGCGTGCGCAACCTGGCGGGCTTCAACCGCAAGGTCAAGGATGCCCAGGAAGCCGGCGAAATCATCCACGACCCGCTGTATCGCCGCGAAAGCATGGAGGATGAACCGCCTGCCTTGAAGACGCTGCCGACCATCGTGGTGGTGGTGGACGAATTCGCTGACATGATGATGATCGTCGGCAAGAAGGTCGAGGAACTGATCGCGCGCATCGCGCAGAAAGCGCGGGCTGCCGGTATCCACTTGATCCTGGCGACCCAGCGACCGTCGGTGGATGTGATCACCGGCCTGATCAAGGCCAACATCCCGACGCGCATGGCGTTCCAGGTGTCGAGCAAGATCGACTCGCGTACCATCATCGACCAGGGCGGTGCCGAGCAGCTGCTGGGCCACGGTGACATGCTGTACATGCCGCCTGGCACCAGCCTGCCGATCCGTGTCCACGGCGCATTCGTGTCCGATGATGAAGTGCACCGTGTGGTCGAGGCGTGGAAGCAGCGCGGTGCCCCTGACTACAACGACGACATCCTCAACGGTGTTGAAGAAGCCGGCAGCGGCTTCGAAGGTGGCAGTGGCGGTGGTGATGGCGACGATTCCGAAAGCGATGCCCTGTACGACGAAGCTGTACAGTTCGTGCTCGAGAGCCGCCGCGCGTCCATTTCCGCCGTGCAGCGCAAGCTCAAGATCGGCTACAACCGGGCGGCCCGCATGATCGAAGCCATGGAGATGGCCGGCGTGGTCACTCCGATGAACAGCAACGGCTCGCGGGAAGTGATTGCTCCAGGCGGCCCACGCGATTGATATCACCCTGCCGGGCGCCAACGGTGGTGCTCGGCCCATTCAACGCTCAATGAGGATTCCCATGCGCGCTATTCGCACGCTGTTGGTTTCGGCCCTTGCCCTGGGCCCGGTCTCGGCGTTCGCCGGCGAGCAGGATGTCCAGCGCCTGACCCAGTTGCTGGAAAAGTCGCAGACCATCGAAGCCAATTTCTCCCAGCTGACCCTGGATGCAGGCGGCACCAGCCTGCAGGAAACGTCCGGCAAGATGACGGTCAAGCGCCCAGGCCTGTTCTACTGGCACACCAATGCGCCCCAGGAGCAGGTGGTGGTATCGGACGGCAAGAACGTCACCCTGTGGGACCCGGACCTCGAGCAGGCTACCGTCAAGAAACTCGACGTGCGCCTGAACCAGACGCCGGCGCTGCTGCTTTCCGGTGATGTGTCGAAGATCAGCCAGAGCTTCGATATCGTCTCCCGTCAGCAGGGCGATGTGATGGACTTTACCCTCAAGCCCAAGACCAAGGACACCCTGTTCGACTCGCTACGTGTATCGTTCCGCAAGGGGCTGATCAATGACATGCAGCTGATCGACAGCGTTGGCCAGCGTACCAACATCCTGTTCAATGGCGTCAAGGCCAATCAGGCGGTGGCGGACAGTACCTTCAAGTTCGACATCCCCAAAGGTGCAGACGTCATCAAGGAGTAACCAGAGCCTGTCATGGACCTGTTTCGAAGCGAACCTGTCGCCCAGCCCCTGGCCGCCCGTCTGCGCCCGTCCAACCTGGACGAGTATGTCGGCCAGGAGCACCTGCTTGCCCGCGGTAAACCGCTGCGTGAAGCACTGGAGCAGGGTGCGCTGCACTCCTTGATCTTCTGGGGCCCGCCGGGGGTTGGCAAGACGACCCTGGCGCGGCTGCTGGCGCAATTTTGCGATGCGCATTTCGAAACGGTGTCGGCGGTACTGGCGGGCGTGAAGGAAATCCGCCAGGCGGTGGAAGTGGCCAAGCAGCAGGCCGGCCAGTACGGGCGTCGTACCATCCTGTTCGTCGACGAAGTGCACCGTTTCAACAAGTCTCAGCAGGATGCCTTCCTGCCTTTCGTGGAAGACGGCACCTTGCTGTTCATCGGGGCTACCACCGAAAACCCGTCCTTCGAACTGAACAACGCGCTGTTGTCACGGGCGCGTGTCTACGTGCTCAAGAGCCTGGACGAGCCTGCGCTGCGCAAGCTTGTAGACCGCGCCCTCACCGAGGAGCGGGGGCTAGGCAAACGTCACTTGCGCGTTGGCGACAAGGCCTTCGACATGCTCAGGGCTGCCGCCGATGGTGACGGAAGGCGCATGCTCAACCTCCTGGAAAATGCTGCTGACCTGGCCGAGGACGGCAGTGAGATCGACGTCGATCTGCTGCAAAGCCTGCTGGGAGACAGTCGTCGCCGGTTCGACAAGGGCGGGGAAGCATTCTATGACCAGATATCGGCGTTGCATAAATCCGTACGGGGTTCGGACCCTGACGCGGCGCTCTACTGGTTTGCGCGCATGCTCGATGGCGGCTGCGACCCCCTCTACATTGCGCGCCGGGTGGTGCGCATGGCCAGCGAAGACATCGGTAACGCCGACCCCCGCGCCCTGAGCCTGTGCCTGGCTGCCTGGGACGTGCAGGAGCGGCTGGGCAGCCCTGAAGGTGAGCTGGCAGTGGCACAGGCCATCACCTACATTGCCTGCGCCCCGAAGAGCAACGCCGTTTACGTCGGTTTCAAGACCGCCCTGCGCGAGGCGGCCGAGCATGGTTCGCTGGAGGTGCCGCTGCACCTGCGCAATGCGCCAACCAAACTCATGAAACAGCTGGGTTACGGCGATGAGTATCGCTATGCCCACGACGAACCGGATGCCTACGCGGCCGGTGAAGACTACTTTCCCGAAGCGCTGGAGCCACGCCAGTATTACCAACCCGTGCCGCGCGGGCTCGAGCTCAAGATTGGCGAAAAACTCCGGCACTTGGCCGATCTTGATCGCTGTAGCCCGCGACAGCGGAGAAAGCCATGATCACGCTGATCGCCGCCGTCAGTGCCGGCGGTATCGCCGGTACTCTGTTGCGCTTTGCCGCAGGCAATTGGGTGGTCGCCCACTGGCCTCGGCACTTCTATGTGGGTACGCTTGCCGTCAACCTGTTGGGCTGCCTGTTGATCGGCCTGCTGTATGGCCTGTTTCTGCACAAACCCATGGTCCCGGCCGAGTTGCGGGCTGGTTTGATCGTGGGGTTTCTAGGCGGCCTGACCACGTTTTCCTCTTTTTCGCTGGACACCGTACGCTTGCTGGAAAGCGGGCAGGTGCCTCTGGCGTTGGGCTATTCGGCCATCAGTGTCGTGGGCGGGCTGCTCGCGACCTGGGCGGGATTGTCCCTCACTCGATTCTGACCAACACCTACACATAACGAGAGAACGATATGCTCGATTCCAAACTGTTACGCGGCCAACTTCAGGAAGTGGCGGATCGCCTGGCCTCCCGTGGCTTCAGCCTGGATGTCGCGCGCATCGAATCACTGGAAGAGCGTCGCAAGGCGGTGCAGACCCGTACCGAGCAACTGCAGGCCGAGCGTAATGCCCGTTCCAAATCCATCGGCCAGGCCAAGGCCAAGGGCGAGGACATTGCCCCGCTGATGGCTGATGTGGAGCGCATGGCCGATGAGCTGGCCGCCGGCAAAGCCGAGCTGGACGGTATCCAGGCAGAACTGGACAGCATCGTGCTGACCATTCCCAACCTGCCCGATCCCAGTGTGCCGGTCGGTGCCAGCGAAGACGAGAACGTCGAAGTGCGTCGCTGGGGCACGCCCAAGTCGTTCGATTTCAAGATCAAGGACCACGTCGCCCTGGGCGAACTCAGCGGCGGCCTGGACTTCGAAGCGGCGGCCAAGCTGTCTGGCGCGCGTTTTGCCGTACTGCGCGGCCCAATCGCACGCCTGCACCGCGCACTGGCGCAGTTCATGATCAACCTGCACACCGGTGAGCATGGCTACGAAGAGCACTACACCCCGTACCTGGTGCAGGCGCCAGCCCTCCAGGGCACTGGCCAGTTGCCCAAGTTCGAGGAAGACCTGTTCAAGATCACCCGCGAAGGCGAGGCGGACTTCTACCTGATCCCGACCGCCGAGGTGTCCCTGACCAACCTGGTGGCTGGGGAAATTCTCGACGCCAAGCAACTGCCGCTCAAGTTCGTGGCGCACACGCCGTGCTTTCGCAGTGAAGCCGGTGCTTCGGGCCGAGACACGCGCGGCATGATCCGCCAGCACCAGTTCGACAAGGTCGAGATGGTGCAGGTGGTGGAGCCCGGCAAGTCGATGGAAGCGCTCGAAGGCCTGACGGCCAATGCCGAGCGTGTGCTGCAGCTGCTCGAGTTGCCGTACCGCGTGTTGGCACTGTGCACCGGTGACATGGGCTTTAGCGCTGTCAAGACCTTTGACCTGGAAGTGTGGGTGCCCAGCCAGGACAAATACCGCGAGATCAGCTCGTGCTCCAATTGCGGCGACTTCCAGGCCCGCCGCATGCAAGCGCGCTGGCGCAACCCGGAGACCGGCAAGCCGGAACTGGTGCACACCCTCAACGGTTCCGGTTTGGCCGTGGGCCGCACGTTGGTCGCGGTGCTGGAAAACTACCAGCAGGCCGACGGCTCGATCCGGGTGCCCGAAGTGCTCAAGCCCTATATGGGTGGCGTTGAGGTGATCCGCTAAATGGACTACCTGCCGCTGTTCCACAAACTGCAGGGCGCCTTGGTGCTGGTGGTTGGTGGTGGCGAGATCGCGTTGCGCAAGGCGCGTCTGCTGGCCGATGCTGGCGCCGCGCTGCGTGTGGTGGCGCCAGAAATCGATGGCCAGCTGGCCAGCATGGCGCGTGAAGGCGGTGGCCAGGTGCTGGTGCGCGGTTACCAGCCGGGTGACCTTACAGGTTGCCGGCTGGTGATCGCCGCCACGGACGATCCTGGGCTCAATGCCCAGGTATCGGCCGATGCCCAGGCCTTGAGCCTGCCGGTCAACGTGGTCGATGCGCCGGCTTTGTGCACGGTCATCTTTCCGGCCATCGTCGACCGCTCGCCTTTGGTGATCGCGGTGTCCAGCGGGGGCGATGCACCGGTCCTGGCACGCTTGATCCGGGCCAAGCTCGAAGCCTGGATCCCTGCTGCCTACGGTGAGTTGGCCGGGTTGGCGGCGCGTTTCCGGCACACGGTCAAGTCGTTGTACCCGGATGTAAACCAGCGCCGGGGTTTCTGGGAAACCGTCTTCCAGGGGCCGATTGCCGAACGCCAACTGGCCGGGCAGGGCGCAGAGGCCGAGCGGTTGCTGCAGGCGATGGTCGATGGCGCGCCGGTGCAGCAGGGCGGCGAAGTCTACCTGGTCGGTGCTGGCCCGGGAGACCCGGACCTGCTGACGTTTCGCGCGCTGCGGTTGATGCAGCAGGCCGATGTGGTGCTTTACGACCGCCTGGTGGCGCCTGCGATCATCGACATGTGCCGTCGGGATGCCGAGCGCATCTATGTCGGCAAGCGTCGTGCAGAGCACGCCGTTCCCCAGGATCAGATCAACCGGCTATTGGTGGACCTTGCCCAGCAAGGCAAGCGCGTGCTGCGTCTGAAGGGCGGTGACCCGTTCATCTTCGGCCGTGGCGGCGAGGAGATCGAGGAGCTGGCCGAGCACAACATCCCGTTCCAGGTGGTGCCGGGCATCACCGCTGCCAGCGGTTGTGCCGCTTACGGCGGCATCCCGCTGACCCACCGCGATCACGCCCAGTCGGTGCGCTTTGTCACCGGGCACTTGAAGGACGGTAGCAGCAACCTGCCTTGGGACGACTTGGTCGCGCCTGCCCAGACGCTGGTGTTCTACATGGGCCTGGTCGGCTTGCCGACCATCTGCGAAGAACTCATCCGCCACGGGCGGGCAGCGAGTACCCCGGCCGCGTTGATCCAACAAGGCACAACGCGCAACCAGCGTGTGTTCACCGGCACCTTGGCCGATTTGCCTGCGCTGGTTGCACGCCATGAAGTGCATGCGCCTACCTTGGTGATCGTGGGCGAGGTGGTGCAACTGCGCGAGAAGCTGGCGTGGTTCGAGGGGGCACAGCACGGCTGACAGTCTGCGGACGCTTTGAGGGGGTGAGTAAGGCAGTTGTCCCTCATGACCCTCAAGCCTGCAGATCTAATGCA
>NZ_JBICKJ010000022.1:0-5319 GCF_043104125.1 Pseudomonas sp. xss_4
ATAAAATGCTCAACACCAGCATTTACAGGCCTTTCAGCGCTATGACAGTCAAAAAATCACTGCCTCGGGCGTTCGCTGACGTGTTCAGCGACGACGAAACGATAAACGTATACAGCTACATACGTTTTTCTTCAAAAGCGCAGAGCGCAGGCGCTGGCGAGGTTCGACAGCTTGAACAGCTCAATAGCTTTTTCGAGCAGTATCCGCAGGCTCGACAAGTCGAACGCTATCAAGATTTAGGCGTGTCAGCATTCAAGGGTAAAAATCTCAAAAGTGGACAATTAGCTAAATTTGTCGAACGCATCAAGTCAAAAGAAATTCTTTCTAATGCTTTGTTACTTGTTGAAAGTTTTGACCGTATCAGTCGTGTCGGCGGTTATGACGCTCTTGAACTAATCATCTCAATCATTCAAGCGGATTGTGCAATCTATACGCTTTTCGACAATCGACTTTATTCTAAAAGAAAAAAAGATAGTAGTGTAGATATTAGTCTCATTCAAAATATTCTTGAACGAGCAAATGACGAAAGTCGTGCGAAGTCTGAACGAATTTCTGACGCAAAAGCGAGAAACTTAATAAAAGGCGAAAACGGTGGCATCGTTACGAAACGATGCCCTTTCTGGATTTCATTTCAAGATGGAAAATTCGTCTTAAACGAACACGCAAAAGCAGTTAAACGAATGACTGAACTATGCTTCGATTTCGGCTTTCAAGCAATTGCGCAAGAACTGAACAAAGAAGACCATTCTCGTAAATATACAGAAAGCACGGTGGGTAAAACTCTACACAAGCATTCAATCTATGGCTCTTACTTGTCGATGAAGAACGATGAGTATGGCAACAGAACAATCATCAACAAAGAGATTAAAAACTACTACCCTCCAATCATCAGCGAAGCAGAATTTCATCGCATCAGCGCCAAACTTAAAGAAAGACAAGACCCCAAATTGGCTGGTCGAAAAGCGTCGGACTTTAAAAATATCTTGAGAGGTTTAGTCTTTTGTAAATGTGGCTCGACGTTTAGATTTCACGCACAGAAAAACTTTTATGTCGATTTAGTTTGTAACGCTTCATCAGTTCATAAGTGCGAGTTCGCTCAAAAAAACAAGAGCGTTAGATACAGATATGCAAGAGTCGAAGAGATATTTTTAGCGTATCAATCGCTGATTCCATTTCATCAAATTTTTTCGAAAAACGAAGACATTAAAGCGCTTGAAAAAGAGCATCAAGAAATTGCAGGCTTGATAGTTCTCAAAGAGAAAGCACTATCAAATCACTTCGCCATTCTTGAAAGTGCATCAGACAGTTCACGTAAATATATCACTCAAAGAATTGATGAAGTGAGTGAAGAATTAGACAAGTTAAAAAGCGACGAACACAAACTAAATCAAAAAATTATGTCGTTACATCTCGCTTCGAAAACAGATTTGAACAGTATTGAGATTTATAATCTGCTCGTAACAGAAAATGGGCGCATCAAGATAAATAATTTTCTTCACGCTCAAAAAGTTAAACTGATAATCACGCCTGTGAAAAAGAAATTTTTCACTCTCGATATTTTTCACAATGACAAACACATAGACACGATTGACGTAACAGCAAACGATTACACTGCACGAAATCACACACATCTAAAATAGACTTTCAAAACGTTCAGCACAACAAAATCACAGATTAAAAATCTGTGATTTTCTTCTGCTTTGCTTTTAAAGCAGTTGTCTAAAATTTGTTGTTAACTGTCAGTTTTGACCATATCAAATGTTATTATTGAATTAGAGAGCTTTAAGTAACTCGCTACACACTACACCACACTTTTGCTTCGCAAAAGACGCACTTCGTGCTTGCGGTTTCGTGTTCGCTCGCAATTAGTCATTGAGACAGAAGCAAGAGCAAAAGCAAGAGCGAAAAGCCCGCTACGAAACTGATTAAAAATCATCACTCTCGTTCTAATTTTTAACTCATTTTCTAACACTGATTTAGAAAAAAATTTCGCTATACCGCTCATTATTTTTTTCAAAATCAATCAACAGAAGGAAAACACAAAACTAAAAAATGGTGACATTATGACAACAAAAAGAACAGTAACAATGATATACAAACACTTGAATTTCAAAAATGACAGACTTGGCAAAGCCAAACTTTTCAAGTCTGTTGCTCACTCTCTTCGTATAGCGCCGAACGAACAGAATGAAATTTTATCAACAAAAATTCTTGAATGGGATGAAGAAAAATCAGACCAAAATTTGGTCTGGTTCCCTGGCGCTGGTAAGCAAGCAATACGACTAGACTCGCTCACAGACGAACAGAAAAAGACAATTCAAGAGTCGTTCATTCACAAAGTAGACGCAGAACAAAAATCAAAAAATGACAAGACTGATGCTATTGATGCACTGAGCAAATACAAAGCAAAAGTGAACAAGTTTCATAATTCAATCACTGATGAAAGTGATGAGCTAAAAATATTTCTCTCGAAAATTTTAGAAGAAAAAGAAGCGTTCGATGTCGATGAAGAGATAAGTCAACTAACATCTTTTGACTTCTCACGCAAAAATCAAAAGACTGAAACAGTTCGAAAATTTTTAAATCTTCACAACGAAGTTATCGAAAATAAAGCAGACATCGCTCGAAATAAAGTCTTCATTCAAGAAGCGTTTTTCAAAATCCCTGCTCATAACAAAGTAGATATGAAAGCAGACGAGATGCTTAATGTTCTATCTTCATTCTATGCTTCAAACTTTCCAGATTATCCAGTAAAGTTGATAGTTTTTCACGGCGACGAAGTAGGAAATCATCCCCACATTTTCGTTGAAGCGAAGAACAAACGCACTAATAAATATGACTTGCTCAACGCTCAAAAGCAGTTCGTCAATGACAATATTGACAAGGTAAAAGCAGAATACCCTCGCGCTGAAAAGCTCGATTTTTCTAATCGCTCATACTCTGCGAAGAAGTTACAAGCGCAATATTTTCAAACATTGTTCTATCAACATGCTAATAAAATGCTTCTGCGATATAACGTCGAAGCGAAGAAATTAGACAAGACGAAAGAACATAATGAGCGTATGAGAAAGATAGAAGAAGATGCGAAAAAGCCAAAAATCGAACGTCAAGCAAGTTTCTACAATGCTCAATTACGAGAACTTGAAGAGCGCTATGAGTCGCTGAAAAAACATAACACATCATTGATTGAAGAGAATGAAAAATTAGAAAGAAAAGAAAATAACTTAGTCGCAAGTATCAGTGAGAAAAACGGAAAACTTGAAAACCTAAATCAAGAAATTGAAGATAAAAACAAACAACTTCAATCGTTAGATGATGCACATAATGCGCTTTCACAATCATTCGAAAATCTTCAAAGTAGATACAACGCATTCGCTAATACATTTACAGAAATGTATCAATCTGCTCAAAAACAAGTCTTCGATAGTGTTAGAAATATTCTTTCAGCAGTCTGGTCCGCCTCGGCGTGGGGAAAAGATAAGTTTTCGTTTTCATTTTTCAGCAATGAAATGAAAGGCGCACCGCAAGACTTGCAAGAGTTTGATAGACGAGTAGATGAAGTGAAAAAATTCAATTCAACTGAATCAATTGACTTGTATCTTGATACTGACTTTTTAATTGCAAACGACAAGATAGAGCAGAAGTTTAAAGAAAAATTACGAGATAAAAATAGCCAAAACCCTTCAAATTCAAGACGAGTTTTCTACAAAAACGCTGATGCTGTATTAGAAGAGTTAGAAAAAAATGACAAGAAACTTGCTTCGCAGACTTTAACTAACGAGCAAAAAGATAAGTTACTAAAATATAAATAGCAAAAAAGCCTCTTTCGAGGCTTGATTTTACTTTTTAATTGTTATAATGAAAGCACGACCAAACTTTATAACAATTGAACTCACATATTCATTATACCGCAAAATTTCAAAAATCAAGCAAATTACCCCAAAATTTCGAAAATATTTTTGAACCGCTCATCTATCACGATAACGCTGATAAGAAAAAACGCGCATACATTCATTTCTTTTCAAAAAACAAGGTATTTACTTATCTCGATAAAAAGACAAACGAAGAAAAAACAGCATCAACATCTAATAGTTCACTTTCAAAACTCAAAGCAACTTTGACAGATTTGAAAGATGTTGTTGATGTTTATGCAACTGTAAATCAATTTTCATTCACAAGAAAACTTGAAAACTTGCTTTACACAACAATGCTTTACAGCGATTTAGACATTTATCACACTGAATTTAAAGACATATCGAAAGAAGATTTTATCGAAAAAGTTCTCAAATATTGCTTTGAGAATAAGATACCAGAGCCTAACTTAATCATATATAGCGGAAACGGCTTCTATTTGAAGTGGATTTTTTCAGCAAAATGCAATAAATACGAATTTACGCTCGATAAGTATAAAATCGCACAGAAAGCAATACACCAGCTTTTCAGCTTCTTGGGTGCTGACTCAAAAGCGCTTGATGCTTCGAGAGTTTTGCGCCTACCCGGCTCAATAAATAGCAAAACAGGCAGAAAATGCGAAGTCATTTATTACAACGACGAAAGAAAATCTGCTCAAGATTTGTTCGAGTCTTTCAGTAAGTTCTACACACCAGAGCCATCAAAACCGCTCATATCTAAAATTAAAAAAGTCGTTGCTGATGAAACTGAAAAGCAAGAAAAGCCAGCAAAACAAAGGTTTTTACTTGTCAAAAGAGATTCTTCAAAAGCACCTATTAAGACTTTAAACAGTCTACACCTTGCGAAAGCGAGATATGACGATTTGAAGAAATTGATTGAAATTAGAAATAATAACGTCGAAAATTCAAGAATGACTTTTCTTTTTTGGCTGTTGAATTTTAAAGCGCTCTGTGGCTCTACTAACTTCGTAGACTTTGAAAATGATGCTTATGAAATTGCTGAAAAATTGAATTTCAAAAAAACCGAGTGGTCATTCGATGAACTTTCAACGCTTGAAAAGAAATTATTCAAGCACAATAACAAATATAAGAAAGTCGTTAAGCAAGATGATGAATATTTCAAACTTTCAAACTTATATACGCCCAAAAATCAAACTTTGATTGATATTTTTCAAATCACTGATGAAGAGCAAAAAGAGCTAAAAACAATTATCAGCGCATCTGAAAAGAATTCAAGAAGAGCACAAAAAAGACTTGACGCTGGAATGAAGCCACAGAGCAATAGCGAAGCAAAAACACAACCTTGGAAAAATTTAGGAATTGGAAAAACGAAGTATTACGAACTAAAAAAGATGGGCAAACTTTAAAAAGTCGCACTAAAAAGGTGCGAACTGTTTTGGTCTACTAC
>NZ_JBICKJ010000023.1:0-60447 GCF_043104125.1 Pseudomonas sp. xss_4
ATCAAGATCAAGATCAAGATCAAGATCAAGATCAAGATCAAGATCAAGATCAACAGCAACAGCAGAAAGTTGACTATTTATGGTCAGGAGTTGATACATGGCGTACGAGCAGAGTTCAGAGTTTGCCCGCGTTGCCGCAGGCTCACGTCCACGGCTCAAACGCTCCGGATTAACAGGCTATCGCCTCACACCCCCTGCGAAAGCACCCGATCAATACAGTCCACAAAATAATCCACACTTGCCCGCGTGGTGCACATCGGCGGTTTGATCTTCAGGATGTTCAGGTAATCGCCCGTCGGCTGCATGAAAATCCCCAGCTCGCGCAGACGGTTACACAGCACCATGGTTTCCTCGGTCGCAGGTTCCAGCGTATCCCGGTCGCGCACCAGTTCCAGCCCCAGATAAAAGCCCGAACCATGCGCCGCACCCGCCAAGGGATGCTTGTCGACCAGCGCTTGAAGGCGGGCCTTGAAATAGCGCCCCGTCTCGCGGGCGTTGTCCCACAGGCCCTCCTGCTGCAACACATCCAGTACCGCCATGCCAATGCGGCAACTGACCGGGCTACCGCCGGCAGAGGAAAAGAAGTAACCCTCAGCCTCCAGCGCCTCGGCGATTTCGCGACGCGTGATTACCACCCCCAGCGGCTGGCCATTGCCCATGCCCTTGGCCATGGTGATGATATCCGGCACCACGCCTTGCTCCTCGAAACCCCAGAAATGTTCCCCTAGACGGCCATAGCCCACCTGCACTTCGTCGGCGATGCATACCCCGCCGCGTGCGCGCACCTTGGCATAGGCCGCTTGCAGGTAGCCCGGCGGCAAGGCAATGCCGCCGGCATTGCCATACACAGGTTCGCAGATGATTCCAGCCAGCTGGCGCCTGCTCGCATCGAGTTCGGCCAGCCGGTTATCGACGTCGCGCAGGTAGTCAGCGGCGCTGTCCGGGCCTCGGAAACGGCCGCGGAACGTGTTTGGGGCTTCGACCGGGTGCACCCAGGCGGGGCGGGTTTCCAGGGCCTGCGGGTTGTCGGCAATGGACGTGGAGATCGCATCGGTCGCCACCGACCAGCCATGGTAGGCCTCCAGTACGCTGAGCATGTCGCGTCCACCGCTGTAGGCCCATGCCAGGCGGATTGCCAGGTCATTGGCTTCAGTACCGCTGTTGACCATGAAAACGCGGTCGAATCCGTCGGGCGCCAGGGCCAGCAGGCGTTCGGAGAATTCGGTGACGGCGGCGTAGTGAAAGCGCGAATTGGTGTTGAGCAGCGACCATTGCCGTGCCGACTCGGCCGCCATGCGCGGATGACCATGCCCGAGTACGGCCACGTTGTTGAGCATGTCTAGGTAAGAGCGACCTTGCAGATCGATCAGGTAGTTGCGCCAGCCGCGCTCGATCTGGGGTGGGTCTAGGTAATAATGCTTCTGCGACCGGGCAAAACTGGCCCCGCGTCTAGCCAGTAACGCGTGAGGGTCTGGCAGGGCGTCTGCGTTGCAGTCCAACCTCAGTAAGCCCGCAGGGGAAGGGCACAGGGCCAGCCATGCTGGCGCGCGGGAGGGCGCGGCGAAGAACGGCGGTTCGAGGCTGCTGTCCAGGCATAGCTGGACGCTGAGCCTCTCCCCGCTGTTGCCCAAGGCATCGCCCTTTCGCAACCAATGCCCATCGGCGGGGGCCTGTGCCAAACCAGTGAGCCACAGGTCCCATGAGGAGCTGCGCAAGTACCCGCTCTGTTCATCTACAGACCGCCACGTGCCGTCCTGCGGCGCCTGCACGGCCGTGCCAGGCTCCAGTTTCAGCTCCACCCCCAATGCGCAGGTTGCCGGTTCTTCGCTACGATCGATGTGTGTCTGGGACAAGCGATACTGCCCATGCAACGTGCATGCTGGTGCTGACTGGGCTGCCAGCAGGCGCTGGTCGAAACCTGGCACCTCCCAATTGCCGGCATCGCAGTGCACGCTCAGCACCCCCAAATCGAGGCGGGCGACCGGGTGGCCAGCCACGGTAGGTAGCAGCGGTGCGCAATCAACGAAGCAGGGGGCCGAAGGCGCCGAACCAGCTGCCTGTAAAATGGCGACTTCCATCAGTGCCAACGGTGCGGCCTGCGCAGTCTCGAAAATCTGCCATTCATGGGCGGCGTTATCGCGAATGTACTGGTTATCGGGGTCGATGGCCTGCTGTTGAGCACTGCTGAGCACCAACACGATTGCACGGTTGACCACCAAGGGCCACAACGCGCGTAGTTCTGCCTCGGTCAGCGGATTGACCGCCTGATAGGCACTGACGGCGGCAAGCACTCTGAAAGGGTCACCGTCGGCATGATGCAGCAGCGCTGCGCAGGTCACCGACAGATCGGCAACGCGCCAGGTGCGAACCAGGTCGCCGAAATCGATGAGCCCCTGCAGTTGCCACTGGCGCTGCGCATCTTGAGCCCAGACGGTGTTGTCATCGGTGATGTCCAGGTGCACGGCCTGGATGGGCAACTGCTTCATCAGAGGGGAAAGGCGGATGGCAGCGGCTCGTGCTGCCTCGCTCAGCCGTCCGCGTAGCCTTGGGTCTTCCACCTGTGCCAGCAGGCGGTCAATCAATGCCGGGGCGTGCCTGGGGTCCCATTGCAGCGTGCGTGCCAGACCTTCGTGGTCGAAATCTGCAAGGGCCCTGTCGACCTGCGCGCAAAGGGTGCCCATCGCCTGAATCACAGGGGCTGGAAGCCACCCGCATCGGGTCAAGGGCTGTCCTTGCAAGTATTCCAAAACCCGGATCCTCAGCGCTTGCCCTTCGATATCCAGTGTCAGCAGGGTGTTGCCAGTCTTTGCGGCAACCACCGAAGGCACTGGCAAGCCCTGGTCACGCAGCACACCCAGCGCAGCATGCTGAGCGTGCAGCTCGGGCTCGGCGTAGCTGGCGTGGCACGCCTTGAGCACGAACTTGCCCTGGCCAGTATCCATAAGCACATTCAGATCCTGTTGACTGCCAAGCGGCTGTAGTTCGCCGCAGAGGCCGTAATGCTCCGAGAGCAGTTCACGTGCCTGGGAGAGTGCTAGGCAGGGCGCTGGCAGGCTCACACGTTCTGTGATCTGGCGAAGGACGGTGGCGGCATCATGAAGACGTGTAGGCATGGGTCGTACCGGGTCATAAGGAGACTGACGTTATTTATGCGCGTTCTGGGCGATGAAGAAAGACGATTGTCTTCAGTTTTTCTGAAAACGCTCCACGCGGCAGCGCGGAGCAAAGGCCCTTGTATTGAACCTGTACACAGGTGATTTCTTGTACAGAAAGGTGATATCTGGATGATGGCGTCCTTCCCCGCGCCTTCGTCCCGTTCAATCACATTTATTAAGCCTGTCTATAGGAACGACCGCCGTATCTTCGAGTCGAAACGGCATCAGGGACGTGATGGACAGACCCCAGGCATCCTTTGGACCGCGCTGTGGGCCTGTACAAGTATTGACTGATCTGTCACACGTAAGCAGTGACAGTACGCTGGTGCTGACGCACCCCACCCTCAGGTGACCCCATGTTCAATCGGCAACTCAAAGCTACCTTGGCCGCCCGCGAAACCGAACTGGCTACGCTTCGTCAGCGCCTGGACGTTTTGGAAAGCGGCGCATTTTTGCGCCTTGATGCACAACGTCGCGCTCTCGAATGCAGCCCGGCGTTCGCCACTGCCTTGGGCGTTTCGCCCGAAGCGGTGGTAGGGCAGCCACTCGGGAACTGGCTGGCGGCGCCGGCGCAAGAAAGCCAGGCGCTGTTGGAGGCCCTGTTGCGCTCCAGCGCCATCATCCAGTTCGACCTTGAGGGCAAAGTGCTGGCCGCCAACCCCAACTTCCTGACGGCGTTGGGTTACCGCCTGGACGACGTGGTGGGGCAGCATCACCGCATGTTCTGCAGCCCTGATGAGGTCAAGGGCGAGGCATACAGCAACTTTTGGCGCACCCTCAACGCAGGTCGCTATGTGACCGGGCGTTTCAGGCGCCTGGACCGCCACGGGCATGAGGTCTGGCTCGAGGCCAGCTACAACCCGGTCAGCGATGCCAGCGGCAAGCTGGTGAGGGTAGTCAAGTTCGCTTCCTTGGTGACCGACCAGGTGCAGCGTGAAGAGGCCGTCAAGCAAGCGGCGCAGGTGGCGCTGGAGGTGTCGCTGCAAACCGATGGCAGCGCCAGCGAAGGGGTCGTGGTCATGCAGGAAGTGGGGCAGTCCATGCAGGGGGTCGCGCGTCAACTGCAGTCGGCCGGTGACACCATCAGCGCGCTCGGCCAGCAATCGACGGTGATCAGTGCCATCGTCCAGACCATTGGCGCCATTGCATCGCAAACCAACTTGTTGGCGCTCAACGCAGCCATCGAGGCGGCGCGGGCGGGTGATCAGGGGCGTGGCTTCGCCGTGGTGGCAGACGAGGTGCGCAAACTGGCCGGTCGTACCAGCGCGGCCACGGCGGAAATCGATGCGGTGGTGGCACGTAACCAAGCGTTGGTGACCCAGGCCGTGGGCGAAGTGCAAAGCAGCCGTGCCGAAGCGGCCAATGGCCTGCAGCTGGCTGACCATGCAGGGCATGTAATCAGCAGTATCCAGGAAGGTGCCAAGCGCGTGGTCGGCGCTGTCGAGCGGGTCAGCAAGGACCTGCGTTAGCGTCCTGCAGGTCAGGGCGCAGTGTGAAACGCCCGCCGCCGCCTGACAGCGTGTCAAACCGACGCGCCCTGTAGAAGAGCGCGTCGGGCCGGGACACGGTTAACGCGCCGTGGGCGTTAACGGGCTTCAGGCTGCAAGAACGCGGCCTCCAGCAGTTGCTGGGTGTAGGGGTGTTGCGGGGCCTGAAAGATGGTTTGAGCATCCCCTTGCTCGACCACATGGCCTTGCTTGATCACCATCAGCTGATGGCTCAAAGCCTTGACCACTGCCAGGTCGTGACTGATGAACAGGTAGGTGAGGTTGTATTTCTGCTGCAGGTTGCGCAGCAGCTCAACCACCTGGCGCTGTACCGTCCGGTCCAGCGCGGAGGTGGGCTCGTCCAGCAGGATCAGCGCCGGCTTGAGCACCAGGGCTCTGGCGATCGCGATGCGCTGGCGCTGGCCGCCTGAGAACTCATGGGGGTAGCGATGGCGCGTCTGCGGGTCGAGTCCGACCTCCTGCAGCGCTGCGATGATGGCGGCTTCCTGTTCCTGGGCGGTCCCGATACGGTGGATGCGCAGGCCTTCACCCACAATCTCGGCCACGCTCATGCGCGGGCTGAGGCTGCCGAACGGGTCCTGGAATACCACCTGCATTTCCCGCCGCAGGGGGCGTACGGCTTGCTGGTTCAGCCCTTGCAGTTCTTTCCCGTGGAAGCGGATGCCACCTTGGCTCCCGATCAAGCGCAGAATCGCCAGGCCCAGGGTCGACTTGCCTGAGCCCGACTCGCCCACGATGCCCAGGGTCTGCCCCTGGGGCAGGCTGAAATTGATACCGTCCACGGCTTTGACGTGGTCGACGGTGCGGCGCAGCAAGCCTTTCTTGATCGGAAACCACACCCTCAGGTCATCCACTGCCAGCAGTGGCGAGCCGGGGGTGTTGTGCGCCGGCAAACCGCTGGGTTCGGCGTTGATCAGCATCTGTGTATACGGGTGCTGTGGGGCATCGAATAGCGTGGCGCAGTCGGCTTGTTCGACGATCTGCCCCTGCTGCATCACGCACACCCGGTGCGCGATTCGCCGTACCAGGTTCAGGTCATGGCTGATCAACAACAAGGCCATGCCCAGGCGCGCCTGCAGCGCCTTGAGCAGGTCAAGCACCTTGAGTTGCACGGTCACGTCCAGCGCGGTGGTCGGTTCGTCTGCAATCAACAATTCTGGCTCGTTGGCCAACGCCATGGCGATCATCACACGTTGACGTTGCCCGCCCGAGAGTTCATGGGGTAGGGCCTTGAGGCGCTTGCGCGGCTCTGGGATGCCGACCATCTCCAGTAACTCAAGGGTGCGAGCGGTGGCCTGCTTGCCGGTCAGCCCCTTGTGGATGAGCAGAATTTCGTTGATCTGCTTTTCGATGCAGTGCAGCGGGTTGAGCGAGGTCATCGGCTCCTGGAAGATCATCGCGATACGGTCGCCACGAATGCGCTGCATGCTCTTTTCGTTCTGCTGCAGCAAATCCTTGCCTAGGTAGCGGATCGTGCCACCGGGATGACGCGCCAGGGGGTAGGGCAGCAAGCGCAGGATCGAGTGGGCAGTCACCGACTTGCCCGAACCGCTTTCTCCGACCAGCGCCAGCGTTTCACCTTTGCGGATATCGAAGCTGATGCCGTCGACCACCCGGTTGGTGTGCTCGCCGTTCACGAACTCGACGGCAAGGTCACGCACTTCGATCAGGTTTTCTTCGCTCATGTCACTTCCTCGGGTCGAAGGCGTCGCGGGCGGACTCGCCGATGAATACCAGCAGGCTCAGCATCACGGCCAGCACGGCAAATGCGCTGATGCCCAGCCACGGCGCCTGCAGGTTGGACTTGCCCTGCGCAACCAATTCGCCAAGCGACGGAGCGCCCGGAGGCAGGCCGAAGCCGAGAAAGTCCAACGCGGTCAGCGTGCCGATCGCGCCGGTGAGAATGAACGGCATGAACGTCATGGTCGAGATCATGGCATTGGGCAGGATATGCCGGTACATGATCGCGCCGTTGCGCATGCCCAGTGCGCGCGCGGCGCGAACGTACTCCAGGTTGCGTCCGCGCAGGAATTCGGCGCGGACCACGTCCACCAGGCTCATCCAGGAAAACAGCAGCATGATGCCCAGCAACCACCAGAAATTGGGCTGCACGAAGCTGGCCAGGATGATCAGCAGGTAGAGCACTGGCAAGCCGGACCAGATTTCCAGGAAGCGTTGCCCAGCCAGGTCCACCCAGCCACCATAGAACCCCTGCAAGGCACCGGCGATCACGCCGATGATGGAGCTGAGCACGGTCAGGGTCAGGGCGAACAGTACCGAAATGCGGAACCCGTAGATCACCCGTGCCAACACGTCGCGCCCTTGATCATCGGTGCCCAGCCAGTTGTCGGCTGAGGGTGGAGCGGGGGCGGGCACGCGCAGGTCGTAGTTGATGCTCTGGTAGCTGAACGGTATGGGTGCCCATAGCACGAAGCTATCTTTCTTGGCCAGCAGGTCACGTACGTAGGGGCTCTTGTAGTTGGCTTCCAGCGGGAACTCACCGCCAAACGTAGTTTCCGGGTAACGCTTGAAGGCAGGGAAGTACCACTGGCCGTCGTACTGCACGGCAATGGGCTTGTCGTTGGCGATGAGCTCGGCGCCCAGGCTCAGCCCGAACAGGATCAGGAACAGCCACAGCGACCACCAGCCACGGCGGTTGGCCTTGAAACGCTCGAAGCGACGACGGTTCAGGGGGGACAAGGCCATGTCAGTGCTCCCGGCTGGCAAAGTCGATGCGTGGATCGACCAAGGTGTAGGTCAGGTCGCCGATCAGTTTCACCACCAGCCCCAGGAGGGTGAAGATGAACAGGGTGCCGAAGACCACCGGGTAATCGCGGTTGATGGCCGCTTCGAAACTCATCAGGCCCAGCCCGTCGAGGCTGAAGATCACCTCGATCAGCAGCGAGCCTGTGAAGAAGATGCCGATGAACGCCGAGGGAAAGCCTGCGATCACCAACAACATGGCATTACGGAACACGTGGCCGTACAGCACCCGTGACCGGCTCAGGCCCTTGGCCTTGGCGGTGACCACGTACTGCTTGTTGATCTCGTCGAGAAAGCTGTTCTTGGTGAGCAGCGTCATGGTGGCGAAGTTGCCAATCACCAGGGCCGTGATCGGCAACACCAGGTGCCAGAAATAATCGAGGACCTTGCCCGTGGTGCTCAGCTCATCGAAGTTGTTGGAGGTCAGGCCGCGCAGTGGGAACCAGTCGAAGTAGCTGCCGCCGGCGAACAGCACGATCAGCAGGATCGCGAACAGGAACGCCGGGATGGCATAGCCCACGATGATCGCCGAGCTGGTCCACACATCGAAGTGACTGCCGTGTCTGACCGCCTTGGCGATCCCCAGGGGGATCGAGATCAGGTACATGATCAGCGTGCTCCAGAGCCCCAGCGAGATCGATACCGGCATCTTCTCCAGGATCAGGTCGATGACCTTGGCGTCACGGAAGAAGCTGTCGCCAAAATCCAGCCGGGCATAGTTCTTGATCATGATCCACAGGCGTTCGGGCGGCGATTTGTCGAAGCCGTACATGCGCTCGATCTCCGCCACCAGCGCAGGGTCCAGGCCTTGGGCACCCCGGTAGTTGGAGCCGGCCACCGACACCTCGGCGCCCCCACCTGCGATTCGGCTGGTGGCGCCTTCGAACCCTTCGAGCTTGGCGATCATCTGCTCCACTGGCCCGCCAGGAGCGGCCTGGACGATGATGAAGTTGATGATCAGGATGCCGAACAATGTGGGGATGATCAGCAGCAGTCGCCGCAGGATATAGGCCAGCATGTCAGTTGGCCTCGCCGGCAGTGGCCTGGCTTGCCTTGGGCGGTGTGCCGGGCTTGATCCACCAGGTGTCGATGCCGATGTCGTACTTGGGCGAAACCTTGGGGTGACCGATGTGGTTCCAATAGGCCACGCGCCAGGTCTTGATGTGCCAGTTCGGAATCACGTAGTAGCCCCACAGCAATACCCGGTCCAGGGCGCGGCAGTGGTCGATCAGGCTCTGGCGCGACTCGGCGTTGATCAGGCCATCGACCAGTTGGTCGATGGCAGGGTCACGCAGGCCGATGAAATTGCGGCTGCCGGGGTTGTCGGCGGCCGCGCTGGACCAGAATTCCCGTTGCTCGTTGCCAGGGGAGTTGGACTGGGGGTAGCCGCCGACAATCATGTCGTAGTCGCGCGAGCGCAGGCGGGTGATGTACTGAGACACATCAACCCGGCGGATGTTTAGCTCGATACCCAGGTCCGCGAGGTTGCGCTTGAAGGGCAGCAAAACCCGCTCAAACTCGGTCTGGGCAAGCAGAAACTCGATGCTGACCGGCTGGCCGTTGGTGTCGACCATCTTGTCGTCGACGATTTTCCAGCCCGCTTCCTGCAGCAACTTGTAGGCTTGGCGCTGCTGTTCCCGGATCATCCCGCTGCCGTCGCTGACCGGGTTATGGAAGGCCTGGGTGAAGACCTGCTCAGGCACCTGGCTGCGCACCGGGTCGAGGATTTTGAGCTCGCCAGGGCCGGGCAAGCCACGGGCCGCCATCTCTGAATTCTCGAAGTAACTGCCGGTGCGCGTATAGGCGCCGTTGAACAGCTGCTTGTTGGTCCATTCGTAGTCCAGCAGCAGGCTCAGCGCCTTGCGCACGCGTATATCCTGGAAGACCGGCCGGCGGATGTTGAAGATGAAGCCCTGCATGCCGGTGGGGTTGCCATTGGGCAGCTCCTCCTTGATCAGGCGGCCATCGCGCACGGCCGGCACGTTGTAGGCTGTGGCCCAGTTCTTGGCGCTGACCTCCAGCGAATAGTCGAAGGCGCCGGCCTTCAGTGCCTCCAGCGCAACCGTAGTGTCGCGGTAGGAATCGAAGGTCATGGCGTCGAAATTGTAGAAACCACGGTTGATGGGCAAGTCCTTGGCCCAATAGTCCTTGACCCGCTCATAGCGCACCGAGCGCCCGGCCTTGACCTCGGCCACCTTGTAGGGCCCGCTGCCCAGCGGAATTTCCAGGTTGCCGCGGTTGAAGTCGCGCTGCGCGTACCAATGCTTGGGCAGCACGGGCAACTGGCCGAGAATCAGCGGCAGTTCACGGTTGCCCTTGTGCTTGAACGTGAACACGACCTTGAGCGGGTCTTCGGCGACCACCTCGGCCACGTCCGCGTAGTACTGGCGGTACAGAGGGGCACCGTCCTTCATCAGCGCATTGAAGGTGAACACCACGTCTTCGGCGCGCATGGGATGGCCATCGTGGAACCGCGCCTCGGGGCGCAGGTAGAAGCGCACCCAGCTGTTGTCAGGCGCCTTCTCGATCTGTCGAGCGACCAGACCATATTCGGTGAAAGGCTCGTCCAGGCTCTGGCGCATCAAGGTGTCGTAGATGATGCTGATGTTTTCGGCCGATACCCCCTTGTTGATGAAGGGGTTGAGGCTGTCGAACCCACCAAAGCTGGACTGGCGGAAGGTGCCACCCTTGGGAGCGTCCGGGTTTACGTAATCGAAGTGCTTGAAATCCGCTGGGTATTTGGGCGGCTCGTCGTACAGGGTGAGTGCGTGCTGCGGCGCTGCCAGCGCGGGAAGGCTCAGGCAGGCCAGCAACAGGCTGCCGGCCAGCCGGCGCAAGGAATGCGTGGGCGTCATTGGGCTTTCTCCGAAGTCTTGATCCACCAGCTGTTCAGCCCGAGGGTATAGGGCGGCGTGGTGACGAAGCCGAACCGATTGCGGTAGGCCAGGCGGTGGTTGTCGAGGTACCAGTTGGGAATCATGTAGTGCTGCCATGACAGCACGCGGTCCAGCGCTCGCGCCGCTGCGACCTGGTCATCACGGGTGCGCGCCGCCAGCAAGGTGTCGAGCAGATGATCGACCACAGGGTCGTCAACCCCGGCGTAGTTCTTGCTGCCTTTGGTGGCCGCCTGGCTTGAATGGAAGTACAGCCACTGCTCGAGGCCCGGGCTCAGGGTCTGGTTCAGGGTCATCAGAATCATGTCGAAGTCGAACTGGTCCAGTCGCTGTTTGTACTGGGCGCGGTCCACAGTTCGCAAGCGCGCGTCTACACCGATGCTGGAGAGGTTTTCGACATACGGTTGCAGGATGCGTTCCAGGTTGGGGTTTACCAGCAGCACTTCCATGCGCAGCGGTTGGCCCTTGCTGTCGACCAGGCGCTGGCCCTTGAGCGTCCACCCGGCCTCCGCCAGCAAGGCCAGGGCCTTGCGCAACGTCTGACGGTCGATCCCGCGCCCGTCCGTGCGGCTGACCTGGTAGGGTTCGGTGAACAGCTTGGCCGGAAGCTGGTCGCGAAACGGGGCCAGCAACAGCCATTCCTTGCCCTGGGGCAGGCCAGCGGCTGCGAATTCGCTGTTGGGGTAATAACTGGTCGAACGGCGGTAGGCGCTGCTGAACAGCGCACGGTTGGTCCACTCGAAATCGAACATCAGGCCCAGCGCCTGGCGCACCCGTGGATCGCTGAAGGTGGCCCGACGGCTGTTCATGAACAGGCCTTGGGTCTGGGTCGGGATGCGGTGGGGAATCTGCGCCTTGATCACCTCGCCGCGCCGTACGGCGGGGAAGGTGTAGCCGTTGGCCCAGTTCTTGGCCTGATGCTCGATGTAGATGTCGAACTCGCCTGCCTTGAAGGCTTCGAAGGCAACGGTCGAGTCGCGGTAGAACTCGTACTCGACACGGTCGACGTTGTACTTGCCGCGATTGACTGCCAGGTCCTTGCCCCAGTAGTTTTTCACCCGCTCGAATACCAGGCGCCGGCCTGGCTGTACCTGGGTCACCCGATAGGGCCCGCTGCCCAGCGGGGGCTCGAAGGTGGTAGCCTTGAAGTCGCGTGTGCGCCAGTAATGCTGGGGCAGAACCGGCATTTCCCCAAGGCGCAGGATCAGCAGCGGGTTGCCGGCACGCTTGAACACGAAGCGGATACGCAGCGGCCCAAGAATGTCCACCCGCTGAACTTCCTGCAGGTTGGTCCGGTAAAGCGGATGGCCCTCCTTGAGCAGTGTGCGGAAGGAGAAGGCCACGTCTGCCGACGTGATGGGCTTGCCATCGTGCCAGCGGGCTTGCGGACGCAGGTTGAACACCACCCAGCTGCGGTCCTGGCTGTATTCGACCGAGCGGGCGATCAGCCCATAACTGGAGGTCGGCTCATCGCCCGAGGGGTCGTACTGGCCGGTGCCCACCATGAGGGTTTCGTTGAGTTCGTTGACCCCATACTGTTGAAAGTTGGGCGTGCTCACCGGGCTCGTACCCTTGAAGGTGTAGGGGTTGAGGGTGTCGAACGTACCGAAGGCCATCGCCCGCAAGGTGCCACCTTTGGGGGCTTGCGGGTTGACCCAGTCGAAATGGGTGAACGAGGCCGGGTACTTGAGCGTGCCGAACTGCGCGTAACCGTGGCTCTCGCTCACGGTTGCGACGGCGGGAAAGCTCAAGGCCAGGCTGAGTGTAAGAAGGAGGGGACGTATCAAGTCGGCATCCGATCCAAAGGCATTGGGCTTTGATCGGGCTACAGTAACAGTTTGCACTGGCGCGGCAAGCGCCAAACGGCAAGAAAACACAGGTACGCGCACGTACGGGTGTCTCCTTGCCGCCAGGGTCAGTGGCCGACGTAGACGGTCAGGGTCTGGCCTGGTTTCAGCGCATGGCCACTGCGCGGGTTCCAGCGCTTGAGGTGGGTCATCTCGACATTGAAGCGTTTGGCCACCAGATACAGCGAATCGCCCTTGCGCACCTTGTATTGAGTGGTGCGTTTTGCCGAACTGGCGACCCGGTTGGCGGCGCCGCTGGAGGCTTTGCCGCCGCGCAGGGCTAGCACCTGGCCTGCGCGCAGGCTGCTGCCCGAAAGGCGGTTCCAGCGCTTGATGTCCGCAATGGACACACGGTTGGCCTTGGCGATGGCCCCCAGGTTGTCACCACGCCTGACCTTGTAGCTGCGCGCAGCCACGGGCGCCTTGGCTTCGGCCACGGCGCGAGCGAAAGCGGCCTTGGGCGGCTGAAGAGTGACCAACTGCTCGGGGTTGAGGTTGGAGAGGCTGGCCGAGAGCAACTGCGCCTTGGCCGTGGGTACCAGCAACTGCTTCGGGCCATCGACCGTCATGCGCTTTTTAAAGGCTGGGTTCAGCTGGATGAGTTCGTCTTCGTCGATGTCGGCGAAGGCAGCCACCCGCGTCAGGTCGAGCCGGTCGTTGATCGCGACGGCCTCGAAGTACGGTTCGTTGGCAATCGGCGTCAGGTTCACGCCGTAGGCTTCAGGCGTGGAAACCACCTGGGACAACGCCAGCAGTTTCGGCACATAGTCACGGGTTTCCTGAGGCAGCGGCAGATTCCAGTAGTCGGTGGGCAAGCCCAGCTTCTCGTTGCGCTCCATTGCCCGACTGACCGTGCCTTCCCCAGCGTTGTAGGCCGCCAGCGCCAGCAACCAGTCGCCGTTGAACATGTCGTGCAGGCGGGTCAGGTAGTCAAGCGCGGCGTTGGTCGAAGCGGTGACATCGCGGCGCCCGTCATAGAAGTTGGTCTGGCGCAGGTTGAAGTGCCGGCCGGTGGCTGGCATGAATTGCCACATGCCGGCTGCACTGGCGCGTGAGTAGGCCATAGGGTTGTAGGCGCTCTCGATCGCCGGCAGCAGGGCCAGTTCCAACGGCATGCCGCGCTCTTCAAGGCGTTCGACGATGTAGTGCAGGTAGAGGCTGCCGCGCTCGCCAGCACTTTCGATGAACGTTGGGTTACTGGCAAACCACAGGCGCTGCTGATCGATGCGCGGGTTGACGTCGCGGTACTCCTGGAGCACGAAGCCCTGGCGCATGCGTTCCCAGACATCCCGAGGCGCTTGCTCGACCGGCTTGACCAGCAACGGCGCGGGTCTTGGCTTGATTCGCGCTTGCTGGCTGTGCGCGCGGACGCTATCGGCTTCGTCGAGCTGACGTGTGCTCTGGCAGCCCACCAAGGTGGCGGCCAGCGCGAGCGCACTGACCTGGGCCAGGCGCGTCAGCGCGACGGAATGAGAGGTTCTGCGGCTTCGGGAAGACATCGGCGGGCACAGGTATCCGGGCAAAAAATTTCGGCGATTCTAGGAACCGCTCCGGACCGGGTCAACCTCTGACCGCCACTTGCGATATATCTTGGGGTTATCAGAAGCTATCTTTCCAAGACCTCAAGGCAGCAAAAACAGCGACATGCGAGGTGTTGGAATGTCCCTTCCATTCGTCTGCTTTTTGTTTAACAGATGTTTCAGCGGTGCGCAGGAAAGGGTTGGTCAGCCGTTCCAGGGCAATGGTGGTGGGCAACGTGATGCGGTCTTGCGCACGCAGACGGGAAACCGCTTCGAAGCGCTCCAATACATCTTCATTGTCAGGTTCCACGGCCTTGGCGAAACGCAGGTTGCTCAAGGTGTATTCATGGGCGCAGTACACCAGGGTCTCGGCTGGCAGGGCTGCCAGGCGGGCCAGGGCCGGTTGCATCTGCTCGGCAGTGCCCTCGAACATGCGCCCGCACCCAGCTGCGAACAGGGTGTCGCCACTGAACAGTACAGGTGTAGCCGCGCCACCGTTGAAGAACGCAATATGCCCCAGCGTGTGGCCTGGCACGGCAAGCACGTCATACACCTCTCCCAGCACCGTGACCTGATCGCCATCGTCCAGTGCCACATCCCTGCACGGGATGCGCTCGTTGGCCGGGCCGTGTACGTGCGCGCCAGTCAACGCCTTGAGCCGCTCCACACCGCCCACATGGTCATTGTGGTGATGAGTGATGAGCATGTCGGTCAGCTGCCACCCCGGGTGAGCGGCGAGCCACCGTTCTACCGGGCCGGCATCGCCAGGGTCGACCACCGCGCAGTGGCATTTGGCAGTATCCTGTAACAACCAGATGTAATTGTCCGAGAAAGCGGGCAACGCTTCGATCTGTATCATGGTGGGAATCCGATTCGCCTTGCTTGGCACATGAAGGCATCTTAGCCGCGATGGCGCGGTGGGAGAACCTTCCGAGGAATTGCACAATGACCGACCAAGCCTTCGCCCAGGCCGACCCGGACTGGGTCAAGCTGATCAGCCTGGCCCGTGAGTGGTTTCAGGGCCCGCTCGGCCAGTTGATGCTGCACGAAGAACAGAAGCTGCTGGAGGAAGAGCTGGGGCGCTTCTTCGGTGGCTACCTGGTGCACTACGGCCCCTGCGCCGATGCCCCGCCCAGTGCGCCGAAGGTCCAGCGCAACGTGCGCCTCGGCGCACCGCTGCCGGGGGTGGAGATCGTCTGCGAGGAACAAGCCTGGCCGTTGAGCGAGCACGCGGCCGATGTGGTGGTGTTGCAGCATGGGCTGGATTTCAGCCTGTCGCCCCATGGGCTGTTGCGTGAGGCCGCCAGCGCCGTGCGCCCCGGCGGCCACCTGCTGGTCGTCGGGATCAACCCGTGGAGCAGCTGGGGAGTGCGTCACCTGTTCAGCCGTGGCGCTTTGCGCAAGGCTCGCTGCATCTCGCCTTCGCGACTGGGTGACTGGCTCAATCTACTGGGCTTTGCCTTGGAGAAACGTCGCTTCGGGTGCTATCGTCCGCCGCTTGCTTCGCCTGCCTGGCAGCAGCGCCTGCAAGGGTGGGAACGCATGGCGGGCGGTTGGCAGAGCGCTGGCGGCGGTGTCTATGTGCTGGTGGCGCGCAAGATGGTCGTGGGCCTGCGGCCGCTGCGGCCCCAGCGTCGCGAGCCGATGGGCAAGTTACTGCCGTTGCCATTGGCCAAGGTCAACCGCACCTCGGCGACCCCCGATCCCGATAAGCAGTGAATACGAGTGGTACATGAGCGATAGCGTCGAAATGTTTACCGATGGTGCCTGCAAGGGCAACCCTGGCCCCGGCGGCTGGGGTGTGCTGATGATTTTCAAGGGCGTTGAAAAAGAGTTGTGGGGCGGCGAACGTGAGACCACCAACAACCGCATGGAGTTGATGGCCGCCATCCAGGGGCTCATGGCGCTCAAACGTGAGTGCGAGGTCGTGCTGACGACTGACTCGCAGTACGTGATGAAAGGCATCAGCGAGTGGATGGTCAACTGGAAAAAGCGTGGCTGGAAGACCGCGGCCAAGGAGCCTGTGAAGAATGCCGACCTGTGGCAGTTGCTGGACGAACAGGTCAACCGCCACAAGGTGACCTGGAAGTGGGTGCGCGGCCACATTGGCCACCCCGGCAACGAGCGTGCAGACCAGCTGGCCAACCGTGGCGTGGACGAAGTGCGCGCCCGGGCCTGAAGCCCTGAACCCGATCCCAGGTGCGAAGGGGGCACAGCGCTTGCCTTCGGCCTGCTGTTATACTGCGCACCTTTGTAAGCGATGCAAGTTGGAGTCCCCAGGTGGAGCAACAGCAAGACAAGCGGTTCGTTATCCTCGATACCGAAACCACGGGTATGCCGGTCAGCGAGGGGCACCGCATCATCGAGATCGGCTGCGTCGAGGTGGTCGGCAGGCGTCTGACAGGCAGGCACTTCCACGTCTACCTGCAGCCTGACCGCGAAAGTGACGAGGGCGCGATCAATGTCCATGGCATCACTGACGCCTTTCTGGTTGGCAAACCTCGCTTCAGCGACGTAGCCGAGGAGTTCTTCGCGTTCATCCAGGGCGCCACGCTGGTCATCCACAACGCAGCGTTCGACGTGGGGTTCATCAACAACGAGTTCGCGCTGCTGGGCCAGCAGGACCGTGCCGACCTGTCCCAGCACTGCACCATTCTCGACACCTTGTTGCTGGCGCGGGCGCGTCATCCGGGGCAACGCAACAGCCTGGATGCCTTATGCAAACGCTACGATATCGACAACTCGGGGCGCGAACTGCACGGCGCGCTGCTCGACGCCGAGCTGCTGGCAGATGTCTATCTGGCGATGACCGGCGGCCAGACCAGTCTGTCGTTGGCAGGGCACGGCAGCGATTCGGACGAAAACGGGCAGGGCAGTGGTGGAACTGACATACGCCGCATCAGCGGACGTGCGCCAGGCCGGGTCATTCTGGCCACACCGGATGAGCTGGAATCACATGCCGAACGTCTTGCAGCGATTGCAAAGTCCGCCGGCGGCCCCTCGCTCTGGCAGGCGCTGACCGAGCGGTCAGCGGACTGAAAAAGTCACGGCCCGTTGCTGTTCAATCCAGGCCCGCAAAATCGGTACAAACATGATTGAGTAGCAACAGGCTAGTACTGTCTCCCTGTCATGGGATACGAATGATTTCGACACCGGTGCGGGCAAGCTCGAATCGATTTTCACCCAGGTAGTTGACGCGGTCGCCGATGGCAAGGCGGTAAGTAGTGATAGGTGCGCCGGTCGTGCTGCCGTCCAGTTGCAGGGTAGATTCCTGGAACTCGTGAACGGGATAGATACGGCCTTCGGCGTCGCGGGCATGGAATTGGCCGACCATTACTGCTGCCATTTGGGTGGAACCCTCTGAATTGCGTAGGAAATGTCTGTAGCAGTAGACCTTCCAAGGGCAAGGGAAGTTTTCGCGGCCAGGAAAAAAAACCAAAGCCGTGCAAAACGGTCATCTATAACTACATCGTCCCTGAAAACGTGAAGTTGGAGATTGCCATGACCCAGGTCTATTCGGTTGCCGTCGTCGTCGGTAGCCTGCGCAAGGATTCCTATAACCGCAAGGTGGCCCGCGCGCTGTCTGAGCTGGCGCCGTCTAGCCTGGCACTGAAGATCGTCGAGATCGGCGACTTACCCATGTATAACGAAGACCTGGAAACCGATGCTCCGCCAACTGCCTGGACACGCTTTCGGGAGGACATCAAGGGCAGCGATGCGGTGCTCTTCGTCACGCCAGAGTACAACCGGACCATGCCAGGCTGCCTGAAAAATGCCATCGACGTGGGTTCAAGGCCTTACGGGCAAAGCGCGTGGGGCGGTAAACCGGCAGCCGTGGCGAGTGTGTCGCCAGGCGCGATCGGCGGCTTTGGTGCCAACCATTCGGTGCGTCAGTCTCTGGTGTTCCTGGACATGCCGTGCATGCAGATGCCGGAGGCCTACATTGGCGGCGCTGCCAGTTTGTTCGACGAGTCAGGCAAGCTCAACGACAAAACCCGGCCGTTTCTGCAGGGCTTCATCGACAAGTTCGCGTCTTGGGTGAAGCTCAATCGGTCCGTATGACGGTGGGCTAGGCGGCGCCACATTGCGCAGGCCAGCCGGCCGGCGCAATGTCTGTCAGCCAGAGAATGCTCGATTGTGGCAGTCAATGGAAGGTATAGGACACTCCAGCATAGACCGCAGCGCCTTCCCCCGGGGTGGAGCGGGCAATGTCGCGCCCTGCGTCATTGAAGCCTGGGGTAACGGTTGCCGCGTAACGCTTGTTGGTCAGGTTGCGTAGATCCAGCCAGGTCTGCCAGTCACGCTGCGGCGAGTCCCAACCGAGACGGGCACCGAGCGTAGCGTAATCGTCGGCGTGGTAGCTGTTGGCGTAGTCCACTTGCACCTTGGACGCCATCTGCGTGTTGAGCCCGGCGTAGAAGCCATTGGGCCAGTCGAAGCGCAACTCGGCCTGGTAGTAATGCATGGGGATGCCCGGCAGGCGGTTGTGGCCGAATTTTTCGTCGTCGCGGTAATGGAAGTCACTGAAGGTATAGGCCTGGCGCAGGCTCAGGCGGCCCATGCCAGACTGTTCCCACAGGGTGCTGTCCAGCCCGGCCTCCACCCCTTGATGCACCGTGGCGCTGGCGTTGAATTCCGAGGTGAAGTTCGGCACCACCTCGACCGCGAGCAGTTCGTGGCGTACCTGGGAGTAGTACCAGGCAAGGTCCCATCGCCCGACCGCGGACTCGCCGCGCGCACCCACCTCCAGCGTGGTGGCGGTCTGGTTCTGCATTTTGATCGGTTGAATCTGCTTGCCGCCAACGCTTGGCGCACTCCAGATCAATGACCAAGGGTGCGGCGGTTCTACCGACCGGCTGAGGTTGCCGTATACCTGCAGGTCGGGGCGTATGTCGTAGCGCAGGCCCACCCGTGGCGCATAGTCCCAGTCGTGCAGGGACACCTTGCCGCCCTGGGCAGGGTAGGTCACGTCGCTCTCGCGGCGGGTATAGATCGCGGCCAGGCCTGTGGTCAGCCACACATTAGGTACCAGCTCCAGGTCGTTACCCACGTGCAACACGGTGTCTGAGCCTTGGTAGGTAAAGTCTCGGGTGCGGTCTGCGAATACATGGCCGTTACGAGCAAACTGCGACGCGCCGCTGTTGGGCAGGTGTTTGGTGGTGCGCCAGCCGATTGTGGACTTGCTTTCGCGCCCGAACAACGTATCGCGGCGCCTGTAGTCGAGTGTGCCGCTGACGTCGGTATAGGCGACTTTCAGGCGCATGGGCCCTTCGCGAAGGTCCATGGGGTAATCGTGGTACACCAGGCCAGCTTCAAGCTTGGCGTCATCATCGAGGTAAAAGGTTGTTTTGTTGCCCACCCAGGTGCTGCCCGGTTGCGGGCGACTGTCATCGCGAGCCAGGTAGCCTGGATTGGCTGCCTGCGGGTGGTGCTTGATCTGGTCTTTGGTCAGGCGACCGGCCAGTTCGTTTTCGGTTTCCCGGTAACGCAGGTAGAACCGCGTTTCCAGGTTCGGGTTGAAGCGGTAGCCGATGTTGGCGGCCATCCCGCTGGCGCTGCCACTGCTGTGCCGCTGATAGCCGTTGTACTCGACGTCGGTAAGGGCCACGTAGTAATCCAGGTCACCGAGTACCTGGCCCGAACTGATGTGCCGATGCTGATAGCCCCGGCTGCCCACTTCGTAGCGTATTTGCATTGGCGCGGCATCGCGGCCCGTGTGGGTGACATAGTTGATCGCGCCGCCGAGGGCCAGGGCACCTTGATCAAAGCCATTGGCCCCCCGTAGCACTTCGGCGCGGCTCAACCATAACGGTTCGAACAGCTCGTAGGGCGTGCCACCTGGTCCAGTCAGGGGCAGGCCATCGAACAGGGTGTACACACCCGAGCCATGCGCACCCGGTGCCCGGTTGATGCCCGAGCCACGGATCGACAGCTTGATCCCATCGTTGCCTGCCGACTGGGCGAATACCCCTGGCTGGTAGGCCAGAACGTCCTGATTGCTGGCCACGCGGCCTTGTCCAATGCTGTGCATGTCCACCATGTTGCTGGCGCCCGGTATGGCCCGCAAGCGCTCACTGGCGGCGCTCAGGTCGTCCTGTTCCTCCTCGGTGATCAGCACCTGGCCCAGTTCGACCGGCGCCGCTGCCAGCGCGGGCTGGGCGGCCATGAACACACCCAGCATACCCACGCAGGGGGTAAGGGACAAAACGCAACGCATTGTAGGGCTCCAGATAGATGGCGGACGAATATCAGCATTGAGACGAGCGAGATGGCGCTCGGAGCACGTCGAAAGTCGGCGAATTCATCGGGTTTCCAAGGCGCGCAATTGTATGAAGTTTCCGTACAAAGCCCGCCGCTAGAGTAGGCGCGTACTTGCTTCGTAAGGTGACTGCAGGCCGGCAGCATCGCCGGTCGTCACTTACCCGGAGTTCGAACATGGCTACCGATCCAAGAGGTCCACAACAATCCGTCTCAGCTAAACCCACAGGCGCGCCTACCGGCGACTCCCCAATCGCCCCCGCGCGCCTGACGCCCCGCGAACACCAGGTACTGCTGTGGTGCGCCTACGGTAAGAGCTCGTGGGAAATCGGGCAGATACTAGGTTGTAAGGAGTCGACGGTGAATTTTCATGTATCCAACATCATGCGCAAATTCGATGTGCCTACCCGGGTAGGGGCAGTCATCAAGGCTATTCGTTATGGCCTTTTGGCCGAAGCGTGAGGTGATTTATGAACCATCAAGACACTGCTCGTGCTGGCGACTGCCATGACCCATTCTGGCCACGCATTGATCTGAACGGGCTGCGCAAGCGCCTGAAGTTGCAGCGAACCACGGGGGATGCGGCAATCGAGGTAGCTGCTCATTGCGCCGTGATCAAAGCCGCTCGCGAGTTTGCCAACTGGCGCGTCGCGTTGCGAAGCCTGGGCTACAGACGCCTGGATGATGTGTGCGGGCATGACCATGGGCGCGCGCTGCGGATTTGTTATCTGTGCTTTGTGGACGCGGCAATCATGCTCTATCTGGGCCTGCCCTACGTACGCTCACCACGCCGGGGTGTGCGTCATGGCTGAACGACTTAACGCAGGGGGTGAATTCCAGGCGGTCATGGAGCTGCTGAGCGCCGAAGCCAGCGTGTTGTTTGCCGCCTTGCTTGGCGCGTTGCTGGTCAGTGCAGCTCGAGATCGGCTGATCACCGATACGGCCAAGCGGCTTACATTGAGCAAGAAAATACTGCTGGTGTTCGTGACGGTTGGGGTAGGGCATCTGTTCGAACCTTTGATTTCGTCCATCGCGCCTTTGCTGACCCCTGGTATGTCGGCCTTCGTCGCCGCTGTCGTGGTCATTCCCATCAGCTTGAAGGTCATGGTCTGGCTGGATTCGCTGGATCCGCGCGAGCTGATTCAGCGTTGGCGCCGTCGGGGTTAAGGGGCACTACTGCCAGAACCCTTACTGAGCTCGGTCAATCGCTGTTCCAGCAGCTGTATCCGTTGTTTGTCCTTGATCACGAGCAGGATGGCCTGGCGGTCAGTGGGGGACAGAGTGCGCAATCGCCCCAGCAGATCCGACTCCCACTCAGCGTTTTCTTGAGCAAAAAAAGCAGCTTGGCCCTTGCCCAACAGCAACCAGTCAAGAGAGCACGCATAGTGTACGGCAATCTCTACGCAAAACGAATATGGGACACTGTTGCGGACTTTCCAGCTGCTCAAGGTCTGCGGGCTGATCGACAACGCCCGTGAAAGCTCCGCATCAGTGTGGGTACCGGTCAGCTGCTTGAGACGCTCCATGACGGCAGCGAGCGCATGAGTACTCATAACAAATATCCATCACTGGTTTAATGATATTCCATGGGCTTAAACTACTCGTTACGAATACAGCCCTGTGCTTTTAGGAGGATTCCCGCATGAGGAACTTGAAGATGAGCCACCCAGCCATGCATTCAGCCAAAACTTACGTGGCCCTAGGATCATGCCTACATCGCAGAAGCAGCAACAATGCTAGCAGGTACTTCTCGTGAGTACTTATAAACTGGTTTGCCCGCATTGCCACAGCCGCATGCGCATACGTACCAGCGAAGGCCGTCATATTTTCCTGCGAATTGCCTATTTGCAATGCACCACCGAGGCGTGCGGTTGGTCAGTACGGGCTGAGTTCGAGATGACCCACGAGCTGTCCCCAAGCGGCATGCCCAACCCTGGCGTTTACCTCCCACCCGCCAAGGGCGACGTGCGCAAGGCGGCATTACCGGACACAGCCGCTGTGCTGGCGCGGTGAGTGAGGCGCAGCGATGTGGCCAAGGATGGCGTACCACGTTAATGGCGCGGATACAAAAACACCCCGCACAAGCGGGGTGTTTCGCGTTGCCAGACCGATCAGCCGATCAGTTGCAGGCTTGCTTGCTGGACAAGGTCCAGCAAGGGCTGTGGATACACGCCGAGAATGAACGCAAGCACGGCGACGGCCAGCAGCATGACGCCACCGGTGCGCTGTTCCCATTTCAGCGGGGCATCATGACGGCGCAGGTTCGGCTCTACCAGGTACAGGGTCACCATGACGCGCAAGTAGTAGTACACGCCAATGGCGCTACCGATTACCAGAGCACCTACTAGCCACCACAGTTGCGACTCGACACCGGTGGCAATGATGTAGAACTTACCGATGAAGCCAGCGGTGAGCGGGATGCCGGCCAGCGAAAGCATCATCACGGTCAGCACGGCAGTCAGGTAAGGGCGACGCCAGAACAGACCGCGGTACTCGTACAGCGCGTCAGCGTCGCGGCCACCGTAGGGCGAGGACATCAGGGTGATGACGCCGAACGCCCCCAGGCTGGTGAGCACGTAGGTGACCAGATAGACGCCCATGGCCTCCAGCGCCAAGCCCTTGCTGGCGACCAGCGCGATCAGCAGGTAGCCGAAATGGGCGATGGACGAGTAACCCAGCAGGCGCTTGAGGTTGTTCTGAGTCAACGCCAACAGGTTGCCGACCAGGATCGAGGCCACGGCGATCACTGCAAGCACCGTGCTCAGCACACCGCTGCTGGCGGCAGGGGAGAGCATGAACAGGCGGATGACCACTGCGAAGACCGCTACTTTGCTGGCCGTAGCGAGGAACGCTGCAACCGGCGCCGGGGCACCTTCGTACACATCGGGCGTCCACAGGTGGAACGGTACCAGCGACAGCTTGAACGCCAGCCCGACCAGCATCATGCCCAGACCCAGTTGAGCCAGCAGGCTCGGCATGCTGGTGGCAGCCAGTGCCTTGCCCAGCTGGTCGAAGGTCAGGCTACCGGCATCTGCGTACAGCAGCGCCATGCCGAACAGCAGGAAGGCCGAACCTGCGGCCGACAGCACCATGTACTTGATGCCGGCTTCAAGCGAGCGCTTGTTGAAGAAGGCGTAGGCCACCAGGCCATAGACCGGTACCGACAGCAACTCAAGGCCGATGAACAGGCCCGCCAGGTGGTTGGCGCTGACCAGCACCAGCCCGCCCAGTGCCGACATCAGCAGCAGCAGGTACAGCTCTTCGCGGTTGCCCGGGAAACCCTTGGCGCCTTCGCCCAGGTAGGCATGGGCCAGCGTCACGCACGCCAGGGTCGCGACCAGCATGATCGCCATGTACAGGCAGGCGAACTTGTCGATGGTGATCAGCGACGTGACCGCCAGGGGCGCGACCTTCAGTGCCGGCAGGATCGAGAGCAGGGCCAGGTTCAGCCCCACGGTGGACAGCAGGAATGTCTGCGAGTGATTGCGCTTCCAGGCGATCGCCAGCATCACCACCACCGTGGTGATGGTGGTGATCAGCATCGGCGCCAATGCGATGAAGTGTTGAGTGGTGAATTCCATAGCGCTCTTACCGGGCCGAAGCGAGTTGAGTGAAAGCGGAACCGAGCCACTGCTGCACACCACTCATGGTGGCGGCAGAGGTGTCGAGGAACGGCTGTGGATACACGCCCAGCAGCACCAGCAGTACCGCCAGGCCCAGCACCATGACCAGCTCGCGGGTGTCCATGCCGGCCAGTACGGTGTCCGATTTGCTCGGGCCGAAGTAGGCGCGATGAATCATGATCAGCGAGTAGACCGAGCCGAACACCAGGCCAGTGGTGGCGATGACGGTGATCCACGGCACGTGTACGAAGCTGCCGAGCAGGATCAGGAACTCACCCACGAAGTTGCCGGTACCTGGCAGCCCCAGGGAGGCGGCAGCGAAGAACAGGCTGATGGCAGGCAGGTAGGCGATGCGGTGCCACAGCCCGCCCATCTGGCGCATGTCACGGGTGTGCAGACGCTCGTACAGCTGGCCGGACAGGATGAACAGCGCGGCAGCCGACAGGCCGTGAGCCAGCATCTGGATGACTGCACCTTGCAGTGCTTGCTGGCTACCGGAATAGATGCCGATCAGCACGAAGCCCATGTGCGAGACGCTGGAGAAGGCGATCAGGCGCTTGATGTCGGTCTGGGCAAAGGCCAGGAAGGCGCCGTAGAAGATGCCGATCAGGCCCAGGGTCATGGCGATGGGCGCGAACTCTGCCGATGCATTGGGGAACAGCGGCAGGGCAAAGCGCAGCAGGCCATAGGCCGCGGTCTTGAGCAGGATACCGGCCAGGTCCACGGAGCCTGCAGTAGGCGCCTGGGCGTGGGCATCGGGCAACCAGGAGTGGAACGGTACCACCGGCAGCTTCACCGCAAAGGCAATGAAGAAGCCCAGCATCAGCAGGTACTCGGTACCGGCCGGCAGGTCGGCCTTGAGCAGGTCGCTGTAGTTGAAGGTGATCACACCGGTATTGGTGTAGTTGACCAGGACCAGGCCCAAGATCGCCACCAGCATGATCAGGCCACTGGCCTGGGTGAAGATGAAGAACTTGGTCGCCGCGTAGATGCGCGTCTTCTTGCCGTCCGCTGAGCTATGACCCCAGAGCGCGATGAGGAAGTACATCGGCACCAGCATCATTTCCCAGAAGAAGAAGAACAGGAACAGATCCAGCGCCAGGAACACACCGACCACACCGCCCAGGATCCACATCAGGTTCAGGTGGAAGAAGCCGACATGGCGCTGGATCTCTTTCCAGGAGCACAGCACCGACAGCACGCCCAGCAGGCCTGTGAGCAGGATCATCAGCAGCGACAGGCCGTCGAGCGCCAGGTGGATGCTGATGCCGAAGCGCTGGATCCACTGGACTTTGTATTCCAGGGCCCATGCAGGCTCGGCGCCCGGGGCAGGGGCAAGGGTGTAGTCGCCGTTAGCCCACAGCCACAGGCCGATGCCGAGCAACAGGGACATGGTCAGCAGCGCGATCCAGCGCGGCAGGGTAGCGCCGAAGCGCTCGCCCAGCCAGCACAGGAAGCCGCCGATGAAGGGGATCAGGATCAGCCAAGGCAAAATCATGACGGGTTGGTTTCCTTTTGCAGGGTCGCAAGGTTCGCAAGGTTCATGGTCATACCGCGGCCACTACCACAGCGCCGAGTACCAGCACTGCGCCAATGGCGATGGAGGCGGTGTACCAGCGCAGCTGGCCCGTCTCGGTCTTGGTCATGGCCACGTGGCCACCGCGAGCCAGGCGAGGGATCAGGCCGATACCGCGGTCAACCGGGTCTTTGCGCAGCAGGTGGCTGATCAGCAGGTAGGGCTTGACGAACAGCTTGTCGTAGATCCAGTCAAAGCCCCAGGCCGCGAACCACCAGGCCGACAGCACGCGGCCGATACCACTGTTGGCCACCGCGCTGACGAAGCTGCGCTTGCCCAGGAACAGCAAGGCGGCGAGCAGGATACCGGCAATGGCGATGGCGCCCGAGGTGATCTCCAGCGCATGCTTGGCTTCACCGCCAGCATGGCCTGCGCTCTGTGGCAACACATCAGCCAGCGGCGGGGTGATCCATGCGCCGACGAAGGTCGACAGCACGATCAGCACGCCCAGTGGCAGCCAATGGCTGATGCCGTGGCCGGCATGAGCTTCGGTCTTGGCTTCGCCGTGGAAGGCGATGAAGATCAGGCGGAAGGTGTACAGCGAGGTCATGAAGGCGCCGACCAGGCCGGCGTAAAGCAGGCCGGAGTTGCCGCTGGCGAAGGCTTCCCACAGGATCTCGTCCTTGGAGTAGAAGCCCACGGTCACGATCGGCAAGGCCGCCAGGGCAGCGCCACCGACCACGAAGCTGGCGTAGGCCAGGGGCAGTTTCTTCCACAGGCCGCCCATCTTGAAGATGTTCTGCTCGTGGTGGCAGGCCACGATGACGGCACCCGAGGCCAAGAACAGCAGCGCCTTGAAGAAGGCGTGGGTCATCAGGTGGAAGATCGCCGCATCCCAGGCGCCGACGCCCAGGGCCAGGAACATGTAGCCGATCTGGCTCATGGTCGAGTAGGCCAGGATACGCTTGATGTCGGTTTGCACCAGTGCAGCGAAGCCCGCCAGCACCAGGGTCACGCCACCCACCACGCCCACCAAGTGCAGGATGTCCGGCGCCAGCAGGAACAGGCCATTGGTACGGGCGATCAGGTAGACACCAGCCGTGACCATCGTCGCCGCGTGGATCAGCGCCGACACTGGGGTCGGGCCGGCCATGGCGTCTGCCAACCAGGTCTGCAGCGGCAGCTGCGCGGATTTGCCCACGGCACCGCCCAGCAGCATCAGTGTTGCCAGCACCATCCAGGTATCACCGGCCTGGAATTTCTGCGGTGCCAGCACCAGCAGTTCCTGGACGTTCAGCGTGCCCAGCTGGGCGAACAGGATGAACAGGCCGATGGCCATGAACACGTCGCCAATCCGGGTGACGATGAAGGCCTTGAGCGCTGCGTTACCGTTGTTGCGGTTGCTGTAATAGAAACCGATCAACAGGTAGGAACACAGGCCCACCCCTTCCCAGCCGAAGTAGATGAACAGCAGGTTGTCGCCCAGGATCAGGAACAGCATGCTGGCGATGAACAGGTTGGTGTACGAGAAGAACCGCGAGTAGCCGGTCTCGCCACGCATGTACCAGGACGCGAACAAGTGGATCAGGAAGCCCACACCCGTCACTACGCCCAGCATGGTGACCGACAGGCCATCAAGGTACAGGGTGAAGTTCGGCGCAAAGCCATCCACCGACATCCACTGCCACAGCAGCTGGCTGTACGCACCGCCTTCAGGCGGGGCGACGTTGAACTGCCAGATCACGTAGGCGGCCGTGGCCGCCGACAGGCCCACCGAACCGACGCCGATCAGAGCGGACAGGTTCTCCGAGAACCTCCCGCGCGAGAACGACAGCAGCACAAAGCCGATGAGGGGAAAGACGAAAGTCAGGAAGAGAAGGTTCATCCGCGCATCTCACTGGCAGCATCGATGTCGAGAGTGTGGAAGCGGCGATACAGCTGCAGCAGGATGGCCAGGCCAATGCTGGCCTCGGCTGCTGCCAGGCTGATCACCAGAATGAACATCACCTGGCCATCGGGTTGGACCCAACGGGCACCGGCGACGACGAACGCCAGGGCAGAAGCGTTCATCATGACTTCCAGGCTCATGAGCACGAAGAGGATGTTGCGGCGGACCATCAGGCCAACCAGACCTAAGCAGAACAGGATGCCGGCGACGGCCAGACCATGTTCGAGAGGGATAGCACCCATGATTTACTCCTTCGCCTCATTGCGGCCCAGGTGGAAGGCGGTGACAGCTGCCGCGAGCAGCAGCATCGACGCCAGTTCGACCACCAGCAGGTAGGGGCCGAACAGGCTCACACCCACTGCTTTCGGGCCCACGGTGGTACCGCTGATGGCAGCGCCGCTGGGTGCGACGAACAGCACATACAGCAGTTCCACCAGCAACAGGGCGCCGAGGATCACCGGCCCTGCCCAGATACCGGGCTTGAGCCAGCCGCGCTCCTGGGCGACCGACGCCGGCCCCAGGTTAAGCATCATCACCACGAAGACGAACAGCACCATGATGGCGCCGGCATAGGCGATCACTTCCAGGGCGCCCGCGAACGGCGCGCCAAGGGAAAAGAAGATCATCGCCACGGAAATCAGCGAGATGATCAGGTAGAGCAGGGCGTGTACGGGGTTTGTGCCGGTCACCACCCGAAGGGTGGAGACCACGGCGATCCCGGATGCGAAGTAGAAAGCGAATTCCATCTTTCTGTCCTTATGGGAGCAAGCTCTTCACGTTGATCGGCTCGGCTTCGTTCTGCGCAGCGCCTTTCGGCTTGCCAGCGATTGCCATGCCCGCAACACGGTAGAAGTTGTAGTCAGGGTTCTTGCCGGGGCCGGAGATCAGCAGATCTTCTTTCTCGTACACCAGGTCCTGACGCTTGAACTCGGCCATTTCGAAATCCGGAGTCAGCTGGATTGCGGTGGTCGGGCACGCTTCTTCGCACAGGCCGCAGAAGATGCAGCGCGAGAAGTTGATGCGGAAGAACTCCGGGTACCAACGGCCGTCGTCGGTTTCTGCCTTCTGCAGCGAGATGCAGCCCACCGGGCAGGCTACCGCGCACAGGTTGCAGGCCACGCAGCGCTCTTCGCCGTCGGGGTCGCGCGTCAGGACGATGCGGCCACGGTAGCGTGGCGGCAGGTACACGGGTTCTTCGGGGTACTGCAGGGTGTCGCGCTTGCGGAACCCGTGGGAGAACACCATGGCCAGGCTGCGCAGCTGGGTGCCGGTGCCCTTAACGATGTCGCCGATATACTTGAACATGGGTCAAATCCTCACTGGGCCGCGACGGCTGGCGTGTTGTAAAGCACGATCGCAGCGGTCACCAGCAAATTGATCAGGGTCAGCGGCAGGCAGAACTTCCAGCTGAAGTCCATCACCTGGTCATAGCGTGGGCGCGGAATGGAGGCGCGCAGCAGGATGAACAGCATGATGAAGAACGCGGTCTTCAGGGCGAACCACAGGAACGACAGTTGCGGCAGGATGCCGAACGGGCCGTGCCAGCCGCCGAAGAACAGGGTGACCAGCAGCGCCGAGATGAGGATGATGCCGATGTACTCACCGACGAAGAACATGCCCCACTTCATGCCGGCATACTCGATGTGGTAGCCGTCGGCCAGTTCCTGTTCCGCTTCCGGCTGGTCGAAGGGGTGACGGTGAGTCACGGCCACGCCAGCGATGAAGAAGGTGCAGAAGCCGAAGAACTGCGGAATGATGAACCACAGGTTCTGCGCCTGGTACTCGACGATGTCGCGCATGTTGAACGAGCCGACCTGCACCACCACGCCCATCAGCGCCAGGCCCAGGAACACTTCGTACGACACGGTCTGGGCCGAGGCCCGCAAGCTGCCCAGCAAGGCGTACTTGTTGTTCGAGGACCAGCCGGCAAACAGCACGGCATACACCGACAGACCGGCCATGGCGAAGAAGAACAGCAGGCCGATATTCAAGTCGGCCACGCCCCAGGTCGGGGTGATCGGGATGACCACGAAGGCAATCAGCAGGGCGCTCATGGCCACGACCGGTGCCAGGGTGAAGATCACGCGGTCGACGAAGGGCGGGTTCCAGTCTTCCTTGAAGAACATCTTGAGCATGTCGGCAGCGATCTGGAACATGCCGAACGGGCCGACGCGGTTCGGACCGTAACGGTCCTGCCACCAGCCCAGCAGGCGCCGCTCGATGAAGCTGAGCAGCGCGCCGCAGACCACCACCGCCAACAGGACCACGATGGCCCGTAGCACGGTGAGGATCACGTCGATCACTTCGGGGGTGAACCAGCTCATTGTGCTGCCTCCTGCAGGCCTTCGACGGATGCCCCGAACACGGCTGGCGGGATGCCGGCCAGGCCCTTGGGCAGCGCGACCAGGCCAGCGCCCAGCGCTTCATTGATACGCAGCGGCAAGCGTAGCGCCACACCCGCGACGTTCAGGTCCAGCAGGGCGCCTTCGTTGACGCCCAGGCGATCGGCTTCGGACTTGGCCAGGGCCACGTAGGCAGCCGGAATGCGCTCTTGCACTGGCGCGGCACGCGAGGAGCTTTCTTCGCTGCCGAACAGGTGGAAGAACGGTACTGCCGTCCAGGTGCCGCGGGCCGGGTTGAAGGCGCCAGGCACCGTGGTGAACCAGGCCAGGCCATCACCTTGGGATTCGATCAGGCGTACGCCGGGGTCGCCGGCACGCAAGTGACCGCCCACCTCGTCCTGAAACTTGTTCCAGGCCTGGGGCGAGTTCCAGCCTGGCGACCAGGCGAACGGGACCTGCTGACGTGGCTCGGCCGAGCCCGAATACCCTTCCATGGAGAAGGCGAATGCCGTATCGCGGTCTTGCGGGGTACGCGGCTCGTGCACGCTGATGTTGGCGCGCATGGCGGTGCGACCGGAGTAGCGCAGCGGCTCGCGGGCAAGCTTCAGGCCCTTGATGCGGAAGGCGGCGCTTGGCGCGGCGTCGACGATGCCAGCCAGTTGCGGGGCCGCCTGGGCGCAGGCGTGGGTCACGTGGTCCAGTTGGGTCCAGTCCACGGGCTTGGCCAGCAAGGTTGCACGCAGGGCGTGCATCCAGCGCCAGCCTTCGTGGACCTGGATGCTGCTGTCCAGGTACTGCGGGTCGAACACCTGGAAGAAGCGCTGGGCACGGCCTTCCTGGCTGACCAGGGTGCCGTCGCCTTCGGCGAAGGAAGCGGCCGGCAGTACCAGGTGAGCGCGCTCGACCGTCGGGGTTCTGGAGTGATCGGCAACGATGACCACCTTGGCCGCTGCTAGGGCAGCGTCCACTTTGGCCGCAGGCACACGGGCGTAGAGGTCGTTTTCCAGCACCACGATGGCGTCGGCCTTGCCGTCGATGACCGCATCCAGCGCAGCGTCGACCGATTCGCCACCCAGCATGGCCAGGCCAAGGCTGTTGGCTTCAGGTACCACCAGGCTCAGCGAGCCTTGTTTGTCGCGCAGCTTCAGGGCTTTGGCGATGTTGGCGGCGGCCTCGATCAGCGAGGCATCGGCCAGCGAGGTGCCGGCAATGACCAGCGGGCGCTTGGCGGCGATCAGGGCATCGGCGATGCGCTGTGCCAGGGCCTTGGCCTCGTCGTCCAGGCCGGCGACAGCGGGTGCACTTGGGTCGATGGCATGGGCCACGGCAAAACCAAGGCGGGCCAGGTCCGCCGGGGCTGCATGCACGCACTCCTCGGCCACGTCGTCGAGCTTGGTCTCGGCCAGGCTGGCGATGAACAGGGGGTACAGCGCATGCTGGCCGATGTTCTTGACGGCGGCGTCGAGCCACGGCTGAACCTTCATCGCCTCGGCCATGGCCTCGGCCTTGCCCTTGGTGGCCTGGCGCACGGCCAGGGCGACACGGGCAGCGGTCTGGGTCAGGTCTTCACCGAGCACGAATACCGCGTCGTGGTCTTCGATGTCGCGCAGGGTCGGAACGGGCAGGGGGCTGTTGTTCAGCACCTCCAGCGCCAGGCGCACGCGCGCCAGTTCACCGGCTTCCATCCCACAGTGGAAATACTCGGCACCGACCAGTTCGCGCAGGCCATAGTTGCTTTCCAGGCTGGCGCGTGGCGAACCGATACCGACGATGGTGCGGCCGCGCAGCAGGTCGGCGGCTTTGTCCAGGGCAGCGTCCAGGCCCAGCTTGGTGCCGTCGGCCAGTTGCGCCTGGCGTGGACGATCCGTGCGGTTGACGTAGCCATAGCCGAAGCGGCCCCGGTCGCACAGGAAGTACTGGTTCACCGAGCCGTTGAAACGGTTCTCGATGCGGCGCAGTTCACCGTAACGCTCGCCTGGGCTGATGTTGCAGCCACTGGAGCAACCGTGGCAGATACTCGGGGCAAACTGCATGTCCCACTTGCGGTTGTAGCGTTCGGAGTGGGTCTTGTCGGTGAACACGCCGGTTGGGCAGACTTCGGTCAGGTTGCCCGAGAACTCGCTTTCCAGCACGCCGTCTTCAACGCGGCCGAAATAGACGTTGTCATGGGCGCCATAGACACCCAGGTCGGTGCCACCGGCATAGTCCTTGTAGTAACGCACGCAGCGGTAGCAGGCGATGCAGCGGTTCATCTCATGGGCGATGAACGGGCCAAGGTCCTGGTTCTGGTGGGTGCGCTTGGTGAAGCGATAGCGGCGCTCGTTGTGGCCGGTCATCACCGTCATGTCTTGCAGGTGGCAGTGACCGCCTTCCTCGCACACGGGGCAGTCGTGCGGGTGGTTGGTCATCAGCCATTCGACGACGCTGGCGCGAAACGCCTTGGACTCGTCATCGTCGATGGAGATCCAGGTGCCGTCGGATGCAGGCGTCATGCAGGACATGACGATACGCCCGCGGGTGTCGTTCTCGTCGGTGTACTGCTTGACCGCGCACTGGCGGCAGGCACCGACGCTGCCAAGCGCCGGGTGCCAGCAGAAATAAGGGATGTCGAGGCCAAGTGACAGACAGGCCTGTAACAGGTTGTCTGCACCGTTGACTTCGAGCGCTTTGCCGTCTACGTGGATAGTGGCCATTGTTCAAAGTTCTTCGTTGGCCCGCGTGAGCAGGCGTGGCTAATGGAAATCGGTAAGCCTGCGACACGCCGCGATCGGGTCGGGCCTGTCGGCAAGCTGGCGGGTGGCACGGACCACCCGCTGGAACATGTTGTTATGCGCCGACTACGGTCGGCCCTGCCTGAAGCGGTCTTGCCAGGTCAGGGCGCAACGCCTCGCCAGCGACGACCGGCGCGACACCGGCCTCGAACTCAGAGCGGAAGTACTTGATGGCACTGCCAAGCGGCTCCACCGCACCCGGTGCGTGGGCGCAGAAGGTACGGCCTGGGCCAAGGAAGTTGACCAGCCCCAGCAGGGTCTCGATGTCTTCGGCACGGCCCTGGCGGTTTTCCAGGGCGCGCAGCATCTTCACGCTCCATGGCAGGCCGTCACGGCAGGGTGTGCACCAGCCGCACGACTCACGGGCGAAGAACTCCTCCATGTTGCGCAGCAGCGAGACCATGCTGACGCTGTCGTCCACCGCCATGGCAAGGCCTGTGCCCATGCGGGTACCGACCTTGGCGATACCGCCTGCGTACATCTGCGCGTCCAGGTGCTCGGGCAGCAGGAAACCGGTGCCGGCGCCGCCCGGCTGCCAGCACTTGAGGCGGAAGCCGTCGCGCATGCCGCCAGCGTAGTCCTCGAACAGTTCGCGTGCGGTGACGCCAAACGGCAATTCCCACAGGCCTGGATTCTTGACCTTGCCGGAGAAGCCCATCAGCTTGGTGCCATGGTCTTCACTGCCTTCGCGGGCCAGCGACTTGTACCAGTCGTTGCCGTTGGCGACGATGGCCGGCACGTTGCACAGGGTCTCGACGTTGTTCACGCAGGTCGGCTTGCCCCATACACCCACGGCGGCAGGGAAGGGCGGCTTGGAACGCGGGTTGGCGCGGCGACCTTCGAGCGAGTTGATCAGCGCGGTTTCTTCGCCGCAGATGTAGCGGCCTGCACCGGTGTGCACGAACAGCTCGAAATCGAAACCGCTGCCCAGGACGTTCTTGCCCAGCAGGCCAGCGGCCTTGGCTTCATCGATGGCGCGGTTGAGGTTTTTCGCCGCAGTGGTGTATTCGCCGCGCAGGAAGATGTAGCCGCGGTAGGCCTTCAGCGCGCGGGCGCTGATCAGCATGCCTTCGATCAGCAGATGGGGCTGTTGCTCCATCAGCATGCGGTCCTTCCAGGTGTTGGGCTCCATTTCATCGGCGTTACACAGCAGGTAACGGATGTTCATGGATTCATCCTTGGGCATCAGGCCCCACTTCACCCCGGTGGGGAAGCCAGCGCCACCACGGCCCTTGAGGCCGGAGTCCTTGACGCTTTGCACGATCTCGTCAGCCGACATCTGCGCCAGCGCCTTGCGGGCAGCGGCGTAGCCGTTCTTCGATTCGTACTCGGCCAGCCAGACCGGCTCGCCGTCTTCACGCAGGCGCCAGGTCAGCGGATGGGTCTCAGCCGAGCGCGCGATGCGGTTGGCCGGGCCGAAGGAAGTGATGGTCATGCGTAACCCTCCAGCAGCTTGGAGACGCCAGCAGGCTGCACGTCGCCAAAGGTGTCGTCGTCGATCATCAGCGCCGGGGCCTTGTCGCAGTTTCCAAGGCAGCAGACCGGCAGCAGGGTGAAGCGGCCATCGGCAGTGGTTTGCCCCAAACCAATGCCCAGCTCGCTCTGGATCTGGCTGACCACCGACTCGTGGCCGCCGATGTAGCACACCATGCTGTCGCACACGCGGATGATGTGGCGGCCCACCGGCTGGCGGAAGATCTGGCTGTAGAAGGTGGCGACGCCTTCGACGTCGCTGGCCGGGATACCCAGCACCTCGCCGATGGCGTGAATGGCGCCGTCCGGCACCCAGCCACGGGCTTTCTGCACGATCTTGAGGGCTTCGATGGACGCCGCACGCGGGTCCTCGTAGTGGTGCATTTCATGCTCGATGGCCGAGCGCTCGGTTTCGCTCAGGGCGAAACGGTCTGTCTGGATAAGCGTGCTGTTCATGCTTAGCGGTCCACGTCAGCCATAACGAAGTCGATACTGCCCAGGTACGCAATGAGGTCGGCAACCATGCTGCCTTTGATCACCGAAGGGATCTGCTGCAGGTGCGGGTAGCTCGGGGTGCGGATCCGGGTGCGGTAGCTCATGGTGCCGCCGTCGCTCGTCAGGTAGTAACTGTTGATGCCTTTGGTCGCCTCGATCATCTGGAACGACTCGTTGGCCGGCATGACCGGGCCCCACGACACTTGCAGGAAGTGGGTGATCAAGGTCTCGATGTGCTGCAGGGTGCGCTCTTTGGGCGGCGGCGTGGTCAGCGGGTGGTCCGCCTTGTACGGGCCTTCCGGCATGTTGCGCAGGCACTGGTCGATGATGCGGATACTCTGGCGCATCTCCTCGACACGGACCATGCAGCGATCGTAGGCATCGCCGTTGTGGGCCAGCGGCACTTCGAACTCGAAGTTCTCGTAGCCGGAGTAAGGGCGCGCCTTGCGCAGGTCGAAGTCGCAACCGGTGGAGCGCAGGCCGGCACCCGTAGTGCCCCAGGCCAGCGCCTCTTGCGTGTTGTAGGCGGCCACGCCAATGGTACGGCCCTTGAGAATGCTGTTCTGCAGGGCGGCCTTGGTGTATTCGTCCAGGCGCTTGGGCAGCCACTCGACGAAATCCTTGACCAGCTTGTCCCAGCCACGCGGCAGGTCGTGGGCGACGCCGCCGATGCGGTACCAGGCCGGGTGCAGCCGGAAACCGGTGATCGCTTCGATCACCGTGTACGCGCGCTGGCGGTCGGTGAAGGTGAAGAACACCGGGGTCATGGCGCCCACGTCCTGGATGTAGGTGCCCAGGAACAGCAGGTGGCTGGTGATGCGGAAGAATTCGGCGAGCATGATGCGAATCACGTCGACCTTCTGCGGCACCTGGATGCCGGCCAGCTTTTCTACCGCCAGGACGTACGGCAGGTTGTTCATCACACCGCCGAGGTAGTCGATACGGTCGGTGTAGGGAATGAAGCTGTGCCAGGACTGACGCTCGGCCATCTTCTCGGCACCGCGGTGGTGGTAGCCGATGTCCGGTACGCAGTCGACGATTTCTTCACCATCGAGCTGCAGGACGATACGGAAGGCACCGTGGGCAGACGGGTGGTTGGGGCCAAGGTTGAGGAACATGTAGTCCTCGTTGGCGCCCTGACGTTTCATGCCCCAGGCTTCGGGGTTGAAGCGCGCCGACTCTTCCTCAAGCTGCTGCTTGGCCAGGGTCAGGCTGTAGGGATCGAACTCGGTGGCGCGGGCCGGGTAGTCCTTGCGCAGTGGGTGACCTTCCCAGGTCGGCGGCATCATGATGCGGCTCAGGTGCGGGTGGCCGGCAAAATCGATGCCGAACATGTCCCACACTTCACGCTCGTACCAGTTGGCGTTGGGCCAGATGCTGGTCACCGACGGCAGGTTCAGGTCGCCTTCGCTGAGCGAGACCTTGATCATCACATCGCTGTTACGCTCGATCGACAGCAGGTGGTAGAAAACGCTGAAGTCGGCGGCAGGCAGGCCACGGCGCTGGGTGCGCAGGCGTTCGTCGACCCCGTGCAGGTCGTACAGCATGCTGTAAGGCTTGGCCACGCCACGCAGGAAGCTCAGCACTTCCTTGAGTTGGGCGCGCTTGACCCACAGCACGGGCATACCGGTGCGGGTTTCCTGGGCGACGAATGCTTCGGCGCCAAAACGGTTGTGCAATTCGACGACCACATCTTGGTCGTTTGCCTTGTAGGGCGGAATGTAAATAGCGTTGTCCGCTGTCATGGTCTCGGTCGCTTTGGGTCAACGTTAAGAATGAAGCCAGGCCGCAGGCACCCTCGGGCACCGGCGGCAGGTCGCTGGATCAGACTTCGTCGGGGCTGCGCAGGTTGGTGACGGCAATGCGCTGTTCACGACGCAGCTCTTTCTGGGCAGGCATCTCGGCACGGTAAATGCCTTGATCACCCACGACCCAGGAAAGCGGACGTCGCTCTTGGCCGATCGACTCCTGCAGCAGCATCAAGCCTTGCAGGAAAGCCTCAGGGCGTGGCGGACAGCCGGGCACGTAGACGTCCACGGGGAGGAACTTGTCGACCCCCTGAACGACCGAGTAGATGTCGTACATGCCGCCGGAGTTGGCGCACGAACCCATGGAAATGACCCATTTGGGCTCGAGCATCTGCTCGTAGAGGCGCTGGATGATCGGCGCCATCTTGATGAAGCAGGTACCGGCAATGACCATGAAGTCGGCCTGGCGCGGCGAGGCCCGGATGACTTCGGCGCCGAAGCGGGCGATGTCGTGGGGCGCCGTGAAGGCCGTGGTCATTTCCACGTAGCAGCAGGACAGGCCGAAGTTGTACGGCCACAGGGAGTTCTTGCGGCCCCAGTTGACGGCGCCACGCAGCACATCTTCGAGCTTGCCCATGAAGATGTTCTTGTGGACCTGGTCTTCGAGCAGTTGATCGGTGACGGTTTCCCGTTCACCAACCGGATACTGCTCGTTGGGTGCGTCCGGATCGATTCTGGTGAGATTGTATTGCATGCCAAAGCCTCATTGTTTCAGCTTCGCTTGCCGCTTGCGGCGACCTTCGGGTGCCCAGTCAAGGGCCCCGACGCGCCATAGGTAGACAAGACCTGCCAACAGAATTGCTATGAAAACGAGTGCTTCGACGAACCCGGTCCAGCCGCTTTCGCGGACGGACACAGACCATGCAAAGAGAAAGAGGGCTTCGATATCGAAGATCACGAAGAGCATCGCGACCAGATAGAATTTTGCCGACAGGCGCAGGCGCGCGCTGCCGGTGGGCAGCATGCCGGATTCGAAGGGTTCGTTCTTGGCGCGGCCCCAGGCCTTGCTGCCGAGCAGGCTGGACAGGCCGAGCATGAAGGCGCACAGGCCGACGACACCCAGAAGGAAGATGGCAAAGCCCCAGTTGTGGGCGATGAGTCCTGCCGAATCGGACATGCTTTAAATCCTTATACAGAGACCCAGCTCTGCAGTCTGAAATAAGTGTAGAGCGGCGACGTGGTGTCGCACTTGCAGTGACCAAATGTCGCAGCTGAATCAATCCTGCTGATTTTATGGGTAAACCCGGGCCAAGTAAAATTTCCGTAGCAAATTTATTCGCAGGGTCAACAACATAATCAGCCTGTAACTGGCTGAAAGCCTTGAAATTCGGGCATTGCGCGCGCTTTTGTTAATTATGTTTCTTGCGAGTGGTAACGAATTACGAATGGAGTAATGATAATTAATATCATTTGGACTGATGCCTCTTATTTGGTCCGTTCTGCACCTTGTAAAGTTCATCTGCAGATTTCCTCTGCTTGCAAATGCGAAAAGCTCGTGTTCTAGCACTTATCGACACGCTGGGTACCGCCCTGGGTCAATACTAAAGCGCGTTTGCGGTGGTGGGGTCGCGCGTGGCGCTGTGCCTGCAAGCATAGACCAGGGTGCTCTGATTGCTCCTCGTCGTGGCTGCACGCGCTGGATAGGCAGGGCTCGCTCTAGGCGACATCGCACACGCAGAGCGGGCTCAGCGCCAGGTGCAGTTAGGCGCGGGGTCACTGGAATGTCGGATTTAACCCCTTCCCTGTAGGGCATTTCCCAAACATACTCTTGCCGCCTGTTTTCCGTTGCGGCTGCCCGGGTAGCGCTCTAGTCTCGGCCTGTCGTTGCTCATCAACGACACAGCTTTGACAGGCTGTGACGGTAAATAGTGCGCGGCTTTCCTATATGGTGGCTGTGCGTGCGGGCACGCTTGCGTGCGCCGGAACTTAGCTATTTCCGCCGGTCTGTCAACCCACGTACAGCTGCCGCCCTTCTGTTTGACAGCAGGTGGGTGGCCAGCCATAGAAGGTAAATAGCTATGTTGAAGATAGTCCCCGATCCACCTCGCATCTCTCATTCCCTCGAAGACACCCTGATCCAGGCCACCGACCACGCACTCTGCGCAGCGACCGTGGTGCATCAGGCCTTGCTCCAACAGCCCAAGTCACCTGCATCGATCCTCATGATGACCTCGATGCATGAACCCGAAGCGCTTCGGGCTTTGCTTGAGTCGGCCTTGATTCAGGTGCAGATGCCAGCCGGTGCCAAGCCTTTGCACTGAGGCTGATCGATGTGTAGCGACAGCTGGCCTTTGGCGGGTAAGTCCACGCCTACACAATCACCGCAGCCTGCAATGTTCCACATTGACGGCGGGAGCGGGTCTGCCCGCATCAGGGGTCGGCTATGCAGTCGGACATTTCCAGGGGATTCAAACATGACCACAGAAGACACCCAGTTCACCGTCGGTCAAACAACGTTTTGCCAAGGTGAAAACGGCACGCACGCGTTGTTTCGCATCGAGCCCGGCATACCGTGCCGGGATGCTCGCGAGCAGTCGTCAGAGTTGATGGGTTACGTTCGCGAACTGACCATCATCGGCTTGACGGAGGACAGGCCAATGATGATCTGGGCGGCCCACTACCTCAGCGCCATGGCCAAGGCATTGATGGATGACGCCGAACTGGGCATGGCGCACTGAGGTACTGTGCGGTCACATGTCTAGATGCAGTTTTGCATGGCGAGCGCTCAGCTGGCAGCTGAGTAGTCATTGCTTGATGCCTGCATGCCGTTGCAGGTGCAGTGCATGCCTGCTTGTGTCAGGTGCATGAGACAAAGCCCCAAGCTTAGGAAGCTTGGGGCTTTGTTCGGTTGCAACCCACTATCAGTGGAACTGCTCTTCCTCAGTCGAACCGGTGAGCGCAGTCACCGACGAAGCCCCGCCCTGAATCACGGTGGTCATGTCATCGAAGTAGCCCGTACCCACTTCCTGCTGATGCGCCACGAAGGTGTAACCCTTGCTGGCGTCGGCGAACTCCTGCTCCTGCAACTTCACGTAGGCGGTCATGTCGTTGCGAGCGTAGTCGTGCGCCAGGTTGAACATGCCATGCCACATGTTGTGGATGCCGGCCAGGGTGATGAACTGGTGCTTGTAGCCCATGGCCGACAGCTCGCGCTGGAATTTGGCGATGGTGGCATCGTCCAGGTTCTTCTTCCAGTTGAACGAAGGCGAGCAGTTGTACGACAGGATCTGGTCCGGGTACTCCTTCTTGATCGCTTCGGCAAAGCGGCGGGCTTCGTCCAGATCCGGCTTGGCGGTCTCGCACCAGATCAGGTCGGCGTACGGGGCGTAGGCCAGGCCGCGGGCGATGGCCTGGTCTAGCCCTGCGCGCACTTTGTAGAAGCCTTCGCGGGTGCGCTCGCCGATCACGAACGGCTGATCGTAGGGGTCGCAGTCACTGGTCAGCAGGTCGGCGGCGTTAGCGTCGGTACGGGCCAGGATGATCGTTGGTACGCCCGAAACGTCGGCTGCCAGGCGTGCGGCGACCAGCTTTTGCACGGCTTCCTGGGTCGGCACCAGCACCTTGCCGCCCATGTGGCCGCATTTTTTCACCGAGGCCAGCTGGTCTTCGAAGTGCACGCCCGCAGCGCCTGCTTCGATCATGTTCTTCATCAGCTCGTAGGCGTTGAGCACGCCGCCAAAACCGGCTTCGGCATCCGCCACGATGGGCGCGAAGTAGTCGATATAGCCTTCATCGCCTGGGTTCTTGCCAGCCTTCCACTGAATCTGGTCGGCGCGGCGGAAGGAGTTGTTGATGCGCTTGACCACCGTCGGCACGGAGTCGACCGGGTACAGCGACTGGTCGGGGTACATGGACTCGGCGGAGTTGTTGTCGGCAGCTACCTGCCAGCCCGACAGGTAGATGGCCTGGATGCCTGCCTTGACCTGCTGCACGGCCTGGCCGCCGGTGAGGGCGCCCATGCAGTTGACGAAATCTTTTTCCGGGCGGAACGATGGATGTGCACCTTGGGTAACCAGCTTCCACAGCTTTTCTGCACCCAGGCGGGCCAGGGTGTGCTCCGGCTGCAGGGAGCCACGCAGGCGAACGACATCGGCGGCGGTGTAGGTACGGGTCACGCCTTTCCAGCGCGGGTTTTCGGCCCAGTCTTTCTCAAGGGCTGCAATTTGCTGTTCGCGTGTCAGTGCCATGGAAGTAAACCTCGTCGCATCGATCTTGGGTTAATTGTGCGGATGCTCGGGGCAGATCAGGGCGCTGGCGGCAGTCCTGTTAAAGCAGGTACGGCGGCATCGGGCAAGGATGAGGGGTAAGGCGGGCAGTCAGGTCCATCGGTGCCCCGGCAGGTCGGCTCGTGGATGCCTCGCTGCGGTGCTACGCGAATGCTGTGACGGCGGTGACGCACTTGAGTCCCTCGCAACCACTTGCTCGTTGCAGTCGCCACCTCGTCGAACCGCCTTGTGGGCTGTACGGACACAGGGCGCCTCCAAGGTGACAGAGGGCGCCCCGAAGGCCCTTGCCAGGGCCCCTGATTAGCGGGAGCGAGGCCATCATGCCCTCGTGAAAAAGTGCCTGTCAAACGTTTTGTAGTGCTTTTTTAGGTCTACTACATCTTTGGTCTAATACGACTCATCAGTCAGTTCAGAGGCCTTTGGTCGAGGCCGCAGACTGTCTGGGATCAGTCCAAAACATCGACTTTCACTCGCACTGTCATGTTTTTTCCCCGCTCGGTGCTGTAGATATGGCTTGCGCTGCTGAAACCGGCCTGACTCTGCTGGTTGTACCCGGCCATATCGATCCACTCGCCAACCTTGCCGGTCAAGGTTGTGTCGGTGCTTTGAACATCCACTACATCTGCACGTTCGCGGCTGATACGATCATTATTGGTGCTGATCTGTAGGCGAACGGTGTCCCCAGTAAGCATCGGCGTTACGTAAAAACCTTGGGTGACATTGCGGTATTGGGTGTCGCTCTGCACGCGCCCGTATCCATCGGTGCTGGAGCTGGTGACGGGGATGCTCTGGCCGACCTGAATCAGCGCTGGTTGGCCTTCGCTGGCCTGGATCTGCTGTACGCCGCCGTCGCGGTTGGAGGTGCCGTGGCGGATGATCCTGGCGTTGCCGCGGGTATCCTGAAATTGGCTGTCGCTGGTGTCGACGCTGATCAGCAAGCGCTTGGCGGCCGTGTCCAGTTGCTTGAGCACGTTACGCAGCTCGCCGATGCGTTGTGGGCTGGCATTGACGATGAGCTTGTTCTCGAAGGCACTGACGGTGCCGTCCTGGCCGATGAAGGCTTGCGCGGGCGCCAGCAATTCGGCGCTGCTGCGGTACTGCAGCGGCACGACCTCAGTCTCGGCCTGTGCGGCCAGGCTGGCCAGCATTGCCAGCGAGATGAAAAGCGGGCGTGTGGACATGGGCAGGTCTCCGTAAAAGGTGAGTGTAATCGCTGCATCGGCAGCGCCTGGACTTCCTGAGCTATTTCGCAGCAATTAATTCCTGGATCGTCAGTGGTGCCATCTTGGACCTCGGCTTCCACAAGGAGGGTCCCGAAGGACAGGGCAGCGGCTGAACCTTGGCAGGGGTCGTGGGTCGCAATCACAGGCCATCCGGGGGCGACTGTCATGAAACGCTGGTTCATCGTATGGGGGTGCTTGTGGAGCGCCGGTTTGCAGGCAGCGCCTGATGTGCTGCGCATCCAGCACCTGCAACGCTGCGGTGATGTATTGAGTACTGAGCGCCAGCAGTGGTGCCTGCGCGTGACGGGGCTGGGTGAACAGCCGCCAACATTCAAGGTTGGGGGTGTGACAGTGCCTGCTAAAGCGTTGGAGCGCCAAGGTGACACGTTCACGCTGACCCTTGGAGACCAGCCTGGACCGAGTGCGCCGTTGTGGCTGGAGGTCAACGGGCAGGCCAGCAACCCTGTGTGGTTGACTCGTCAACGCAGTCATGTGGTCGCCGCAGGCCCCGATGAGGTGGCCAAGAACATGGACGGCCTGACCACCTACCTGAATCTGGTCAGTGTGCTGGTAGAAGAGAAATACGACGGTCTGCACGAGGCCAGGCGCATTGCCGAAAAGTACGGCGCGCAGGTGGTGGGCGCCATAGCGCCGCTGAACGTCTACCAGTTGCGCTTGCCGGTGCACGACCTGGTGCAACGGGACGCCATGATCCTGCGCATGGGCACGGAGGTCAGTGTCGATGCGGTGATCGTGGAAGAGTCGGCTCCCGAACGGGGCGAGGAGGGGGACGACCGCGCCGAACCAGCTATCACCCAGGCCGATGAATGGGCCGCGAACCGCTTCATGGACGCCTTGTACTACTATCAGCGCCGCATCCCTGCCTCCAGAATCCCTGTCCAGCCTGTGCGTGTGGGTGTGATCGAGAGGGGTGTGGACTTCGGTGCAGCTGGCTTCACGCGTTATCGCGGCGCCTGCGAGCACGGGCAGACGTGCGTGTATGCCAGGGACGGCAGCGAGTCTGCTAGCCATGGCACTCATGTGGCGGGCATTTTCGCCGCCCAGGATGAAGGCTTTCTCGCTGGGCTGGGCAAGGCAAGCCCGGGGTTCGATGTGATCGTCGACCGTAATTCCGACGCCGGTATCACGGCCAATATCGCCGCATCCGTCAACCTGGTGCAGGACGGTGTGCGGGTGCTGAACTGGAGTTGGGGCATTCACCGGGTAGGTGCCCGTAACATCAAGGGAGATGAGGTCGACTCGCTGGTCCGTTCCGGGCTGGCCATGAGCGGTTATGAAGAGCTGCTGGAGGAGTTTTTCCTGTGGCTGCGGGCCAAGCATCCAGATGTCATCGTGGTGAATTCCGCGGGTAATGGGGCTTCGTGGTCGGGCACGGACGAATACCGATTGCCGTCGTCCTTCGTCACCGAACAGTTGCTGGTGGTGGGCGGCCATCAGCGCAGTGAGCACGCTGTACCCGTCAGTGACCCGCGGCATGTGCGCAAGCGCCACAGCTCCAACATCGACAGCCGTGTGGATGTCAGCGCCGCCGCATGCCTGCGCCCCTCCGGCGAAGCCAAACCCCATTGCGGCACGTCCTATGCCACGCCTTTGGTGGCGGCCACCGTGGCCGCGATGCTGTCGATCAACCCGGCGCTGACCCCGACGCAGGTGCGTATGCTGCTACGTCGCAGTGCGCTGACCCTTGGCGAGCAGCAGGATTTCGAGGCGATGGATGCCGAGGACTTGACTGCCCCCATTTTGCCGTCGGAGCGAGGCGGGCGCCTGGATGACCCGGACCTTGGGCGTTCTGCGCGCCTGGACATGCAGCGTGCCCTGGATTTGGCGGTGCAGAGCCGCGATCGGGTGCGCTGATCGGTGGCTCCTGGCTGACAAATTCCGTAACATCGCGCCTTTGTTTTCGCACTCCGTCCGTTCTGGACCGTCACCCAGGAATTCCATGAAACCCGTTCGCCTACGTGCCGACCTGCTGGCCGGCTTGACCACCTCGTTTGCCCTCGTGCCCGAATGCATCGCGTTCGCCTTGGTGGCACACCTCAACCCCTTGATGGGCCTTTATGGCGCATTCGTCATTTGCACGCTGACCGCGCTGTTCGGCGGCCGGCCGGGGATGATTTCCGGTGCTGCGGGCTCGATGGCTGTCGTGATCGTCGCTCTGGTGGTGCAGCACGGCGCGCAATACCTGCTGGCCACGGTGTTGCTCGGGGGCGTGGTGATGATCCTGTTCGGCGTGTTGCGTCTGGGCAAACTGGTCAGGCTGGTGCCGTACCCGGTAATGCTCGGCTTCGTCAATGGTCTTGCGATCGTCATTGCCATGGCCCAGCTTGAGCATTTCAAGCAAGGCGAGCGCTGGCTGCACGGGGTGCCCTTGTACCTGATGGTCGGCCTGGTGGCCTTGACGATGGCGGTGGTCTACATTCTGCCCAGGCTCACCCGCGCCGTGCCTCCGGCGTTGGTTGCGATCCTGGGCGTAGGCCTGTTGGTGTACCTGTTCGACCTGCCGACCCGCACCCTGGGTGACATGGCCCACATTGCCGGTGGCCTTCCGCAGCTGGCTTGGCCGGCGGTGCCCTGGACCCTTGAAACTTTGCAGATCATTGCCCCTTATGCCGTATTGATGGCCATGGTGGGCCTGCTCGAAACCCTGCTCACCCTCAACCTGACGGACGAGATCACCGAAAGCCGCGGCTTTCCGGACCGCGAGTGCGTGGCGCTTGGGGCGGCCAATATGGTGTCGGGATTGTGCGGCGGCATGGGTGGATGCGCCATGATCGGTCAGACGGTGATCAACCTCAGTTCCGGTGGGCGAGGGCGGCTATCAGGGGTGATGGCCGGGGTGATGATCCTGTTGTTCGTGCTGTTCCTTTCGCCATTGATCGAACGTATCCCCTTGGCGGCCCTGGTGGGTGTCATGTTCGTGGTCGCGCAACAGACGTTCGCCTGGGCGTCGCTGCGGGTGCTGCACAAGGTGCCGGTGAACGACATGCTAGCGATCATCGCCGTCACCGTGGTGACTGTGTTCACCGACCTGGCCATGGCCGTGCTGTTCGGCATCGTGATCGCGGCGGTGAACTTTGCTTGGCAGCATGCGCGCGAACTGTACGCCGACAGCCATGAGGACGAGCACGGGCACAAGCGTTATCAGGTGCACGGCACCTTGTTCTTCGCCTCGACCGCGCCGTTCCTGAACCAGTTCGACCCGGCCAATGACCCGGCCGAGGTGACCTTGGACTGCCAGCACCTGAGCTTTGTGGACTATTCGGCCATTGCCGCGCTGAAAACCTTGCGCGAGCGCTATGCCAAAGTCGGCAAGCACCTGCGGGTGGTGCATTTGTCCGAACGTTGCAAGAAGCTGCTCAAGCGGGCCGGCGAACAGCACTGAGGCGGCGGCCCCCCGCATGGGCCGCAGGCCAGAGCTTCAGTCAGCCGGGGCCTGCAGGTGCCACTGTCCGTCCGCTTCATGGGCCAGCCCGCTGGCGGGCAGCAGGGCGAGCAGGCGCGGGTGCAGCGCTGCATCCGTGAAGGTCTGTACGGTGGTCAGGTCGAGGATGCCGGACAGCGTCAGATCCACCTTGGTGTACGACAGCCAGGCCTTTTTCAGGACTTGCGCCACGTCGCTGGCGGCGGTACTGGCGAAGCGGCGATGCCATGGCCGGCCGTCGAACGAGAATGTGTGCGCCAGGGCGTAGCTCGTCTGGTCGGCGCCTTCAAGGCAACGGTGGCAGCGGCAGGGCCCCTCGCCAAACGCATTGCGCAGATAGCTGTTGAAATCGACCACCGGCTTGAGGGACAGGCGTTTGTCGACGTCGAACAGGTCGGCGATCATGGGTTCTTCAGCGCTCACTCGGGATCCTCTTATGCTAGGGCGTGTATCGGCCGGCACCCTAACAGATCGTTGCGAGCAGATCACCTGTGTTGGCCTGCACCGCGGCGGTTCGGCGGGCGAACGCTAGAGACAAGGCGCGGCCGCTGCCGTACTCTACGCGCCCCTATGCCCACCCACGTTTCGAGGTAGACCCGCTTGAGCAACCAGTACCCGTACATCGCCACCATCACCATCAGCGCCGAAGACCGAGGCGGCGACATCGAAGCCTCGGAAAACGCCAGCATGCGCGTGGGCCTGGAAGCGGTGACCGAGACCCTCAAGAAGGTGCATTTCGTCGGTACGCTGGCCGCTCCGGAAAAGAACGCCACGCACATCTGCGTGACCCTGGAGAATGGCCTGACCTACTACGGCCCGATCGTCAACGGCCACGCCGAACTCGAAGGCGGCTGGATTGCCTTCGAGTCCGATATGCTTACCCCGCAAGAGCTGGGTCTCTAAGCCCCTCTTCAGGAGCCAAGCTCGGCAAGGCACTGCTCGAGAATATCCAAGCCTTCCTCGAGCACGTAGGCCTCGATGGTCAGCGGTGCCAGCAGGCGTATGATGTGCCGTGCCTTGCCGCTGGGCATCAGCAGCAGACCTTTTGCGCGTGCCGCTTCCATCACCTTGCTCAGTTGCGCCGGTGCCGGGCTGCCGTCGGCATTGACGAGCTCGATCCCGCGCATGGCGCCGACGCCGGTCAAGCGGCCGATGAACGGGCTCAGGTCTGTAGCCTTCCAGTGCTCGAAGCGGCGCACGATTGCCTGTTCCTGGCGTTCGCCCCAAGTCGCGATATTCTCGTCGGTCATCTGTGCCAGGCTGGCCAGGGCCGCTGCGCAGGCGATCGGGTTGCCTGAATAAGTGCCACCCAGGCCGCCCTTGGGCAGCGCTGCCATCAGTTCCTTGCGCCCGACCACCGCACCCAGCGGCATGCCGCCGGCAATGCTTTTGGCCAACAGCAGCAGATCGGGCTCAAGCCCTAAACGTGGGAAGGCGAAGCGCTGCCCGGTACGCCCGAAGCCCGACTGGATCTCGTCGATGATGATCAAGATGCCATGCTCGTCGCAGAAACGGCGCAGGGCCTGGGCGAACGTTGGGTCAAGGGCGAGGAACCCGCCTTCACCTTGCACCGGCTCGAAGATGAACGCCGCCACGTCCTCCACCGCCAGCTCGACGCTGAACAGGCGGTCCATGGCCTTGAGGGCCTGTTCGCAGGTAACCCCGGTGTCGGTGCTGGGGTAGGGCAGGTGGTACACCGGCCCCGGCAGCTCGCCGACCCGCTGCTTGTAAGGGGCCACCTTGCCATTGAGGCTCAGGGTGGCCAGGGTACGGCCATGGAAACCGCCATCGAAGGCGACGATGGCGCGCTTGCCGGTCGCTGCGCGGGCCACTTTCAGGGCGTTTTCGGCCGCCTCCGCGCCGCTGTTGGTCAGCATGCCGGCCAGCGGGTAAGCGACCGGGATGAATTGGCTCAGTTGCACCATCAGCTCAAGGTAAGGGGCATGTGGGGCTGCGTTGAAGGCGTAGTGAGTCAGGCGGCTGGCTTGTTCCTGTATGGCCTGTACGACCGCCGGATTGCAATGGCCCAGGTTCAGCACGCCAATGCCGCCTACGAAATCGATGTAGCGTTTCCCTCGGTCGTCCCATACCTCGGCGTTGCGGCCATGTGAAAGGGTGATGGGATGAACGATGGCGATGGATTGGCTGATGCAGTCGTGGTTCATGAGGCGGGGACCTGTGGGCGATGTACTGCCTATCCAAGCGCCTAGGGGTCAGGGGGTGCAAACGAATTATTGGATTGGTTTCATTCCTACGGTTCTTGATGTGTTCGAGGCTGTGATCAGTGGTGCACTGGTCATGCTCTTTGAACAACATGATTCACCCTTTTGCAAGGGAGGCTCATACGCCACGCTAGGGAACGTAGTCCACGTAGGAGGACGCTTAATCATTCCCTCAAGGAATTACGTACTGATAAAACGTCGTTTGTGACACCTCTGGCAAGTCTCAATACTTACCCGGATCAAAAAATGACCGTGCGATCCAGTCAGAGGGTTCAACATGGCTTCCCCGAACAACAAGAAACAGCGTTCCTTGCAACATGGCCTGACATCCCGTCAGGTATCGATGATTTCCATTGCCGGCATCATAGGCGCCGGGCTGTTCATTGGCTCCTCCAACGCCATCGCCACGGCAGGCCCGGCGATCCTCATTTCCTATGCCATGACCGGGCTGCTGGTGTTGCTGGTGATGCGCATGCTGGGCGAGATGGCCATCGCCAACCCCAACAGCGGTTCTTTTTCCACCTACGCCTCGCAGGCCATCGGCCCGTGGGCGGGCTTTACCATCGGCTGGCTGTACTGGTGGTTCTGGGTGCTGATCATTCCGGTCGAGGCCATCGCCGGCGCTGATATCCTACATGCCTACTTTCCCGGGGTGCCGTCCTGGCTGTTCGCCTTCCTGATCATGCTCGTGCTATCAGGTACCAACCTGATCAGCGTCAAGAACTTCGGCGCCTTCGAGTACTGGTTCGCGTTGATCAAGGTCGTGGCCATCGTTGCCTTCATCGTCGTATGTACCCTGGCGGTGACTGGCTTCTGGCCCTTGGCCGACGTGTCCGGGGTCAGCCGACTCTGGGATACCGGAGGCTTCATGCCCAACGGCTTTGGCACCGTACTGGGCGGTGTACTGATCACCATCTTTTCGTTCTTCGGCGCGGAGATCGTCACCATCGCTGCCGACGAAACGGCCAACCCCAAGGACAAGATCCGTCGTGCCACCAACCTGGTGGTGTATCGCATCGCGATCTTCTACCTGGCTTCGATCTTCCTGGTGGTTTCGCTGGTGGCCTGGAATGACCCAGGGCTCAAGGCAGTCGGCTCGTTCCAACGGGTCCTTGAGGTGCTGAACGTGCCTGGCGCCAAGCTGCTGGTGGACATGGTGGTGCTGGTGGCCGTGACCAGTTGCATGAACTCGGGGCTGTATACCGCCTCGCGCATGCTGTATTCGCTGGGCGCCCGCGGGCAGGCTCTGCCCATTACCCGGCGCATTGCAGGCTCCGGCGTGCCTACGGTCGCGGTGATCCTCTCGACGTTGGCAGGGTTTGCCGGGTGTCTGGTCAACTACGTGTTCCCAGGCAAGGTGTTCGGCTTTCTGCTGTCCACCACCGGTGCCATCGCGTTGCTGGTGTATCTGGTCATCGCCGTGTCCCAACTGCGCATGCGCGCGCGCGCGGAGCGCGAAGGGCGCTTGCTGGAGCTGAAGATGTGGTTGTTCCCCTGGCTCACCTGGCTGGTGATCGCCACCATCGTCCTGGTGCTGGGGTACATGTTGTTCAGCGATGCCTATCGGTACGAGACATTGATGACAGCCGGGGTCACGACGTTCATCCTCGTGGTGGCGCTGGCCAGGCGCCCAGGCAAGGCGAGCCTGCAAACCGCGTGACCTATCTGCTTTAATGAGGGCGTAGCGCGCCCTCATTACAACAAGCACAGGAAGCGTATGAACGATCAAGCCTTGAGCCTGCAGGCAGTGGCTGCCCCGGATGGCATTTGCTATGGCTGTGGCAGCGCCCATCCGCACGGGCTCCGTGTACAAAGCCATTGGGCCGAAGACGGCATTCATCTGGTCTGTCGACACACCCCCGACGCTACCTTTACCGGCTGGCCGGGGCTGGTCTATGGCGGATTGCTGGCAATGCTGGTGGACTGCCACTCCAATTGGACGGCCATGGCCTATCACTATCGAAGCGAAGGCCGGGCGCCTGGCAGCTTGCCGCGTATCGATTGCGTCACTGGCCGCCTGGGGCTTGAGTACCTCAAACCGACACCCATGGGGGTTGAGCTGCTGCTCAAGGCTCGAGTCGAGGGAGAAGTGGCACGCAAAAGCCGGGTGATCTGCGAGGTGTGGGCCGATGGGGTGCTCACCGTCAGGGCCGATTCGGTGTTCGTTCGTGTCGATACCGATGCATTGCAGCGCCAAGCCCACGCAAGGGCGTGAGTTCGTTCCGGCCAAGCCTGCCTGAGCGGGAGAACGCGTGATGCTGCAACTCATTCCTGCCACTGACAGTGATCTGACGTTCGCCCGCGACCTGACGCGCCGCCTCATGCTGCCGTATTACCACCAATACGACCTGCTCTGGGTGGAGCAGGCTTTCGACCAGGCCTGGCAGTGGCGCGAGCAGTGGCTGGTGACCGATACCGACGCCGTGTTGGGTTTCTGCAGCCTCAGCCAGGATAGCCAGGCACTGTTCATCCGGGAGTTGCATTTGCTTCCCGCTTACCAGGGGCAGGGGATTGGCAGCTGGGTGCTCGAAACGCTCGCACAATGGGCAGCCCAACGGCGCTTGGCGCTACTCAGGCTGATGGTGTTTCGCACCAATCCGGCGCGCAGGCTTTACCAGCGACAAGGGTTCGTCGAAATGGGCGAGGATGATTGTTTTGTGCGCATGCAGCGCAGGATCGATTGCTCAGGGCAATGATGCCTTGTCCCAGTCGTCCGGCAGCGGCATAGTGCCCTTTGTAACCGAGGCAGCGGTGCATGTGGACGTGGCGCTGCTCGGAGATACCCAGGGACAAGGAGACGCCCGGATGAATGGAATCGGCCCCCGGCTGCGGGAAGAACGTGAACGGCTGGGTATGACCCAGCGTGTTTTCGGCGATATCGGTGGGGTGGAACCCAACGCGCAGGGCAGATACGAAAGTGGGGAGCGCATGCCACGTGTCGATTACCTGGCTGCGGTAGCGGCCAGGGGGGTTGATGCGCTGTATGTTCTGAACGGGGTACGCACCCCTGTACCCTTGCATGGGCTTAGTGCGCAGGAGTCGGACGTGCTCAACGCGCTTCGGGGCCTGGCTGAGGCCGACAAGGCGGCGATTGTCCACCTGTTGAAACGTCTGTCTGACCACAGGCATGAGCAGCCGGGGCGTATAGGTTCGGACCCGGGTCGTCAGTCGTTTCTGACGAAAGCAATGCGCTAGGCCGGTCTTGAAAAATTTTGTTAAGGTGGCGTCATACAATCGCCCTGCTGAAGAGGTGTGTGCTTGATTAGGGTCCTAGTGGTCGACGACCACGATCTGGTACGAACCGGTATTACGCGCATGCTGGCCGATATCGACGGCTTGCAGGTGGTAGGTGAAGGGGACTCCGGCGAATCGGCGCTCAAGCTTGCGCGCGAGCTCAAGCCAGACGTTGTGCTGATGGACGTCAAGATGCCTGGTATTGGCGGTCTTGAGGCCACGCGCAAGTTGCTGCGCAGCCACCCTGACATAAAGGTGGTTGCAGTGACCGTGTGTGAAGAAGACCCGTTCCCCACGCGCCTGCTGCAAGCCGGGGCGGCCGGCTACTTGACCAAGGGCGCCGGCCTCGATGAGATGGTCCAGGCCATTCGCCTGGCATTTGCCGGCCAACGCTACATCAGCCCGCAGATTGCTCAGCAGTTGGCGCTAAAATCGTTCCAGCCACAGGGCTCGCCATTCGATGCATTGTCCGAGCGTGAAATCCAGATTGCCCTGATGATCGTCGGCTGCCAGAAAGTGCAGATCATTTCCGACAAGTTGTGCCTCTCGCCCAAGACCGTCAATACCTACCGGTACCGGATCTTTGAAAAACTCTCGGTCACCAGCGACGTCGAACTGACATTGCTGGCCGTTCGCCACGGTATGGTTGACGCAAGCCTGTAAATCTCATGTCTGAAGTCTTTGATGCCAGCGCATTCCTGGCGACTTGCAGTGGTCGCCCGGGTGTGTACCGAATGTTCGACGCCGATGCGCGGCTGCTCTACGTGGGCAAGGCCAAGAACCTCAAGAAACGCTTGGCCAGTTATTTTCGCAAGTCCGGGCTGGCGCCCAAGACCGCTGCACTGGTCAGCCGCATCGCCCAGGTGGAAACCACCATCACCGCCAACGAAACCGAGGCGCTGCTGCTGGAGCAGAACCTGATCAAGGAGTGGCGCCCGCCGTACAACATCCTGCTGCGTGACGACAAGTCCTATCCTTATGTATTCCTTTCCGACGGTCAGTTCCCGCGGCTTGGCATTCATCGGGGCGCGAAGAAAGCCAAGGGGCGCTACTTCGGCCCCTACCCAAGTGCTGGGGCCATCCGCGAGAGCCTCAGCGTGCTGCAAAAGACCTTTCTGGTACGGCAATGCGAAGACAGCTACTACGCCAACCGCACCCGTCCATGCCTGCAATACCAGATCAAGCGCTGCAAGGGGCCCTGCACCGGCCTGGTCAGCGCCGAGGAATATGCCGAGGACGTACGCCATTCGGTGATGTTCCTGGAAGGGCGCAGCCAGCAGTTGGGCAATGAGCTCAATGCCGAGATGGAAAAGGCCGCCATGGACCTCAATTTCGAAAAAGCAGCCGAACTGCGCGACCAGATCGGCCTGCTGCGCCGCGTACAGGACCAGCAGTACATCGAAGGGGGCAGCGGCGAAGTCGACGTCATTGCCGCGTTCGTCAACCCCGGCGGCGCTTGCGTCCACATGATCAGCGTCCGTGGTGGGCGTGTGCTAGGGAGCAAGAACTTCTTCCCGCAGGTCGGCATCGAGGAAGACGTTTCCGAGGTGATGGCGGCATTCGTTTCCCAGTACTACGTCGGCAACCCGGAGCGTGAGTTGCCGGGGGAGCTGATCGTGAACGTGGTGCACGAGGACTTCGAGGCCATCACCGAGGCCCTCAATGCTCTACGCGGCCGCGAGCTGACCATCAGCCATCGCGTGCGTGGCACCCGTGCGCGCTGGCAGCAGTTGGCAGTGACCAATGCCGAGCAGGCGCTCAACGCACGCCTGGCTAATCGCCAGCACATGGCAGCACGCTTTGACGCACTGGCCGAAGTACTGGGCCTGGACGAAGTGCCGCAGCGCCTGGAGTGCTACGACATCAGCCACTCCAGTGGCGAGGCGACGGTCGCCAGCTGCGTGGTGTTCGGGCCGGAAGGGCCGATCAAGTCGGACTACCGGCGCTTCAATATCGAGGGCGTCACGGCCGGCGACGACTACGCCGCCATGCACCAGGCCCTGACCCGTCGTTACGGACGCATTCGCGATGGCGAGGGCAAGCTGCCGGACGTGCTGCTGGTGGACGGGGGCAAGGGCCAGTTGAACATGGCGCGCGATGTGATGCAGGAACTGGGGTTCAGCGAGTTGACCCTGCTTGGCGTGGCCAAAGGCGTGACGCGCAAGGCTGGTTTCGAAACCCTCTACCTGAACGATGTGCACAACGAATTCACCCTCAAGGGTGATTCGCCAGCGCTGCACTTGATCCAGCAGATCCGCGACGAGGCCCACCGCTTCGCGATCACCGGCCACCGTGCCCGTCGCGGCAAGGCCCGGCGGGTGTCGAGCCTGGAGGATGTGGCAGGCGTCGGGCCCAAGCGCAGGCGGGACTTGCTGAAACATTTCGGCGGCCTGCAAGAGCTCAACCGCGCCAGTGTCGACGAGATTGCCAAGGCACCGGGTATCAGTAAAAAGCTTGCCGAGTCGATTTATGCCAGCCTGCATAGCGAGTAGAATGCCGGGTTCAACCCGCGGCCAGTCGTACCGATGAATATTCCAAACCTGCTCACCGTTCTACGCGTTCTGCTCATCCCGATTTTCATCCTGCTGTTCTACATGCCGTTCCATTGGAGCTACATGGCCGCCAGCAGCGTATTTGCCGTCGCCGCCGCCACCGACTGGCTGGATGGCTACCTGGCGCGTCGGTTGCAGCAGAGCACCCCGTTCGGTGCGTTCCTGGACCCGGTGGCCGACAAGCTCATGGTCGCCGTTGCGCTGGTGCTGCTGGTGCAGACCCACGCCAACTTCTGGCTCACCTTGCCGGCTGCAGTCATCATCGGTCGCGAGATCGTGGTGTCGGCGCTGCGCGAGTGGATGGCCGAACTGGGCGCGCGGGCGCACGTGGCCGTGTCCAATCTGGGCAAGTGGAAGACGGCTGCACAAATGCTGGCGTTGGTGATCCTGCTGGGCAACCCGCCAGCGGTAACCTTCTGGGTGATCCTGGGTTACGGGTTGTTGTTAGTCGCGGCGGGCTTGACCCTGTGGTCGATGGTGCATTACCTGGTGGCTGCCTGGCCGCACCTGCGCGAAGGCTCGGAGCAGAAATAAAAGTTTTTTTGAATCAAGGGGTTGACGCCATTTTGGATATCGCTACAATGGCACCCATCACGACGCGGGAATAGCTCAGTTGGTAGAGCACGACCTTGCCAAGGTCGGGGTCGCGAGTTCGAGTCTCGTTTCCCGCTCCAATTTAGGTTCTGTAGACGTCCACCGAAGTCTGCAAGCCATTGAAAACAGGGCCTTTTGGCCCTTTTTTCATTCCAGCGAAGTCTACTGGAATTCACCCACATCTGTACGGATCACCCACATGGGTTACAAAAAAGTACACTCACACAGGTAACACCTGGAGTGTCACATATCCATCGATTGCATCCCTCTCATCGATCCTTCCAAGAATGATTGGACCGAAGATAACATCCCAGATCCCGTCTTCTACTTCCTCCAGTCCAATGGTCTGATGCTTGAGCACATTCCCCGCGTAGATCCTTAGGCCACGTCGATTGACTATGCCTGAGCAGTCGGCCTGGAGGCTATCGATGTGACTCGGGTAGGTCATGTCTGGCAGCTTTTCAGGGTGCTGGCGCGGTGAAGGTTCATAGCAGGATGCCGGTGTTTTCTGCTTCAGTGCTTCATGCAGACGTTCGTGATTGTAGTGCTGCATGAACCGGTCAAAGTGTTGTTGTTGAGCATCCCATTCAATTGCGGGCGGTGATGGAAGCGTGCTTTTCAGGGTCCGATGCATACGTTCATGTCGACCATTTTGCTCAGGCCTTCCGGGTGCGATCCGCTCAGGAATGATCCCAAGGCGCAACCACCAGATTGATAGCTGAGAAAGGCCAGCTCGTCCCTTACTTGCAAACGGGACCCCATTGTCGGTGCGGATGCGCTCCGGTAGACCATACTCGCGAAACACGCGGGTAAAAACTGCTTGGGTTTCCTGAAAATTGGTATTCGCCATGCTGTGGCACGCCAGCAAGAATCGACTGGCGTGATGCATGATGGTTAATGGATAACACCAGACTCCCGCACCCGTCAGGAACTGCCCTTTGTAATCGGCGCTGAACAGCTGGTTAGGGGTTTCTGCTTTCTGTAATGGCTTAGGGTAAACCGCGACGCGCTGACGCAATCGCCGTGGTTTGACGAGCTCAGCTTTCTTCAGGATGTTGTAGATCGAGGTCTTAGATGGCGGTTTCTGATCGGGGAAGCGCTCCTGCAAAGCCGCCTGGATTTTCTTGGGGCCGGGTTCTGTCTCGCCTCGACCGCGCAATTCAGTGATCGCCTCATGCACCGCAAGCGGCACCACCCATTCCTGGGAATGCCGACGACGGCTAAGGTCTTGGAGGCCGGCAGGTCCGTCCTTCTCATAGCGCTTGACCCACTTGTAGCCAGTCTTACGACTGATTTCATAGGCTTGGCAAAGCGCACTGAAGCTGGGCGGACCCTTGATGTAGTCCGCGATGAACAGCAGTTTCAGGTCCATAGGTCTCAGCTCTCGCCATGGCATGGTCAGATCCTCAAAAACCGACCCTGCCAATTAAAAACTGTTACCCATGTGTGTGAACTGATTGGTAACCCATGTGGGTGAGTCATACCAAAGCAAGGGCAGGAAGCGCTTTTTTGGCAAGGGAAAAGATTCGCCTGATCATGCTGTTGCCTCATGGCGCTGCAACACTTCGAGCGTGTGGAAGTAGCGTGTCTTGCGAAATGCCATGACGGCGGTTCCCAGGCTAAGCAATGGCAGGAGAGAAACGGCGGCAAGGCTGGGTTTATCGAACAGGGCTGCCAAGCCCACCAGGAATAGCAAGGCCACCAGTACTGTTCCCACCCAGAACAGCTTGTTCTTCCTGATGCTGAAGGCTTGTCCGGACGTATTCTGCCGGGATTTTGTTCGGGCTATGAGATAGGCCAGCACGAACAGAGTGGTGGATAGCAGATTCATGGTGAGAAGCACTGCTGCTTCGGCAAATGATGCGCCCTCCACAAGGTAGGGAGAGCGGATCAGGACCCACCCGCCACACGCACAAAGCGCATAGAACCAGGCGTCCTTGTACTTGGCAGGGCGTAGCTGGCAATGTTCGTTCAGCCAGTCGAATGCCTGCTTTTCGAGTTGGTTTGGTGCTTCATTGATGATCAGGGATATGGCGGGGCCGCGTTGTTCGAGCACTCTTTTGCCATCCAATTCGATCACATTAAAGTCGTGATCCATTCTGATCTTATCAAGGCGATGCCCTTCGCCCTGAAGCAACTTGAAGATCGTATCGTGCGCATTTTCGTCTGCCTGCTCGAACCGTATTTCCATCAGGCTCATTTCCTTGTTGATAGTGACTGAGGCGACGGGGGGAGTGGGTGCCCGTGGCGATTTACCAGGCGGTAGCCGAAGCTGGCGGGGTGGTCGTAGGCTGGGCGATAGTAGGTGTCGGTGCGGGATTTGACTGGCCGGGTATCCAGCCCGCGCAGGTCGGGAGCGGGGCCGCAGAGATTCTGGACTTCGTCGCTACATCCAGCGTTCTCGGAGCCACGGCGTGTGTACCTATCGAGCAACGGGCTGAAGCAGGGCCAGTGCCATACGCGAACCAGCCATCAGGCCTGCTTGGCCGGCTCGAAGCGTAGCGGGTTGCCCCAGCGATCCACCAGCCGGTAGCTGGCACCGTCAGGGCGGTAGTAGACATCGGTGCGGGATTTGACCGGGCGGGTGTTCAGGCCGCGCAGATCGGGGTTGGGGCCGCAGAGGTTCTTGACCTCATCGTTCCATTCAAAGCCCTCAAGGCGACGGCGTGCACGACTATCCAGCCATGGGCCAAAACAAAAATAATGCCAGATACGGCCCAAGGGGTAGATAACGTACTTGCCGTCCCAGCCTGTGGCACAGATACGTTTAGGCCCGTCGCGTTGTTCAGGGTCTTCCACTAGCCCTTGCTGTATCGCTTGTGGGTGCGGCTGAATAGCCTGTAGGCCGTGTTCCATATAGCGCCGCATAAACTCCAGACGCTGTAGATTGCTGTGGATAGAGGAATGATCTTCATTGCTTAATGCGATATCGATACCATAGATATCTCGTAGATTGTCATCAAGTGTACCGGGCGCGCGAGAGGTGCGGAGATTGAATTCCTCTGCATCCGCTTGGGGACGAGGTACGCAGATACGCATCATGCTGGATGGCCAAAAGCCGGTTTGTACTAAGGGGACTGCGTTCCGCCAAGGAATATGGGCAACATGTCCCTTACCATTGTCGATATGTACTAGTTGAGCCTGGCGGTTATAACGAGTACGGCCGAGTTTTTCTTTTCCAAATCGGAATGTTACGAAATAAATAATGGGGCCAATAACTACAAGTACGATAAGATAAAAAAGTAGCAGGGAAATGGGATCCTCGTTACCAACAATCAAGTGGGAGAGCAGTAATAACACCATGCCATTGTGAAATCCCCAAAAGATTTTTTCTCCGCCTGAGGCGCGGGTTTCCATTGGTGGTTCTATAAAGTGGTCATTGAACCTTTCGGTGTCGCCAATGTTAATGTTGCAAAATACATCTGCCGGCCACATGGCGATATCCAATGGAGGAAGTTTGTTTACATTGCTTTTGTGTGTTTCTTTTTTGATCAGCTCGCTGAATTCGGTAAGGTCAGGGTTGGGGTGCTGACGCACCCACTCCAGTTCCTCACGCCAGAGTTGGTCGATTCTGGCGTTCAGTTCCTCCCTGGTTTGTGGTAGTTCCTGTTGTTGATTCATGTCTTCTTCATTTCCAATACAAAGTTGGGCTCAGCAAAACCATTGGGCAAATACTTGACCTCAATATCACCCCCTAAAGTGTCTGTATGGTAATTAATATAGCCGACGCCGTTGCGAAGTTGAACCAAGTCCGGGTTATCTAGCGTTTTTTGTATGCCGGCAAACTTGAATTCATTATGTTGGGTGATGGTATAGGCGCTAACCTCTGGTTGCCAGCCGGGTAAGGCCACAGTGACGGTACGGGCATCTGCTGGTAACTGGCTGCCATGTTTTACTTGGTTGATGGCGCCCCATACTGGGAAAGTCAAAGAGCCCAGCGTTCTCAGTACTGCTGCATCTGTTTCGATATGGGGCTCCATAAAAAACCGATAGAATTCTTTGATTTCCTCTTTGGGAGTAAATTCGGTCAGAGGTTCATCGCTACGAAACAAGCGTTTACGCATGCCGGTTCCCCAGATACTGCGGGCAATCCAATCCGTAACCTTACTCTCATCGGCGTTTTGCTCGTTCCAGTTTTTTACGGCTTGGTAGGTAGCAGTCAGGGCGATTAATATGCATCCAATCCATCCTGAACCCAAACGGGCGATTCCGAGGGCTAATCGGGCAGCACCTGAAGTGTCGGCATGCACCGCTAAATTTATCATCACTCTTCGGGAGAGCGATGATAAGTAGCTGCTACTATTTTGCCTACTTAGATTGCCCATTAGGTGTAATCCACCAACTGTTGTAGCTGCGGCTTGTAAGACGCTCCCCACTGCATGAGCGGTTGCTTGGCTGCCGGAGGAGGAGTTTGCAGTTAACCAGAGCTCTTTGATACTTGTTGTCGCTGCGGATAGTGCTAGTAGCCCTACTGCTAAGTTCCCGTAGATTGTTGCTCTTTGTTTCGCAAGCTCACTTCCCGCTTGGTTCGCTCGGGTCATAGCTGCTGCTTCTCTGCCTTGATACCCTGCTTCGCTGATTACAGCTAGAGCACTACCGGTTTCTATTATGCTTGAAGCCAAATTAAGGGAGTTGACTAAAGTCCATCCATCTTTTTCGCCAATCTTACTCACCACCTCTTGTAAGTTGCGGGTGCTCAGATAGACACCAAAAGACCCGATGGTAAACTTGATCCCATGCCAATTATTAGATTTTCCCCTTACTTGCTTGGCATTATCCTCAATTTCACTCAAGTGGCTTTGTATCGGTTCGCTCTTGTATAAAGAAATGAGTTCGTTGGCGTGTCTAGCCATGGTGATCGGACGGAAGCCGTTGATTGGTTTTCCGCCGTTGTTCTCCAGTAGCCACTTGCCGGCGTCTTTTAGCGGTACGGTTTCACGTTGGGCAAGAGTTCCATCCATTAACTGGAACGCACGAAAATACATGCTGCGTTCAAATGCTTCGGGGGTGCGCAGGCGAGTACGAGCTACCAGTTCTGTGACGATGTTGCTCAGATAGCGGCTGGTATCGTCTGGAGGCACCTTGTTTGCTAACTCGCGTGTGATGTCAGCAACCCGGCTAGCGGCGATTAGAGCACTCTGCTGCCCGATAGACGCATCGATAAACTCCGCGAAATCTGGAAATCCCTTGATGGCGCGTGCCATCAGACCAGTAGGGCCGGCTTCGGGCAGCATGGCTTCCAGAACCTGGCGGCCCTGCGGATCGCAGGCAAGCACGGTCATCGAGTAGGTGACGGCGCGGCGCAGGCAGATAAAGCTTTCTACATCGGTTTCATCGTACAACTGCATGACGGCGCCGTGGCGAAGTTCCAGGGCGGTGTACATGGCATAGGCCGCAGCAGCGGCTTTATCAATGGCGGCGATGAACTCATCGCGCTTCTGTTCATAGGTGGCCATGAAGTCGCGGCGCTCATCGTTGCGGGCGCTTTCCAGACGTTTTCTGCGAGCCTCCTTCGAGGCACGAACGGCTTCCTTATAGACTACGTTCTGAGTAGCGTTCGTTGCGTGTTTTATTCCACCCCAGACCGCATCATTGTTGAGCCTGTCTTGCCTGACGCTATCTTCCTTCTGTTGGCCTAATTCATCAATCCACTTCGACACCATGACCTTGCGCGGCACCTGCTCGCGATCAGACCATTCCTGCAGATCCAGCACGCACCTGCCGGTGAGGTGGCCGAACTCGCTCATGACGCCAACCGGGTCATGCAGCGCCACGGCCACGGGGGCCTGGCGCTGCGACTGGCCGGGCTGCTGGGAGCGGCGTTGACAGACGAGGTGAATCGTCTCGCCGCCGAGCATTTCCTGTGGCTGGTTTTCGCTCCATTCAAGCAGTGACAGACGCTGTTTTTCGTCCTCGGCCAGGGCGGGTATGTCCTTCAGCGTTTCGGTGCCCAGCACATGGGGTTGCCGGGGGCCACCTTTGAGGCGGATCTCCGTGGTAGTGGCGGTGCGCAGCCCGCCTTCATTGCGTTCCAGCTTGCCCAGTACGGTAGCGGTGAGCGGTGTATCGCAGACCAGCAGATAGGCCGTGTCGCCGATGTCACGCTCGGCGGTTGGCAGCGGCGCGGTGATGAAGCCGACAGCCGACGAGACCGTGGGCATGACGGTAACCGGGATGCCTTGCTGATCGGTCGAGGTCGTGGTTGTGCCGGCTTCTTCGGAGGTGACAACCTCGGCGAACTGCACCGCATCCGTTACCTGGTAATGCTTGTGCTTGAACGTGCCATTCTCGGTGTACAGCAGGTAAAGCTGGGTGCGCGGGCGCAGCTCGCGTACGCCCAGATGGTAGCCGTCGCCCAGTTCGGCATAACCGGAAAAATTCAGCGTCGGGAACTTGGCGCGGGGGAACTCATGGCGCAGCACGGCATAGCGCAACGGGTAGATCGCCAAACCCTGCTGCGGTGGCGGCAGGCGCAGCTGCACCAGATCAGTCCGCTTGTTCGGCGTGAGGGTATGGTCGAAGCGGCAGTTGGCGGTCTTGCTGTCAAGCCGCGAGCCCACCTGGCGGCAAGTGGTTTCTTCCGTGCTCATGCCGGGGTCTCCTGTCAATTAGCATCATTCGGTTCAAGGATTTCCAGGGAAAGCGATTCCATGCTCAGGCCACGCTGAACATCGACCATGCCCTGGCTGTCGGTAACGCCCTCGATCGTCGCGCCGTCGGCACGGGTAATGACGTAGGCGTAATTGGCAGCAGGCTTGCCGTCATGCAGCAGCACCTGGAACTTGTCGTCGAACTTCGCGTGCGGCCAGGTGTTCACCGTCCGGCTCAGTTGTCCCGGCCCCTCCTGCTGGTGATTCGCCGCCTTGACGATAAAGCTGCCGGGCATGCCCAGCTCGATGTTGCCGCCTTCCATTTTCAGGTAGGCGCCGCCGCACAGCAGGGTGATGTGCGTGCCGGCGTCGATCTGCACGTACTGCTGGGAAGCACTAAGCTCGATGCTCTGCTCGGCCTGCACCTTGATGCTGTTGTGCTG